>JANRLN010000185.1:0-9120 GCA_033762515.1 Planctomycetaceae bacterium
GCCTACTGAGCGGCGGCCGTCATCGGCGGCGTCAATCCCGGCGCGGCAATGAAGTTCTTCACCAGCGTGCCGTCGTCGAAATTCCAGATACGGACGTCTCCGTCGTGACCGCCGCTGACGACACGCTTGGCCCCGAGATGATGGGCCACACTGTAGACCCAGTCATTATGACCCGCGAAGGCGCGCACCTGCTGCCCGTTGGCCAGGTTGTGCAGTCGCACCTGCTTGTCCGAGCCGGTCGACAGCGAATGACCGTCGGCGGTCACGATCACCCGGAAGACCTCTCCGCCGTAGCCGCCGATTTCGCGGACCTGTTTGGCGTCTGCGACATTCCAGATGCGTAACCGTTTATCGCGGCCGGCAGACACCACTTGCTTGCCGTCGGGCAGGAACCCGACGCTGTAGACCGGTTCCGCATGGCTGTTGAATGTGGCGACCGCTTCCCCCGTCTTCGAGTTGAAGACCTTCGAGGTCTTGTCACGGCTGGCCGTGGCGAACTGGGTTCCATCGGGAGACCACGCCAGATCCATGACCCAGTCGGCATGATCTTCGATGAAGACCAGACGATTGCCGGTGGCGAGATCATGCACCCGCACGCTGCGATCGGCACATGTTGCGGCAATCTTCGTCCCATCCGGACTGAACGCGACGCTGAAGACTTCATCGTCGGTCGTGAACAGATCGCGCACCAGCGTGCCATCCGCCGCCTTGAACAGCTTCACCTCTCCCAGTTGGCCCGGAGTGCCGGCGGCGACGGCGAGCTGCTCGCCATTGGCCGTGAATTCGATGTCGTGCGGCCGCTCCGCCAAGTTACTGATTCGGCGGACGAGCTGCCCATCGACAGCATTCCAGAGCACCACCTCCCGATAACCAGAGGTCGCGATCAGCGACCCGTCCGGGCTGAAGGCAACGGAGGTCACCGGAACGGGAACACGATACGCTTCCGGTGGATTGGGTTGCGTCAGCTTCGGCATGATGGTGATCAGCGCCGCGGTGGCGGACACGCCAGCGTCCAGTCGGGCGCCCGTTTCAATCCACTTTTTGATCGTCGCCATCTGCTCGGGCGCCAGCGGGTCGGCGTCTTTGGGCATGGAACCCGATTCGATTTCAGTATGAATCATCGAGTCCCCGGGCTTGTTCGCGACCACGGCGGCCCCGGATTCTCCCCCCTTGAGCAGGTTGGCGTAGGTTTCGAGATTCAACCGCCCTTTCGCCGTTCGTGCGTTATGGCAAGCGACGCACCGGGTCGCGAAAATCGGCGCGACCTGTTTGGCGAAGGAGACCAACTGCCCCGCCTGAACCATGGCGTCCTCCAGGGCGATCTGCCGATCCAGCGCCGCCTTGGCAAGCACGCCATAAGTTGTTTCGGCTTGAGCCAGTTGCGGCGCGAAGTCAGCGACGGCCTTGTCCGCCGCCACAATCTTGGCGGGATGTCCGGCGAGCACCGTCAATGCCTGCGTGGCGGCCTCGCTGGCTGCCGTGTGGGCGTCGGCGGCGGCTTTCGCCGCTGCGATCTTCGGCGCCAGAGCTTCGGCCGCCTTGAGATAGGCCTCGTTTGCCGCCGGAGCGGCGTCCTTACCCGCGGAATCCAGGGCGGACTTGCGGGCTGCGATGAACGCGTCGAGAGCGGCTTTCCGCTCGGCCTCCGCTTTCGAGACGGCCTCGGTAGCGGCGGTGGCCTTTACAACCAGATCGGTCTGAGTGGCTTCTGCTTTGGAGAACTCGATCTTCAGTTGCGTCGCCTGATCGGTCAATTGCCGCGCCTGGGCCCGGGCCGCGACGACAGCCGGCTCGCCGGCCGCCCGCTGAGCTTCCGTCTCGCTTGCCAGGCGCTGAAGTTCCGGAATCGCCGCGGCGGCGTCCTGGGCGCGGAGGGCGACACTGGGCAGGGACCAGACAAGGGTGCACAAGACGAACAGACGCAGAACAGGCATCGCTGATCCTCGGCATGAACGTGCGGCGGGATCGAGTGCATTTCGGAACGAAGTCCGAAGACGCGGCGAACTCCACGTCCCCCCAACTTCCACGAAGCGACACTCGACACGGGGCTGCTGGCCCCAACTGGCAGGCATGCGAGGTCATCAGCCACCCCGCAAACATCAGCATGGCTTGATGGGAATGCCCTGTCAAGGAAATGAGTTACGACTTCCACAGCCGAATCGGAACTCTCGGCAATGGAACGGCGCGTGATGCCGCGCATCCGAGGCTTCGGTGCGACAAAAACTTGACATGTGGTTTCGGCACTCGTCACGTCCGAATCGCGCCGATGCCGAGGCGCAAGCATCCGCTGGCAAGGCAACAACCCCGGGAGAGCGACAGAAGTGGCTTGGCAGCCAAGACTTCCGACATCCATCCGGGGTTGAACTCGAATCCAGTAGCGGTTCAGTGAGCTACAGGCAGGCTACTTGCGATGCCGAATCCGGCTGCGCATCTTCCGCTTCTTCCGACCGATCTTGCGACGACCTTTGCCCGTCTTCTTCACACCCATTACCGCTCGACTCCTCAGGCGGGCTACGCCCAGCGCTCAAAAATTGGCTTGTTCCAGGGGAATCGCGAAGCATAGCGGCAGACGATTCAGCAATCAAGGGGCCGACGGCGAGTTTTCCAGGCGACAGCTTCCGAATGACAACGGCGGAGGCGGGCGGGCCGAAAACCTGGCACGATTTCCGGTGGGACGACCAGAGCGGGCAACAATCCGGATCCGTCGTCAGCCTCACTCGGGATCCAATCGCCAAGCGCCCACCCCAAGGTTCGATTTCAGTTCCACGTAGTCGCTTCGCCGTTGTGTCAACTCAGCGACCGTGTAGTCCCTGCGAACCGCGCGCAGCAGAACGTTTTTGGGGGTATGTTCCGTCTCGATGAACTCCACCACTTGCGTTCGGTAGCCCTGAGTCTCCAGGTAGCGGGCCCGCAGAGCATCGGTGGCCATCGCAGCAAATCGATCCCGCAGCAGCCCATACCCGTTCAATCCCGGCAACGTCGATTCGGGGAGCAGGCGGGCAAGTTCATGCTGGCAACACGGAACGGCGAAGATCACCTGGCTCTGCCAGCGAAGGGCGCTCGCGAGAGCATCATCGGTTGCGGTGTCGCATGCGTGAAGCGAGATCGCCAGATGAACCGGCCCCGAGGGTTGGTAGGTGTGAATCTCGCCGGGTTCGAATCGCAGTCCTCGGCACTCCAGCTTCTGGGCGATCTGGGAACAGTGGGCGACGACGTCCGCCTTGCGATCAAGGCCGATGATCTCCACGTTCCGTCGGCGGATCGTAGTCAGATAGTGATGAACGGCGAACGTGAGATAACTCTTGCCGCAGCCGAAGTCGACCACGCGCAGGGTTTCTTCCGCGGGAAGATCGTCATAGACATCGTGCAGGAATTCGAGGTACCGATTGATCTGGCGGAACTTGTGATACATCGACGGCTTCACCCGTCCGTCGGGCAACATCACCCCCACTTCCTGCAGAAACCGACAGGGACGATCGTCAGGGATCAGATACTTGCGCGATCGATTGTGCGGTTCCGGCGCGACTCGCTTGGTGGCCGGCTTGCGCTGAACTTGCCACTGGCCGGCCCCTTTCTGCCGCACAGTGTAGTCGCCGTCCTCCGCGAACCAGTGCAGATCGGCGTACTTGGGTCCGACGACCGAATTCACCCTCGACAGCAATTCCTCAGGCGAAAGATTCTCATGAAACTCCTGTGCCCCGCGGCGGATCGTCCACTGGTACTTGGGTTGTCCATGGAGATCGATTGGCCGCACCGTGGCTTTTGTCACCGCCGATGCCGCCACAGGCCGACTCACGACCAATTGTACGAGACGGCCTTCGGCGACGGTGGCGGCGAGTCGCTCTTGCCAATCAATTGCAGACACGGGGTACCCTAAAATCCACTGAGAACAACAGGTGCGGGCGGCCGTTACATCACGGTCGGAAGTCGGCCGCCGCGGTCGATAAAGGTGCTCCCGTTGATCCCCGGCACGTTGAGAACGACGGCGTCTCCGAGGTCCCGACCAAAGGAGACTCGTTCGCCCGCGGCGCGGCCCGGGACGGGCACGAGGCGGACGACCGTCGTGCGACCCGACATCGTGGCTGTTGCGAGTTGATCGGCGATCAGCGCCGAAATCGTCGATGCGGTGGTGTCGCCGGGAATGGGAACCAGGTCGAGTCCCTGACCACCGACAGCACTCAAGTAGGCCAGGTGTTCAATGGCCAGCGAGCCGGCTTCGGTCGCGGTCACAAGACCGGAATCCCGCAAGATGGGGAGCAGGATCGCCGATTGGCTCGCGGCCGATGTGGATGCGAACTGTCCGCCGGCGCGCAGAGCGCTCCAGATCATCGCCAGAGCGGCTGCAGTTCCCGGGGAACCGAAGGCGGGAACCCCCAGAAGATTCAGCAACTCGGCAATCGTCTGGCCCGGACGAACGGTGGGCGCCAGCGAGACGTCGATTCGTCCCAGTTCCGCGTGCATCCGCTTGGCGATTTCACGACCAACCATTTCCGCGACGCGCGTTGCTTGAAACGCCGCGGCGCGAATGTCTCCCGCCAGGGTCGACAAATCGGCTTTGGGCTCATCGCGCAGGCGTTCCTGAATCGCGTGCTGAATGGGTCCCATCGCGCTCACGCTGACGAAGACGACCAGATCATCCCAGCCATCGCCCGCGAAGGCGCCTGCGATGGGGGGGCTGTCGTCCGCCACGTTTCCCAGGACGGCCAGACGCGCGGCGGCGGAACCATTTCGGTCGGCGGTGGCCAATGCCGAGTCGCGTATGGTGTATCCCAGAAGTTCGACGGCATCCATATTGACGCCGCTGGTTGATGTCGCCGCTTCGACGGCGGCGTGCACCCGCTCCGTCTGAGACAGGATCGCCGGCAACGCGGCAATCAACTGTCGCGTCCCTTTCGAAAGTCCATGCTGAGCGCGCACGAAGAATCCACTGATCTGATCCAGATGCGCGCTGGCGGCCGCCCCGTCCAGTGTGCGCCCGATGTTGACCAGGTCGTCTCCGCCGTGCCCCTCGGCGAGGCGGTCGATCGGCGAGACGCAAACTCGGCGCTGAAGGATCGGAACCCCAACTTCCGCAGCAACCGCGGTACAGGCGCCGGCAAACGAACCGGCCCGATCGAGAATCCGCTGATACAACGATTCACAGAGGGTGTGCAGACTCCGGTTGGCGAGATCTCCCGCATTGATTCCCAGCGTCACCGTGCGGACCTCCAGCGGCGGCGCCGACCAGGTTAACGGCGCCGTCAGTGGAGATTGTCGCTTCGTCATGGCACCAAACTTTGCTCTACGATGGAACAGCGGCGTGACAACCGTTATCGACACGCATCATCGACACGCGGCCAATGATGATGGGCTACCCAACCCGTTTCATGGGTCTCACTTTGACAACATGCAGCGGATCCGGCTGAGAGATCGCCAGCAGAACGTCGTCGCGGTAAAGGTCGAATGTCACGCCTTGCCCCTGATACGTTGCCATCAGGTCGCGTTGGACGCGTGACACATCGGCGCCGCTCGGAACCGCCAACTCCAGGCAGGAGGCGAAACGGCCTTCGGCATCATCGCGCTCGCCGTAGAGATCGGTGATGTCGATGCCCTCCTGAGCCATCCGCAGCGACACCTTGCGCAACACTCCGGGACGGTCTTCCCCACCCATCCGCAAGTAATACTTCGTCGTCGGTACGGCAACGTCCGCCCCGTCAAGTGCAGGTTCCTCGGAGGGATCCTTGAGGATCACGTCTCCCCCAAACGGCCGGCAGACCGCGCGGATATGGTCCACAATGACCTCCGTGTCCCTGGAATCAGGAAACTCGACGGCGGCGATGATCGTGAAATACTGCCGCATGATCGCCAGACTCACATCGACGAAACTCCCCCCCAACTCGTCCAGCGCGGTGGCAATCGCCGCCAGGATGCCGACTCGGTTGGTCGCCATCACGGTCATTACGTATTGTTTCTTCATTGCAGGCATCCTTCAGGTTCCCGCCGCCGAGGCCTGGAACCGGAGCACAAGTATACGAAGTCTCGCTCTGTTCGTCTGGTGTATCACGCTGCATGACACGAGAACGATCCATGTCGAACGCAATCGTCTACGCTCTGGAACCCGAGCTCTCGGCCGAGGAATTCGTCGATGTTCTGATTCGATCGACGCTCGGCGAACGACGGCCGATCGCGGACTTGGCGCGAATGAACCAGATGCTGAGGCAGGCTGATCTGGTGGTAACCGCACGAACCGACGGGCGAGTCGTCGGGATTTCCCGCGCCCTGACGGACTACGCGTTCGTCACCTACCTCTCGTGCCTGGCAGTCGATGTCGCCTGCCAGAAACAGGGGATCGGCCGGGAATTGATTCGTCAGACCCACCTCGCCGCTGGTTTGCATACCACGCTGGTGTTGCTCGCTGCCCCCCAGGCGAGGTCGTATTATCCCCATATCGGGCTGCAGCCGCACGATTCGTGCTGGACCATCGCTTCCAACCAGCCCGGCTGGGGCGAGTGACAGCCCACGCGTTGAAATGGTCGCAGCATGCGCTTCCCTCCCCCGCACCGTGAGACTCCCTGCGATGAAATGTTCGCGGCCGCTGATTCTCCTGGCGCTGGGCCTCACGAACATCGCGGGCTGCGGCCATCAGTCGGCCCCGGAAAATCCTTCCTCGGAACACGTCTCGAAGGCTCGCCCAACCTTGCTCCCGGAAAATGGACCCGCTGAGGCCGATTTCCCCGAGTTGCATCGTCTCTTGCAGGTCCCCGACAGAATCTATTCCGGTGGGGAACCCGCATCCGAGGCGGCATTCCACAGTCTGAAGAGACTCGGAGTGAAAACCATCGTCAGCGTTGACGGAGCGATTCCGAACATCG
Source organism: Planctomycetaceae bacterium (assembly GCA_033762515.1). Lineage (GTDB taxonomy): Bacteria > Planctomycetota > Planctomycetia > Planctomycetales > Planctomycetaceae > DSVQ01. Next base: position 6,852 of record JANRLN010000185.1, read on the forward strand.
ATCTCGCGGCGAAGCATGGTCTGCGGTACATCCATATCCCAATCGGCTACGACGGCGTGCCGGAAGACGCGGGACGCGCCCTGGCCCGCGTCACCCGCGAAGTGAACGGGAAAATCTATGTGCACTGCCATCACGGCCGTCATCGCGGTCCGGCAGCGGCGGCGGTCGCGTGCATCGCAGACGGAGTCGTCACCGGAGACGAGGCGCTCGCGATCTTGAAGCGGGCCAAAACCGGCGAAAACTACTCCGGCTTGTGGCGCGATGTCGCGGCCTACCGGCCGCCATCGGCGGACGCCGTGCTCCCGGACCTTGTCAGCATTGCCAGAGTCGAATCCCTCGCTGCAGCCATGGCTAAGCTCGACCGGGCGTCCGATCATCTCAAGCTCTTCGCCGCCAATAAATGGGCGTCCCCTCCTCAGCATCCCGATTTGATCGCCGCGACCGAGGCTGTTTTGCTCCTTGAAGGATTCCGCGAGGCGGCCCGATTGCAATCGACAGACTACGACTCCCAGTTTCAGAGTTGGATGCAGGAGGCGGCAGCGACGGCGGAACGTTTCGAATCTGCTCTGGGAAAATCCACCGCCGAAGCCGAGTTGGAGTGGCAGTCGTTGCAAGGCCAATGCGGTCGCTGTCATACGATGTATCGCGATTGACAGGTCAGGGCATGTCCGCCGACTTTCGCCAAGATGACCGCGAAAGCACGGATTGCCTTACGACGGCTCTCTCAAGTAACCTTCGCGCGTCGCAATCAATGGCTGCGATAGGTCGGGACGAACCCGCTGGAAGCCAAGGTCACTCCGATGCCAACGCCCGGGCGTAAGACAGTCCTCCCCGCACTCCTCATGGCGGTCGTTGTGGCCGTCCCCAAATGTGTGACGGCCGCCAATCCCTCGACGACGTCGACAGCCGCTCACGTCTTTCCCCCTGCCATCACGGCGCAGGACGTCCGACCGCACATCGAATTCCTCGCGGGCGATGAACAGCGCGGTCGCTTCGGGGCCGATGCACAACACGCGGCCCGTTATCTCGCCGAGCACTTTCTCCGCTGCCAGCTCAAGCCGTTATTCGAGGGGAGCTACTACCAATTGATCCCCGGCAAGAGTGCCGAACCCGGTCAGCGCGTGGTCCTGGGGCACAACGTCGGCGGGTGGTGCGAAGGGAGCGATCCTGCACTCAAAAACGAATTCGTCATCATCGGCGTCCACTACGATCACCTCGGCGTGCGTGACGGCGAAACCTATGCGGGGGCCGATGACAACGCCTCGGGCTGCGCGATGATGCTCGAACTCGCCGAGCAGATCTCACGAGCGGCGACGAAACCCAAACGGAGCGTGGTCTTCGTCGGTTTCGATCTGGAAGAGCAGATGCTCTGGGGTTCGCGGTGGTTTGCGGCTCATCCCCCCTGGCCGCTGGAGCAAGTCCGGCTCTTTATCACCGCCGACATGATCGGCCGTTCGCTCGGCGACCTCCCCTTGCCGGTGGTGTTCGCCATGGGAAGCGAGCATTCCCCGCAGGTCAAGTTGAGTCTGGATCGCATCGGCCGCCCGGAAGGACTGGAGATCGCCCGCCTCGGAGCCGACCTCGTCGGCACCCGCAGCGACTACGGTCCGTTCCGCGACCGACAGGTCCCGTTCCTCTTCTTCTCGACGGGACAACACCCCGACTATCACACGCCGCGCGACACCCCGGCCCGCATCGACTATGAAAAAGCGGCCCGCGTTTCGAGTCTGATTCTGCAACTCGTCCGTGACATCGCCGACACCAACGAACCCCCCGTCTGGAACAGCGCGACGGTGACCGATCTCGACGAACCGCGGGCCCTGGAGCGGATCACGACGTTGCTTCTCGACACCGAACAGCAACAACCTCTCAGCGACATCCAGCGCTACATGGTCAGCACTGTCCGCAATCGCTGCCGCCGCATCCTCGAAGCCGACCAGATGACCGCCGACGACCGCACGTGGCTGGTGCGGATGTCGCAGTTGCTGCTGTTGTCGGTGTTTTGAAGCTGTTATAATCAACACTACATTCATACAGACATAACGACACGAATGATGAGTAACGTCAACAACGCACCCACTAGCACTCCCCATGCTGGGCCACCGGCAGCGTCCGGAACCAACTGGACGGTAACCCAAATCAAGCCTGCAACGGCAATCAGGCCCAAGATCACGCCGATTCGAATCCAATTAAGAGGCTATCCGAAAAGCCGTTTTACGCGGCAAGTCGATATTTGAAGGGTGGTTGAAGATTGGACGGAGCTAAGCGT
>JANRLN010000186.1:0-3628 GCA_033762515.1 Planctomycetaceae bacterium
CTGGGACGAAGACCTGCGCGGCTGGGCTTGGATCGCGCTGGCGCTGCAGGTGCTCATTTATTGCGTTCTGTAAGCACACGCAGAAGCCCAGGGATCGCGTTCCATTCGTCTCTACACCACTCGCCCGAATCGCTGACTTGCGTTGTCGAATTGGTCCTAGCCCCGGCTTTCAGGCCGGGGGGCACGTCGATCAAGGCACTGGTCTTCAGCCCCATTCATGGGGCTTTTCTCCGGTGACCGCCGAAAAGGCCCATGAATGGGACTGACCATGGCAGTTTGAGGCGCTCCAACCCCGGCCTGAAGGCCGGGGCTAGACATGCGATTTCGATGAAAACCAATTTGTGTCGAGACCAATGGAGCGCGATCCCTGGGCTTCCGTGCGCTTCAAACGCCCCTCATGCGGGCCCGGCAACCATCAGCGCGACTCCGCCGTGATCGCCATCACCACGGGGGCGCACTGGTCCGGTCCCTTCACCAGTTCCACCGTTGCGATCGACTCCGGCCGTTCGGGGACGACCGAGAAGTAGCGAATCTGCTGACCACGCAGGCGGAAGGCCAGCTTCGACCCCGGCACGTCGACGACGCGAATGTAGTCGGCGAACTCGACGCCGTTGCGCAGCGGATGGTCCTCGACTTTGCCGTCGGAATACTTCAGCCGGACAATCATCGTCACCGATTTCTCGTCGCCGTACGGGAAACCCCAGCCGCTCACGCCGCTGAGAAAGTGGATCGCCTTGGCCGGCATATTGCAGGTGAGCTCGACCGACCGGGGCATCGTCCGCGGAAAGGTTCCATTCTCGGCCTTCAACATCACCGCGTTCGGAACGCGATCCCCCTGGGGATCGACCAAAACGAACGGCACCCCGGCGAAGGTCTTGGGGGACCAGTCGTCGAAGATCAACCGTTCCGCATCGGCCTCTCGCGAGACGAACATCCCCCGAGTGCTGATGCTGGTCGCCACCTTCCGCAGATCCAGCGGCACGAACTGACCGCGCTGCGTGAGGAACTCCAGCAGGTCGTTCAACTCCGCCGGCTTCACCTGCTTCTCAAAGCCTTCGGGCATCACCGACTTCTTCGAAGCGACAAGTTCGTCCACGTCTTCGCGGGGAATGGCGTGTCGCTTGGCTTCAGTGTCGACGATTTCAATCGCCGTACGGCTTTCCCCGGCGAGCATGCCGCTGAGCACGCGGCCGTCCGCCAACTGCACGGTGTACAGGCGGAAGTTCCCTTCCACGCTGCGGCTGGGATCGAGGATATGGATCAGCAGTTCGTGTTTGGGGTGGACCGCCATGCCGGTCAGGTCGGGACCGATCTTTTGCCCTTCCCCGCTGTGCATGTGGCACTTGGCGCACTGCTTCTTAAAGACTTCTTTTCCAGCGGCGGCGTCTCCCTTGTGTTCAATGACGGCGAGGAATTCGTCGATCACCTTCTGACGATCGGCGTTGGGCAGCCCCCCCTGCCGTTTCAGAAGTTCCGTAGCCCGTAGCCGCAGGTTGCGATCCGGATGCGCGGCGAGGGCCTGCTTCTGATCGAGGGTCAAATCGGCCAGTTGCAGTTCGCCCGCGTCGAAGGCATCGAGCAAAGCACCAACCGTTTGCGGACGACCAAGGAGCACGCGAATCGCGGCTTGCCGAGCGCCAGGAGTCAGGGACTGCGTGCGGCTGACCAGGAGCGGTCCCACGTCGGATGCGGTGCTGGCGCCAAGCGCCGCGATAATGCCCTCCGCGACTTCGGGAGCCACCTGCGGGGAGATGATCTGCAGCAACTGGGTGACGGCCTCCTTCGATTGCGGTTGATAAGCCACCAGCTCACGGGCGGCTGCGATTCGCTCCACCGACGGCTTCTGCACATCGCTGACCCCCTTGACCAGGGCTTCGATGATCTCCGCGGTGTATTGTTCCAAAGCCTGACTCCCCCAGACGCCGGAAAGCTTGGCGATCTGTCCCTTAGCGGAGACCGGCGCACGGAGGAAGGCTGCCACGATTGATTTCTCCGCGGCGGGGGAAATCGTCACGGCATGATCGCGCGGCCAGCCTTTGGCGAGTCCGTCGATCGTGGCCATCAGCAGTGCATCGTCTGGCGCCACGGCTACGATCACCTGCTCGACGGTGGCGGCGTCAGGCTTACCCCGAGCGATGTGCTCGGCCACGCGGCGGACAACATTCCATGCTGGAGCGTCAGGCCCCAGTTTTTGATCCTTGGTCGTCGAAGCCAGGGCCTGCAGGTAACCGACGCCCTGATTGGCAGCCGCGCTGGTCACCGCATCCGCGAGCCAGCGGTCACGCATGGCTCCCGTTTTCCCCGTCGACAGACCGACGGTGGTCGCTGCCGCCTCGGAACCAGCCGGAAGATCGGCCAGCGCCAATACCGCCGCGAGCACCACTTGCGGTTCGCGGTCATTCAAGATGCCCGACCCGATCAACTGCTGCACTGCATCCTTCGTCGGCGGCAGCACCTGAACTGCATTGCGCCGCACCCCGGCGGATGGATGCTTCAGGGCGGCGTACACCTGCGCGACAACCGCGGGGTACTCGTTGTTGATCACGCCTAATCCATGCAAAGTCCACAGGGCATGCATGGCCCCGACGTTCAGTCCAATGGCATCCAACGCCGGATCTGCCACCAGCTTGAGCAGCGCCGGAACCACATCGGCATTCCCTCGTTCGACCAGCAACCGCTGCGCATGCCGCCGCCAGAACAGGTTGTCGCGAGTTAAAGCAGCCACTAACTCCTCTGGTCGTTCCATCGACAACGAACTCGACTGGCCCTCAGCCCTCAGCCCTTGGCCCTTAGCTTCGTCATATACCAGCCGATACACCCGCCCATGCTTCTTGTCCCGCAGATCGGACTCATACGCGTTCCCCTTGCCGGTTTTGAATCCCGCCGGCGTGGGATTGTGCTGCACGATGTAGTTGTACCAGTCAAGGACCCACACGTTGCCGTCGGGGCCCACTTCGGCCATGATCGGTGCCGCCCATTCGTCATCCGCGGCGAGGAGGTTCATGGGACTGGTTGAGGTGAAATCGGCCCCGTGGGGGGTAATGTGGAACGTCCCCACGAGATGAGCCGTCGGTTCGCAGACGAAGGCGGTCTTGTTCCAGAACTGCTGCGGATAATTCCGCGCGGTATAGAGAGCATGCCCGGCCCCGGCGGTGTAGCCCCCGTGCTGGTCCACCTGTCGGATCTTGTCGGTGATCGTCTTGAAGAAGAGGTGGGTGTCGGCGATGGTTCCCAGTTGTTCGGCCGACCATCCGCGGACCCGTTCGTAGTAGCGGTTGGCGATCGGCATGTAGACGCTGGGGTTATGATTCGCGGTCGAGCCGAAGATGAGCCCCTCTTCGCTCATCCCGAAGCCCCAGGTGTTGTTGTTCGTCGAGCGGACGAATTCGAGTGCGGTGACCGAAGGAAGCCCTGGTATGGCAACCCCTGGGCTTCGCTGCGAATCAGCGCGGAACCGGAAAAAGCCCTGTCGAAATCCTGGAATCTCCTCCCCATTCGCGATCACCGGCGACGACGCGTTATACCCCTGCATCCCCCAGTACCAGTTGTCGAGACCATACTGAAAGTTGCTCACCCCGCCGTGCGTGTCGCCCAGCGCCCAGCCGCTGATGAGGACCTCACGCACATC
>JANRLN010000187.1:0-16395 GCA_033762515.1 Planctomycetaceae bacterium
TGCCGATGATGTCGGCGGGCATCAGATCGGGGGTGAACTGGATCCGGCGGAACTCCAGGTCGAGGACCCGCGACAGGGCTTTGACGAGTTCCGTCTTGCCGAGTCCCGGCACCCCTTCCAGGAGCACGTTCCCCCCGGCGAAGATGGCGACCAGCGCCGCCTCGACGGTCCGCTGCTGACCCACGATCACGCGACCGATGGCCTCGCGGGCGCCGCTAAAGTCCTGTTGAAATCGGCGTGCTTCGTCTTGCAGTTGAGCTGGATCGGTCATGGATTCTCCCCGGCGAGCGGGGGGACGTAAGTCCCCCCGGTGATTGTGTTTTCGTCATTCATCAACAGAGCGCCCGGCAATCGCGCCTGGAACCATTCACCGTCGCACCAGACAACCAGCGGCGATTCCTGCCGCCGCACATCGCGGACGGCGTTGAAAACTGCCCGCTCATCCGGCAATTTCCTGGTAGAACCGTGTTCCGTCCACCAAGTCAAACCGGTCATTGCGGAAATCTTGTTCAAGGCGCGACTACCATAGGCTTTGAAATCGCGTAGCAGTGTGCTGGGGTCTGGATCGCCCGCAACGCCGACGACCAAATGCGTGTGATTGGCCATGACTGCCACAGCGAGCAAAGCCCAACCACGGTAGGTTGCAGTTTCCTGAAATTGAGCCAACAGCAACCGAGCCTGTGCGTCGATGAGCAATATCGGTGGATGCTGGAGTTGACTGTGTGCGAAGGCCGCTAGCTTTCCATTCCCCGAATGGTAAGGCCGCGTTGGCTCATTCGCGTTTTCGCGCAGGCGGTCTGCAGTTCGAACTGGCCCGACGAAGCCTCTGCGGTCGCCTGGGAGCCAGGTGCCGTAAATGGTCCATGTCAGTAGCCAGTAGCGGTCCATGTGCGTCAAGAATCTCTGGAAGAATCACCGGGGGGACTTACTTCCCCCCGCTCGCCTCTTCTTCTCGTTTCTTCTTTCGCTGCAGCAGGCGTTCGGTGGTGGACATCGGTTGTTCGCCGCCGGCGTCCGGCGACGGTGTGGGCGGCGGAACAGGTTTCGGCGGTTCGACTTTCGGTCGCGACGCGGCAGGACGGGGCATGGTGCTGGGGGGAGCCAGCGGCCGTTCTTCGCGGCGCTGCAACGTTTCTGAGACTTGTTGTTTCCGCTGCAGCAGCGTCCCCATGGTGGCATTCGCTTCGGCTTTGCGGCGGCGGAACAGGTTCCACAGAGCGGAGCCATCGATCTGCACGCGGCGAATCGCGACGTCGAGGGGAATCAGGCAGGCCAGCGCGATCAGGAACCAGTCAAAGATCGGGCGAGTCGTCTGCTTGAGTTCGCGACCGGCGTGGTAGACGTCGTCAACCTTCGGGTCACCTTCGAGAATGCGCCCGCCGGTGCGTGCAGCGATCTCGGAGAGGGTCTGCCGATTGGAGCGGAAACGCAGGTACTCCGGTGAGTAAGGGACGATGAACCCGCCGAAGGCCTGTTCATCGCGGCCGCCGCCCGCAGCTTTCGCGACCGCATGATATCGACCATGGCCCCAGAGGGGCACGGTTGCCTGATACCTTCGCGGAGAGACCTGCCGCAGCGTCACCGTTTCCTGCTTGTCATCGGGTCCGGCAAGCTTCGCCTGGACTTCGAGAAAGGCCTCTTCGGAATGAAAATCCTCAGCTACGATGACGGCCTCCCCCCCCGAGGTGTAGGTCGACAACCGGATCGCCCCGTCCTTGCGGATGCGGGAGATGTCGATCAGGAGCTGATTCACGAAGGCGCGGTAATGCTCCCACTCCTGCCAGGCCGCCGCCCAGTTGGGAGACAAATCCGACGTGAACGCGGCGGTCTTCCCCAGTCCGTGCTGCCAGATGGCCAGGAGGGGGTCCAGTTGGGTCGGGTCCTGCTCATCCGGGGGGGCCTTCAGAATCGACATCGCCGGGGAGGGCTTGGCATTGGTGATCACATACCCCCTCAACTCCGGCAGTCCGCCGATTCCTTTCAGAACTGGTGACGGAAATCCCAGTTCCGGGATGAAGGTCTTGTTCTGGATCATGCTCCGCTTCAGCGTCTTCGATTCCTTGATGAAGATCGAGGGGAGCACGTCGGGATTGTCGTTGACGAAGTAGTACCTCCCCCCGGTCGCCCCGGCGATTCCCTGCAGCGCCGACTGTTCCATCCCTCCATGAGGAAAAACGGCGACTGTGGAAACGCTGATGAGTCCATCGACGAAGCTCTGCAGCAGTTGCGGACTCGGGGGAGACGGGTCGCCGTCGGAAATGATGATCATATGCTTGGTGGCGGCGTCGCTCTTCTGCAGCCCGGCCAACCCCAGTTGCATGGTCGTCGCGAAACTGGGCATGTCCCCCACGCTCGCCCCTTGAATCAGCGGGACCAGCTGTTCGTAGTTCCCGGCCGGGGTGAGTTGGAAAATCCAGTCTTCGCCTTTGTCGGTATAGGCCAGCACGCCGACTTCGTCTTGAGCGCTGAGCACCTTGATCGCCTGCTGGGTGATCCGTTTGGCCCACGAGTTCCCCTCGGGAAATTCGCACGTGTGCAGGATGATGGCCAGCGCCCCCTTGGGCAGAATTTTCTTGTTGGTGATGTCCATCGACACCGGCAGGATTTCTTCAACGACCGTCTTGTTCCAGCCGCCGGGACCGAAGCTGTTCTTGCCGCCGACCATCAGGAAGCCGATGCCGACGTTGTAGACGGCGTCCTTAAGCCCTCCCAGTTGCCCGATGTTGAACGCGTCGAACGGCACATTGCAGAAAATGATGCAGTCATATGCCATCAGCGCCGCGGTGTTGTCGGGGAATTCGTACGCCGGCAGCACCTGCACGCTGCGGTCGGAATCGCGGATCGCCGCGGCGAGATTTTCCCAATCCTGCTGGGCTCCGGCGGGATCCGTCACCAGGAGCACGCGCCCTGCTCCCTCGACGAAGATGTATCCCAGGACCGAGTTGTTCTGCGTCAGACTGTCGAGCGCGCGCTCGACTTCAATCGAGGCGGTGTATTCGTAATACCCGGCGGTGCGCAGCGATATGGGGACTGTGTACCGGTTCTTCCCCGGCGCAAATTTCACCGACTGTTCGGCGATGACCTGGTTATTCTCCCGCAGTGTGATCTTCCCCTCGCCCGCCAGGAGCGACGACAGCACAATCGCGGCTTCATAGGTCTCTCCCAGCTTCACCTGCTGCGGCAGATCCAGCCGTTCGAGCCAGACTTCCCTCTCATACGAGTAGTCGATCGGCAGAACATCGACGGCGATGCCGCGGGATTTGAGGTCGTCCAGGACGCGCGACAGATTGCCTTCCGTCTCGACGCCGTCGCTGAGGATCACCAGCCGGCCCTGGTTGTCGTCCGGCAGCATCGCCGCGGCCAGCGACAGCGCCTGCTCGACGTTGGTCGCCCCGCGATCCACCTGCGAGTTGAGCGCCTCGACGATGTAGTTCATCCGCGGCGGCTGCTCGACCGCGGGCTTTTCACCGAAGACCAGCAGTCCAATCTCGTCGTTTGCGGGCTTGTTCGCCGCGGATTCGACGACGTAGCGCATCGCCGAGTCCACCGCTTCGCCGCGGACGGAATCGGATACGTCCACCAGGAACATCGTGGAGACGACGTCGCGGGTCCGCACCGAGCGCGGCTCCGCCAGCACCATCACGAACAGAGCGAAGAGCAGCAGCCGCATCCACAACGCGACCTGTCCGCGGACCCGCGGCAGTCCCCCGTAACCCGCCACGTGCAACCACCAGATCCAGCCGGCGAGGACTGCGAGCCCAAACGCCGACGGACGGGCGAACAGCACGAGGCTGCTCAATTCCAGAGCAATGCAGGTTGCTGCGAAGAGGACTGCGAACAAAGCCAACGACAGCCCGTCCCACCAGCGCAGGACTCGGCGCGGTCGCGGAAAGAGTTGCAGGGCGAGTCGCTTCAAGAACCTCAAACCAACCTCGCGACGAATGCGGTTATGGCGTCAACGTCACCTGGACGATGCGTCGATTTCCAGTGTCGGCGACGAGAATTCGGCCCTCGTTGTCGACGCTCAAGCCCCACGGCGTCTCCAATTCTCCGGCGGCGTCGCCGCTGGCTCCAAAACGACCCAGCAGTTGCCCGTCCCTCGAAAACTTCGTGACCCGGCCGGCGCCGTACTCCACGACGTAATACTCCCCCTGCCGCGAGACGGCGATATCGTAGGGGTAATGCAGATCCGCGGTAAAAGCCCCGGCCGGCAGATTGGCCGGTCGGCCGTCCTCATGGCAAACCCAGACACGATTGTTGAACGCGTCTGCAATGTAGAGCAATCCATCGCGCCAGACGATGCCGCTGGGCCGCTGGAACTGTCCCGGTCCGGTCCCGAAACTGCCGAATTCGGAGACATAGGTTCCATCGGGGCGGAAGATCTGCACGCGATCGTGACCACCGTATTCGCAGACATACAGATTCTGGCGATCATCTTCGGCCACCGCTACGGGGTAGATGAATTCTCCGGGAGATTCCCCCTTGCGGCCGAAAGTAGTCGCCACATTTCCCTGGGAGTCAAAGATCACCATGCGGTGATAATGCGTATCAGCGACGATCAACCGGCCGTCCCTCAATTGCAGAATCCGCTCCGGCTTCCCCACGGAGTAGGCCGGCATCCACCATTGGGCCAGCGGCTTGCCCAGCGGGTCGAACGCCAGGACGCGTCCGGCGTTGTCGAGTGTGTAAACGGTCCCCTCGGCGGTGGCGGAGACAGCCCGCGGCGCAGGGATCCGTAATCCATCAGGGGGAAGCGTCCAATAGTCGATCTTCGCGGCTGTCAGACCCGGGCCCGCCGACGGACCACATCCCGGCAGCACCCAGAGCAGCAACAGTCCGAGCCATTGAAGAGCCACGCGCATTCCGGCCTGCAACGTGGCCTGCCGCGGACGATGCGCAAAGCGGTGCGTCGCTCCCGTCGATTCGTGGCGCAGAGAGATGTCTTCGCGAGACCCCACAAAGGTCGCGGACTCGACGACGATCGCGGCATCCGCACGCTGCTCCAGCAGGAGACGCTCCGGTCGGACGCAAAACCCCGCGCGGGCGCCCGGCGCGGCATCCCCGAACCAGTTCGCCCATTCCTCGGCACTCAACCAGGTCCCATCACCCATCAGCTCGGCGATCTCGCGCGTCGCCGGAGTGTCGTACAACCCCCGTGGAGAATCGGCGGCCAAGACACGACCGGAGGCCAGCAGAATGCACCAGTCCGCCTCACGCAGCGCGATTTCGGGTTGATGCGTCGAGAACACGAGTGATCGATGCGGGGTGTGCGCGGCATCGGCCAAGGCCCGCCAACAGCGCGCCTGCAGGGTCCCGTTGACGTGAGCGAGGGGTTCATCGAGCACCAGAGTTTGTGCTCCGCTGGCCACGGCGCGGGCGACGCACACGCGCGATCGCTCCCCCAGCGACAACGTCGCCGGGTAGGCTGACGCAACCGGCGCAAGGTCAAACCGCTCGAGTAAGTCAGAGATGTCCACCGACGGCAACGACGTCACGTCGGACTTGAGATTGTCATCACACGGCGACTTTGAAGAGACTGCGGGAGGGCGAGAATTCCGCCGAACCGCATGCGCCTGGCGGAGGCTCTCGTCATGCTCCGACGACGGCTCGGCGAGTGCCTCGCCCCCCCCCGGCAGCACGGCCTGCAGATGCCGAGCCACCGTCAGATGCGGCCAAAGCCCGAGATCGGGTGGGCCCCAAAAGACCGGCAGCGCGTCGTTGCGCGCCGCGGGAGCGTGAACCCGCCCCGTCGTCGGCTGCTCGAATCCCACCAGCAGGTTCAGCAGCGACGTCTTGCCGGCTCCCGATGCCCCCAGGATGGCCGTCACCCCCCGAGGAATCTGCAGCGAAACGTCCTGCAGGCGCGGGCGCGCGTGCCCCGCCAGCGTGACGGCTTCGAGAGTCCACAACGGGGAGGCGATCACTCTCGAATTCTCCACCAGAGGAACCAGACGACCGCGGCAAGGAGGAGTGGACCCATCAGCAGCACGGCTGCTTCCGCCGACAAGGCGGCCGTGCGTCCGAAGTGCATGAAATTGTAGAGGCGCACCACCCCCGAGGGCATCCCCGGCGGGGCCAGAAGGTAGGCCAGCGTCAAATCGAGGTAACCCCAATAGACCAGCGCGGATACGGCGAGAAATCGCGGCTGACCGATCAACTGCCAGCGCAAGGCGCGACCTGCCGACCGCTGCGCGCGATCTCCTGAAGCGAATAATGGCGCCGCGAGGAATTCCGCCGAGGTCGGTCCTCGTGCCAGCCATAACTGCAACAGCAGCGCCCGCGGAACGAGCGACAACGTCAGCCCCAGTCCCCACGGAAGGGGCGTGCCGTACGCCCAGGACAACCCGGGAAGTTGAAAGAATGCGACCAGCGCCAGGCTCAGGATTAACGACCCCAACAGACCGGGAACCAGCGCCAAACCGGTCAATACGACCCCGCCGGCGGCATCGCGACCTGCGCACGCTTGAATCGCAACACTCGCTACGGTGTTTGCGGCGAGAGCGGCGATTGCGGCCATGGAAAGCCCCCCGATCAGTTCCCTCGCCAGTCCGGTGAGGCGCAGCGGCTGCGTGACGAGTTGCACAAGCCCGGCGGGGAGTCCGAGCACCAATCCCGCCAGTGGAATCAAGACCACGAAGAACCAACTCAGGAGCAACACCCCGATTGCAAGGCCCCCGCAGGGTGGTGTGACGCGGTCATGCGACGGATTCGCGGGATCAGAGCGGCAACTCTGCATTGCGAATAATGCTGCCAGCAGCAGACCCAGTTGAACGACGACCGGAATCAGGGAGACGCGCAGTGATTCCAGTAACGTCAGTCCTCCGACCTGCTGCACGAACAGCCAATCGGTCCAGCTCGCGGCCTTGAGGAGGGCCGCCAGTTCAAACTGCTGAAGGGCGACCAGCACCATCAGGGTTCCTGCGGGAAGCGCACGGAGCAACGGACCTGTGAACCAGAGTCGCAGCCACTCTCGGCGATCTGACCACGTGCGCAACGCCAGGGAGCGGCAGTACAACGCCGACTGGGTCACCGGCGACGCGGGGGTCAACCATTGGGCGACGACCCCCAGGGGGATCACGCGCAGACCCATCAGCGCCGCGCATGTCCATTCCGCGCGCGCCGGCAAGCCCGCCACCATCCAGGCGTAGCCGTAGCCGACGAGCAACTCGGGAAACACGAACGGCGCCATCAGGGCGGCCAATCTCCACGGACGACGCGGACCATCGTCCTGATTGATCCAGGCCGCGATCCAGCGGCAGCACGGCCAGGCGAGCAGAGTGATGACGAACGCTCGCACCAGCGACCAGCCGAGCGCAGCCGCGAACGTCACGGAGCGTACTCCGTCCGCAACCATTCCAGAACCGATTTCCGCACCGGCAGCAACGCGCGGAGATCCACCGCATCGGCGGCCCAGGTGCGCAGTTGTCGAACCTCTGCGGGAACCTCCGCGTCGGCGACCTCACCCAACGGAATCTGTCGCGCGGCAGACCGGGCCAGACGGAGCTCCGTTGCGGCGCAAGTGAGATAGTCGACCAACTGGCGCGCCTGTTCCTGGCGCTTCGTCCCGCGGATGATTGCAACGGAATTGGGAATCGCAATTGTCGAATCGTCGATGCGCACAGGCAACTGCGTCACCGGCAGGTCGGCGTCGAGAGCGACGAACACGTCATCGGTGTCGGTCCAGCCGCAATCATTGGTCCCGTGGGCGACAACGTCTTTCACCACTCCGTTGCCGGGGACTTCGCGCAGGCCCCGTCGACGCATCTCGGCATGCCACGACTGCAGGCGCTCCAGGCCCCAGCGATCTGCCAGCACCGTGTAATGCGTCAACGTCGTCCCAAACATCGGCATCGCCATCGCGACGCGACTGGTCTCAACCTCTAGGAGCTGTTCAATCGATTCCTGGTCGGCAGTCATCTGCCGCGTGTTGACGATCCACACGCGGAGGCGCGCGGCGAACCCCACCCAGTGACCGTCCGGATCGCGAAACTGCTCGGGCATACGTTCCCAGCCTTGGCCGCGATAGGGCGCCAGCAGGCCTTGCTGCTGCAGTTCGAGCGTGCCGAGGAGCTCGTTGTTCCAGAAGACATCGCACTGCGGCTGATTCCGTTCGCGGGCGATCAGCTGCACCAGCCCCAGAGATTTGGTGGCCTCGGTGTCGAAGCGAATGTCGAGCGGAATGCCGGATTGGCTCTCGAAATCGCGGAGAACCTGCTCCGAGTAGACGGCGTCGTGCGCACAGTAAACCACAAGTGGTCCCGAGGCGCCGGAGCTGTGCCGCCCACTCAGCCAGACACCCAGCAATCCCAATCCGGCCGCCAGGACTACAAGCCACACCGGGCCGGTCGGACGAGAGTTCAAGGAGGAGATTCCTGGGTGAATTGAGATCGAGAGATCGCGGAAACCTGAAGGCCATGGAGTCCAAGAGCCAGGATTCTTTCAACGATGAACCGCGACCCGATCCGGGATGGACGTCTCAGAGCCGACGCCGAGGCGGGGCTCTTCTCCGCTCCCTATTCGTTCGGCACTGCAGCCGGCTTCAAGGCGTCGAAGTAGCTCTTGATCCCCTCGTGATACCCCGGCGGCACCTGTTCCTGCTGCAGAGCCTCGCTGGCTCCCTGACGAACCTGCTGCACCAAGGCCTTGTAGTCGACGACCGCATTCCCCTTTTCACCCTTTCCCTGGCTGCTCATCGACATCAGCACCTTGCCAGCCGTCACGGCAGACTTAGAGAGTTCGGTCTGGAACTGGTCGGTAACGTCGTCGGCCTCGGGAGCAACGCCTCCCTTGCCGGTCCCGGCCCCCTTCATTCCCGAATTGGACTCCTGGCCGGAACCGTCTCCCCCTTGCCCCTGGCATTGGGCGAGCATTTCCTGGTACAGCTTGGCGTAGTCGGCCATGCTGTTGCACTTTTTGCACGCTTCGCCATCGAGCTTTTCGTGTTCGTTGAGCCGCTTGGCCGACTGCAGCGTCTTGAGGGCCTCTTCGAGTCGTTTCAGGTCCTTGGCGGCCTCGGCCAACTGATCGAGTTCCATTTCCGAAAGCTCGAGCGACTCCATCGCGGCTTCCAGTGCCTCGTCCGAGAGTTCATCCAGGCTCGACAGATCCAGTTGATTCTTGGCCCGCTGCAGGGCGGCCGCCAGTTTCTTATTGTCGAGCGACTTCTCCGCGAACTTCTCCAACTGCTTCAGTTTTTCCTGGATGTCGCGTTTGAGCTCGTCCTTCTTGACCGGATCTTCGGTCTTCGCCAGCTGCTGCAACTCGTCCTTCAGCGCCTGCATCGCCTCCTTGAGACCCTCGGTCGATCCGGCCTGTAACTCTTCGGTCCACTTCTTCATTTGTTCCTGATCGCCGGAACCGAACTGCTGTTGGGCGCGCTGGGCCGTCTTCATCAGATTCTGCAGCTCATCATCCGACAGCTTCCGCCACAACTCTCCCAGCCGCTTCTGCTCCTCCATCAACGATTCCAGATTCAACTGCTTTTCCTGCGGCTGCATCTTGTTGAAGGTCAATTTCAAATCGTCGACCGCCTGGTCGGTCGCAGCCCCTTCCGTCCCCGCTTCGGCTTCCTTCTGAACCTCGGCGATCCGCAGTTGCGTCTCACGCCGCGACTCGAGCAATCGCTCCTTGCGTCGCGTCGTGAGGGTGGACGCCTCGACCTGACCGAACGGATCCCATTGAGGCAAAAAGATCAGCGCCGCCACCACAGCCGCCGGCAGCCAGACGATGTGCCAGTGACGAGCCTGCCAGGACAAGGGAACCACGGCGGCCGGCTGAATCTTCGCAGCGCGGCTTTCAGCATCCTGGACCACGAGAGGCTGATACTCGCCGGCGGCATTGTCTAACAGGGAGAGCGTTAAGAAGAGATCCTGGGCGCCGACCGACTGATCCACGGCCCGGGCGGCGTCCTGAACTTTAGGACGTCGATGGAGCGCCAACGCCAACACAAGGCCCATGGCGGGAACAGCGGCGCAGAGCTGCCAACTCAACCACTCATGACCGAACCCGGTCAGTCGTCCGACAGCCAGCGCCGCGAGATCAAGACCCAAGGCAGCCAGGAGGATCCCGTAGGCAGTTCGCGCAAAACCGCGAACATGCAATCGCCAACCGACCGCACTGAGCAGTCGCACCGATTGTGGAGCTTCGGCCATTGTCAATGCCCCTGAGTGATGGAGATCACCTGACATCGGCTCAGCGTCTGACCACGCCGGGCACTCAGAGTGTTCGCGCCAAGGGGATCTTCACCGCATTTTTTCTGACACAGAATGCCTGGCGGAGGGTTCACGCGCCGACCTGATTCCGCGGACTCGCACAATTTCGTCTCGGAACCACCCTCTCTCTCTCTTGAGGATAGACACCTGAGCAGTGCCGAACAAGGGCGGATTCGGGAAAACCCTTTTCCGGGGCGACGAAGCGTTTCCGGGGTGAACGCCCCCGAACACGACCACCGTTCGTCATCGTTCGCACGGCACACTTTGTCGCTGTCGAGAGGTTTGCAGCGTTTCCCTGCTAGCGGGAATGATCGGCGAAGAGCGGCACACTGGCAGTGTCAAATTCGCCGCAATTCGGTAAAACGGTCGGCGACCGGCAGCCACCCGGTTGGGTTTCCGAAAGCGTGGTAACGGTGTGGCCGCCAAAAATTCGAGTCTGCTGATGCGTACGAGCGTTCTTGGCGAAGCGAAACTTTCGATTTCTTCATCGACGGACAGTGGTGAATTCGGTTCAATGCTGCGTTGTACAGTCGGGCTGCGTCCGTAGTTCCGGGATGTTCGCAACGAAAATTGACGCAGCGCGGCACAAAAAGGGGCGGTGAATGCCTAAGTCCAATTCTCCTCTTTCACTGAGCATTCAGGGAGCTGGAGCGTCGCAGCGACTGGAGCAGGCGCTGCCGGTAGGGGAAACGATTCGAATCGGCCGACAACCGCAGGCCGGCTGGGCCATTCCGTGGGATCGCATGATTTCGCGGGAACATGCCGACCTGCTGTGGGATGGCAAGCGGCTGACGATCACCGTCACTCCCAACGCCCAGAATCCGGTCCTGTTTCAGAGTAAGCCGCACCGCGAGATTACGGTCGATCCCGGTGACTGGTTTCAGATCGGTCAGACCACCTTTCAGACGCGCGCCGACGAGCCGGACGACGTTCATTCCGAACTCGAGTCGACCGCGGCATTTCGTCTCGATGCCGGCACCGGGTATTCGGCGGCCGAGTTGCGGAAAGTGCAGTTCCAACATGCCGCGCAGCAGTTGGAGATTCTGGCCGAACTCCCGGAAGGGATTCGCCAGTCCTTGACCGACGAAGACCTGTGCGCCACGTTGTCGCGGCTGCTGCTGGCGGCCCTGCCGCAGGCGGAAGCCGTCGCCGTGTCGCACTACGACATGTCGCTGCTGCCCCCAGACCCGGCGAAACTCGACAACTTTCCCAAGCCGCTGACGATGCGGACGGAAATGCGCGAAGAGTATTCGGGCCGCTTTCGCCCCAGCCGGCGCATGATCTGGCAGTCCCTGAAGTACGAGCGCAGCCTGATCCACATTTCTTCCGGCGATGACGAACCCGGCAGCGGCGGCTTCACCTTGAGCGAAGGGCTGGGCTGGTCGTTCTGCTGCCCGGTCCGCGGCGAGGCCACCAAAGGCTGGTGCCTGTACGTCTCGGGTCGCGGCTCGCGCACCGGTTCGATGATGATCTCGGACGCCGATCTGGCGCCAGACTTACGATTCACGGAACTGGTGGCGCAGTTCATCGGCTCGGTGCGTCAAGTGCGCCTGCTGCAGGATCAGAAAACGCAGCTCAGCACCTTCTTCTCGCCAAAGGTGATCGAAAGTCTCTCCGACTCCCGGAATTCCACGGATCTGCTCTCACCGGCGGAACGTTCGGTCTCGGTGCTGTTCTGCGATGTGCGGGGCTTCTCACGGAAATCGGAGCAGTTGCAGGGAGATCTGCTGACGCTGCTGCGCTCCGTGAGCGGGGCGCTGGGGGTCATGGCCGGAAGCATTCAGGACAACGATGGAACGATCGCCGATTTCCAGGGAGACGCGGCGCTCGGCTTCTGGGGCTGGCCCGTGGCGCTGGAAGAGGGTCCCTTGCCGGCATGTCACGCGGCGCTGCAGATCTATCGCGAATTCCGCGATGGAGGCTCCGTCGAGGGGGGATTGCTGGAGGGCTTCTCCGTGGGACTGGGAATCTGCCACGGTCGCGCCCTTGCCGGTCAGATTGGGACGGCGCGCCAAGCGAAAGTCGGCGTCTTCGGCCCGGTCGTCAATCAAGGTTCGCGGTTGGAAGGAATGACCAAGCAGTTCGGCGTCCCCATTTGCATTGACGAGGCGACTGCCGCCTATGTGCGAACGGGACTCCCCAAGGAGAAGGGACGTCTGCGCCGACTGGCGCGAGTCCGACCCAAGGGGATGGAGACCTCGATGACCGTCTACGCGCTCCTGCCGTCGCTCGAGGACTTCCCGGAAGTGACCGAAGGGATGCTGGAGCAGCACGAAGGGGCCGTCGATGCGATCATTGATGGTCAATGGGATCGGGCGCTCGAGATCCTGCGGACCTTCCCCACCACCGACGGACCTTCGCAGCATTTGCTGAAGCTGATGGCGCAGCATGACAACAAAGTCCCCCACGACTGGGACGGCGCGTTTTCGCTGCAGAGCAAGTAAGCGGGATTCCGCCGGTTTCCCGATCGGCGCCGGGCGCCGTCAATCCTCGCGGACCTTGATGATCACCACCGTGCGGTCATCCAGCGCCTCGCCATGGACGCCGGCTTCTGCAAAGACGGCGTGACAGATGCTGCGCGCACTTTGGCGGCGATGACGTCGGATCACCTCCAAGAAGTGGGCGTCTCCCAACTGGGGACCGGCCTCGGCGAAGGTCTCCGTCAATCCATCGGACATCAGCACAATGATCTCCCCGGGCTTGAGGGAGACGGGATCCGAAATGATGGGGCGCACCTGGTCGAGCAGCCCCAGTGGAGCAATTCCAGCATTCATGCGCAGCCGAACTTCCCCCTCGGCGTCCAGCAGATAGCCGCTGGGGACGTGTCCGGCATTCGACCACTCCAGCGATCGGCTGCGTTCGTCGAACTGCAGGGCAATCAGCGTCACGAAGCGGCCGTCTTGACACTTCAGACCGGCGAACCGGCTCGCCCGAAACATCAACTCATTCAGCGTCGAGCACTGCGGGCTTGAGGAATCCAGAAAGGTATGCATCGACGCCATCAGCAATGCGGATGGAAACCCATGCCCGCTGACATCGCCGAGCGCCACGCGCAGTTCATTCGAGTCGGTCTGCAGGTACTGATAGAAATCTCCGCCGGCGAACTCCGCGGGAACCGACTGGGCGGCGATCTCCAACCAGCCGAGATTTCCGGGATCGGGCTGCAGCAGGCTGGTTTGCAGCTTTTGGGCGGCCAGTCGCTCGGCGCGCCCCAGCTCCACCGTCCGTTGAGCCTCCTTCAGCTCGGTGACGTCCAGATGCGAACCCACCATGCGATGGACCTTGCCGTTCTCGTCGCGGACGGCCGCCCCGCGCGCCAGGATCCAGCGGTAACTCCCATCGCGGTGTTGCAGGCGATGTTCGAGCTGATATTCCTGAACCTCGCCCGCGAGATAACGCTGGACTGTGGCCAGCGCGCGTTCGCGGTCCGCGGGATGAAGTCGACGTTCCCATTCGTCGAAGTCGTTGGAAAGCTCTTCTTCGTCATAACCAAGCTGGGCTTTCCAGCGAGGGGAAAAGAAGACCACGTTGCGACGCAAGTCCCAGTCCCAGATCCCGGTGTCCGTCCCCGCAATCGCGAGCGCAAATCGCTCCTGGCTGTCACGCAGGGCCAACTCCGCGGCCTGCATGGCCCGCAGATCTTGAATCATCACCAGGATCAGCGTCTCTCCCGCGACGCCGACCGGACTCAATCGGATCAACGCCTCGCACACTTCGCCGGACGCCAGGCGGGCTCGAACCCGTCGGCCGGCCTCCAACCAGCGAGATTCGGGGGAGCGCAGGTACTCTCGAAACAACTTCGAGTAAACATCCCGGCGGTCATCGGGAATCAACGATTCCACGTTCCGGTCGATCAGAGTCGGTGATGGATACCCGAAAAAGGAGTGGGCGGCCCGATTGGCCATCCGGATTCGGCCGCTTCCATCGACCACCAGCTTCGCATACGGTGCGATTTCGAACGTCTGGAAAAAGAGGCGTTCGACCAGCGCTCTTTCCGAGGCTGCCGTTTGCGGGTCGGATGGCGCCGACTCCGTTGTCGACGCACGGGGAGTCTCGCCGTCGTGTGGACGCAACTCCAGCCCGAACCATGAGCGGCCATCAATCGTGAAGGGAATGAGGGAGGCCAAAAACCGACAGTTCGGCGTTTTCGCGGCTTTCACCTCGACATCGAAGACCGACGGTTGGGACTGTCCGTTGGATCGGTGCGTGTCGATGAGAACTGCGCTGCCGTCGGTGAGGCACTCTCGCAGGTCCGACCCGCGGACGGGTGTCGCTTCACCCAGCCAGTCCGCAACGGTCTGGTTCACAAACTCGATCCGGAAATCGGTTCCGAACACCAGCCATCCGCATGTGCCTTGCGACACGACGGGACAAGGACCGAACGGACTCGTCATTGGCAAACGCACCCTGACAAACACTCAAACTATCTGACCGCATTTGGACTTATGCGACTCTGCGAATCGGGATGCCGCAGAGTCTTTCACTTGCGGAAGTCGGGAAGGATTGACTCGACGTCCAACTGAAAAGCGTACTCCCGACGGAGACAAGCATACTGATTTTCACCGCACTTCAAGTCCCCAGAAAGTGAAAAAACACTCACGATTATACCGCGTAAGTAACATTACTGACTCCACAACCGGATCCGCCCGATTCGCAAGGGCTTGCACTCTACTGAGGTTGCTTTCGCGTCGCGCCTCGTTTGGCGCGGCCCACTTCCGTAGACTCTGGAGAAGCGTATTGCGGCGGAACTTGACCCTCACGCCACTTGGACAGGAAGCCCCAATGTCGACAAATTCCCTTCTTGGTGAAGCGCAGCAACTGGCGCCCTGGATCGTCAACCTGCGGCGGCGGTTGCATCGCATCCCGGAATTGAAGTACCAGGAAGTAAAGACGAGCGCCCTGGTGCGGGCCACTTTGGACGAACTCGGCATCCCGTACGTCGCCGGGATTGCCGAGACTGGCGTGGTGGCCATGGTGGGACCTGGCAGCGGCCCGTGCGTCGCCTTGCGGGCCGATATGGATGCCCTCCCCATCGAAGAGGCGGTCGTCAGCGAGTTCCGCAGCGAACATCCCGGCCAGATGCACGCCTGCGGTCACGACTGCCATACGGCGATGCTCCTCGGCGCCGCCAAACTGCTGAAGCAACGCGAGCACACGCTTCCGGGACCGGTGAAGCTCATCTTCCAACCCGCCGAGGAAGGGGGCGCGGGAGCCGAGCGGATGTGCGACGCGGGCGTGCTCGATGCTCCGCGTGTCGAACGCATCTTCGGTCTGCATGTCTGGCCGCAGTTGGCGACAGGGGAAATCGGCGGCCTCACGGGCACCTTCCTCGCCGCCGCTGGGGAGTTGGAGATCGTGATCTCTGGCCAGGGGGGACACGCGGCGATGCCGCATCTCACCCGCGACCCGATCCCCGCCGCCGCGCAGGTCATCACGGCACTGCAGACGATCATCTCACGCGAACTCGATCCTCTCGAAGCCGGCGTGATCAGCGTCACTACCGTGCATGGCGGTTCCGCCTACAACGTCATTCCCATGGAAGTCCGCTTGCAGGGGACGATCCGCTCATTGACTCTCGCCGGCCTGAAAGCCCTGCAACAGCGTGTGACCGAAGTCGCGACCGGCATCGCCGGGGCCCACCGGTGCACGGCCGCCGTGACCTTTCCCGGCAACGACTATCCTCCGACGGTTAACGACGCCCACGGTTGGCAACTCGCGCAACAGATCGGCGGCGACCTGTTGGGAGCAAACGCCGTACGCACCCTCAAGCCGGTCATGGGAGGCGAAGACTTCGCGTACTACGTCGAACGGGGCGTCCCAGGCTGTTTCGTGGCCCTCGGCATCCGCAACGAAGAACTCGGCAGCATTCATTCAGTCCACACCCCGAGGTTCCTGGTCGACGAAGCTGCCTTGCCGTTGGGGACCGCGATGCATGTCGAGTTTGCAATCCGCTCGCTGGCGGAACTGACCCGACGAACGTAAAGACAACAGGATGTAGAAAACTGAATTCTTGCGAATTCAGCGACGAGGGTTCCTCGTCAGCACTCGATTGACACACGCGCAACCGGTTCGCGAAGATTTGGAATTGCCGACACCGTCGCTGAAATCGCCGCTCCAGAGAGTCCCCATGACGACCACCGCCGCTCGCACCGAATTCAAGGCTGTGCTGGATCAACAGGATCTC
>JANRLN010000188.1:0-1886 GCA_033762515.1 Planctomycetaceae bacterium
TTCCTCGTGCGCAAGCTGGTCGATCGCGAACTCCTCGTCAGTTTCACGGGGCTGGCGTCGTTCTTTGTGATCGTCACGGTGCCGCTGGTCCTGTCCGACCAGTGGATCACCGTCAGTTGGTCGCTGCAGGCGCTGGTGCTACTGTGGATCGGACGGCAACTTGGCAGCGGGACGTTGCGATATGTCAGCTTCGTGCTGTACGGCATCGTGCTGTTCCGGTTCGGCCTTATTGACCTCCCTCTCCAGTTCGCGTCCCCCCTTGAGCCCGGCACTCCCTGGGCCGAGTATTGGCCGCGGCTGGTCGAGCGTCTGGTGATGTTCGGCGTGCCGGTCCTGTCGCTGGGAGGCGCTCAGCGGCTGCTGGCCGGTTGGAAGCGCGACGAATCGGCCGCGGTCTCCGCGGAGAACGATCTCCCCGAAGTCATCCCGCTCGACTGGGCGCCCCGCGCCCTCGTGGGGATGGCGGTGTTGATGCTGTTTGCTTATCTGCATCTCGAATTGAATCGTTCGGTCGGTTACAGCTATGCCCCGCTCAAACTGCCGGTGCTGACGTTGTTGTGGCTGGTGGTTTGCGGGCTGCTGTTGTGGGAAGCGGTCGCGCGGAATCATCGCGGGTTGCTCAACGCCGCCACGGTCGCCGTCTTCGCCGTGATCCTGAAGTTGCTGGTGATCGACATCCCCTCGTGGTCGCTGTCGCCGCAGTTCCTCTACGACGGCGGCTATTCGTTCCATGACGCCGCGTTGCGACTTCTCGATTTCGGGTCGGTCGTGGGCTTCTTCGCCCTCGCCTATGCCTGCGTCGCCGGCAAGCCCCGCGATGTCGACGCCGCCACGGTCTTCGCCATCTGCGGCATGGCGGTGCTGTTCGTCTTCCTTACCCTGGAAGTCAACTCGTTTCTCTATGCGTATCTGGATGGTCTGCGGTTTGGCGGGGTTTCGATCTTGTGGTCGATATTCGCTTTCAGTTGGCTGCTCCGCGGGATCTGGCGGAACCAGCGATCGCTGCGCTATGCCGGGCTGATTCTGTTCGCCATCACCATTGCCAAGGTCTTCTTCCGGGATCTGGCGGAACTTGACCAGTTTTACCGCATCATCGCGTTTATTGTGCTGGGAGTGGTGGTGCTGGCGGGGTCGTTCATTTATCTGAAGTACCGCGAAACCTTCTCGGTGGCGATCGCCGAGGAACCCCGGGAGGCTCCCTGATGCGTTTCGTGCTGTCAGCGTTATTCACTCTCTCCACCGCGATGGCCGCCTTCGCCGCCCAGGCGGAGCCCGTCTTTCGGTTCGTACGCAACGTCGAAGTCTCCGGCATCACCGCTGTGACACCGGTGTCCGTTCCCCTTGATTCGCACTTCTTCGCCGAGACGCGCGATAGCTGGCCCGACGTGCGGCTCCGCACCGCGTCGGCGGCGGCGGTCGGCTTCGTCATTCGCCCGGCGACCGACATCCAATCGACCACCATCCGCCGCACATGGACCGCTTCACAAACCGGGGCAAAGGTTGACCCGGAACGAGGTCTGCTAGTCGAACTGCAGTTCGGCGACAAAGACCCCACGCCATCGGGACTGCGGATCATCACTCCGCTGCGAGACTTCGAACATCAGGTGCGCGTCGAGACTTCGGCCGATGGTGAAACCTGGATCGCCGCGGGAGAACCGACGCTGATCTTCGATTACTCCCGCTACGTCGCCGCCCGGAACGATGTCGTGCCGATCACGCCGGGCGACCACCGCCACGTTCGCTTTCAGATTGAAGACATCACTGCCGAGCAGGAGTCGCTGCTGCTCGAACTCCATCAACGACTTCGCGGGGGGACCGAAACCGAGCGAACCGAGCGGACCTCGATCACCCGCCGCCCGTTCCGCATCGACAAGGTCGAATTTCTG
>JANRLN010000189.1:0-4682 GCA_033762515.1 Planctomycetaceae bacterium
CAACACGGTCCAATGGACTCCGTCGTTTCGCGATAGTTCAGCCCCTTGGTCTCTCGCGCAGTACGGCGCACGGATCGACGGCAATTGAAGGGTGCGGCCGCTTCGAGGGGAACGTCGACGCGCGGCTCGATGGGATCGAACAACTCGCGGTAGGGTTCCCTCTGAAGCAGGTGGAACGTTTTATCACAGACGGCCGTCCGTTCGCCTCGCTGGAAGACGTGGCCGTCGTCGTCCTCGACCTTGCTGAAGGGTCCGCGGTAAACGACGGCCTGATGACGCTCCCAGCATGGGCCCTGCTTTCCCTTGTGAGCCACGACGGTCACCGAGCGAAACTCGATGCCTTCCACCACGCGCCACGGGTCTCGCTGCCGTTTCACGATCGACATGCCGTGAAATCCAGCGTCGGCGAAGGCCTGAAGGAACTCATCCTCGCGAAAGGCGCCGGAAATGCAGCCGGACCAGAGTTCCGGATCGGATTTCAGCTCTTCGGGAACGTCCTCGTCGGCCACGATATCGCTGATGGCCGCCCTGCCCCCCCGATTCAGAACTCGGAAGATTTCCTGGAAGAGGCGTCGACGGTCCTGCTGCCGCACGAGATTGAGCACGCAATTGGAGACGACGCAATCGACGGAATCTGAGGCGATCAGAGGCTGATCGAGGCGGAGGCGGTCTTCCAGCGAACGCAGCATCAACCAGTCGGCGGGGGTGTGGATGGGCCGGTGCTGCAGTTCCCGTGCGAGTCGATCCAGGTCGAGAGCGAGGTCCTGGATCATCCCATACCGAAAGTCGACGTTGCTGAAGCCGACGCGCTGGGCAAACTCCTCGCGATACGAACGCGCAAGTGCAAGCATCTCCGGATTGCAGTCGACGCCGATGACGCGTCCCTTCGCGCCCACGACCTGCGCGAGGATGTAACACAGTTTTCCCGCGCCGGAGCCGAGGTCGACCACCGTCTCCCCTGCCTGCACGTACGGGGATGGGTCGCCGCAGCCGTAGTCACGCTCGATGATCTCGTGGGGAATGACGGAGAGGTAATCACCGGCATATTCGACCGGACAGCAGAGAGCCTCTTCCCGGTTTCGGGCGGCACCGGCGTAACGCTCCAGAACTGCAGCCTCCGCTGACGGCCGAGACGATTCCAAGCTGACAGGCTGCTGATCCGTGACCGACTCCATACGTCGCCTTGTCTTCCATAGACGGGATACGTGCCGAGACAGCGTTTCGGGGTCGATCAGGTTGATCGATCCCCTGTCTCCGATGGTCCTTCAGATGCCGGAGGCTGCGCTCCGTGACAGCCCAGCGTCCGCAATGGCGAAGATGCCCGCGCGAAATGGATTTCCCGGCCCAGAGCGACGCCCGCACCCAGGTTCCTACCCTGCCGCCATCAGCGGGGTTTCTTCCGTCGCGGCTTGCGTTCCGGGGGTGGACCGTGCGGGACCCATTTCACCGCCGCCTCTGACGATTCCCGCAACGATTCGAGCGTCGGCGGCTGATTGGTTCCCAAGCGTCCCTCGACGGCCGGTTTTCGACGCCGAAACGTATAGCCCGCCAGGGGATCGGTGCGATCCCGCATGGAGAGCCAGAACGATAACGACTTCCAGCCGGACTGCTTGTCGGCGGGAGTATGCAGGTTCCAGATCAGAAGTGCGACGCCGCCGAACAAGGACCCCCAGGCCACCCAATCCTTCCAGGTTGCCCGTTCAGTCATGGTCAAGACCATGAATGCCGTCGCCACAGCGCCGAACAGGATCACAAGCGCCGTAGCAAGCAGCGAGACGGCGTGACGACCGGCGTCGGAATCACGGCGAATCTTCACTGGAGAAATCCTGTCGACCGAGGGTCAACGGAGACGAGACACAGAGAAATGCTGACTGCCGCCTGACCTCTGAGCATACCCAACCGACGAAATCTGTCTAGATGCGACGTCAGAAACACGACGAGCGGAATCGAGTCCGCAGCCAGGCCTCACCGGCCATGATCGCCGCAAGTGACAAAACGAAAACAGCTTGCGACGTGGAATCGAGTTGGACGCGCGGTCCGCGTCCGGGAATTCGACACATTCGCGCCAGGACAAAATCTCGGCACAACCGGAATAGTCTGTGCCGACGGCACGATCCAACCGATGAATAAAGATAGCGGGGTGTTAGCGCGCCTCGCCGGCGGAGCAGAGTTTACTTCGCCCGGAGATACGGAGGCGGTGGAACCGGTCGGGACCGGCGGTCTTGGCCGAACGCTGTGGTTTGTGCGTTCTTTGCGGATGCCATTCTCCGTCGAGATCGCCGAATCAGGGTGCATCGCCCGTCGGTTCCAGACACGGTCAGCGAGTACAGGGAAGGGAGACCAGTTCATGCGCAAGTACGGGAAATGGGCGTTGACGCTCGGCTTGATGGCCGCCACGCCTAACCTGGGCTTGGCCGCCTCATGGTTCGGCAAGAAAGATGCGGACCAGGCGGCCGAAAAGGCTCCGGCGGCTCAGAAGGCTCCGAAGGAGCAGACGGCCTCCAGCAAGCCTGGCAATCAGCAGATGGCGGATCGCATTGCGGTCGCGCTGCGCGACGCCAAGTTGCAAGGTTACGATATTGAAATCGAATTCAAGAGCGGCACCGCGATCCTGAAGGGACGCGTGGTCGATCCGAAGCAGAAGGAACGGGCCACGCAAGTGGTCTCGAAACTCGACGGCGTGGATCGCGTCGACAACCAATTGGCACTGACGACGAAAGCGGCCGTGGCCAATCCGTCGCGCGGCCCAGTCACGCAGGCTTCCGTGTCTGCGGCGTCGCCGGAATCCAAGCGGGTTCAGCAGGTCAACTTCCAACCGGTTCAGTCGGCTGCGGCGGTTGCGGCTCCGGCAAGCGGCAACCAGGCGATGGCTGAGCAAATCGCCGCCGCCCTGACCGCCGCTCAGTTGGATGGCTATGACATCGAAATCCGCTATCAGGATGGCACGGCCCTCCTGGGCGGATCGGTGGGCACCATGGCTGAACGCGAAGCGGCTGAACGCGTTGTGTCTCAGGTTCCGGGAGTGATGTCGGTGCAGAACCACCTGCGTCCGGCCCGAGAGCCGATGCCCCCGCAGGGCGGAATGCAGCATCCGGGCATGAGTCATCCCGCGATGGCTGGTCACCCCGGCATGCAACACCCAATGGGGCCGCAAGGTCCGATTCACCCGGCGGCCTACGGGATGATGGGTTCGCAAGGCCCAGGCCCTCAGGGCATGGGTCCGCAAGGGATGGGTCCGGGAATGCCCGGCGCTCCGGCTTACGGTCCTTCCGGTCCGGGAGCTTCGCCCGCGGTGTTCAACAGCCCGAGCATGCCGGACTATGCCTGGCCGTCGTATGCTCAGTACCCCAACTCGGCGGCGGTGACCTATCCGCAGCAGTACAGCGCCAGTGCATTCCCGTACATCGGCCCGTTCTACCCGTACCCGCAGGTGCCGCTGGGTTGGCGTGACGCCACCCTGCGTTGGGACGACGGCCAATGGAACCTGCAGTTCCGTCAACGGACCGACAAGTGGTGGTGGTTCCTCAGCCCGAAGAACTGGTAATGGTGAGTCGGGCTTGGGGAATGGGGAATCGGTCAGGACCCTTGTGTTGATCCTTCCCCGCACTCCGGCCGGAGACAGTTTCCAGCACCGTTCCTCACCCACCCAGGGCTCGCGACCGCCCGTCTGCGAGACCAGCCGTCTGCAGACACGATGAATGGCATGATGCCCCCGGTGACGCTCGTCACCGGGGGCATTTGTCGTTGCCGGTCAGCGAGCAGCGATTCGGGCTGCGACACTCTCGCGAATCGCGTCGGGCCCAACGTTGTTCCCCACATCCCAATCCCCAATCCCCAATCCCCAAATCCCAAATCCCAAATCCCAAATCCCAAATCCCACTGACCACTGACCACTGACCCCCTAACATCCGTAAAATCGGAAAATTCCCCCAAGTCGCGGCCCTGTTACGATCGATAAAGGTAGTACAGGCCATCAGACCGCGCCTGTCGAATCGTTCAGTTTCGATCGCCTTTACTGTGAAACTGAACGGGTTGTGATCGGACAATTCGCATTCCTGTGCATCTACGCGGTGGATCCCGGAGAGGAACGATGATCTATTCTGGTTCGCTCCTGAAGCGCGTCACCCTGCTCGTCGGGATCGGGTTGATGACAGTCACAAACAGCGGCTGTACGCTGTTCGTCGATTTGCTGCAGGTCGCCTTTATTGGCGCCGATTACTTTGGCACCACACCCCTCATCCCGGTGAGCCCGTATTACAGCGAGCTGATTGAGGATCGCTACATCCGCGAAGAGCGGTATGAGAAGGTCCCGGTGATCGACCCGGTCGACGGTGAGAACGCGCCGCTGTTCTGCCAGGACCCTCCGTCGCAAGACGAAGTCATGCGAGCCATGCCGGATGAAACCGGCGGTGGTTGGCCGTTCCTGGCGGAGACATCCCGCAACAACGTCCGCATCGTGGTGGAACCGATTGTCGACCGCATCGACGACTGCCGCTTCTACCCGATGGTGGGACCGGCCCGGCTGCACCACTGTCACTACAAGTGCACGGTCTACTACGACAAGGTGATTCGCAGCGACTGGCCGGTTCCCTTCCGTCACGAAGACGAATCACAGCAGGTCGTCTACATCGATCACGACTACCTGATTCGCTGTGCCGGGGCGCCGCAGTAATCGCCAGTCC
>JANRLN010000190.1:0-17960 GCA_033762515.1 Planctomycetaceae bacterium
ATCGAGGTTGGCGTACTTGGGGTGTTCCGTATCCAGCACCTGCAGTTCGCACATGCCGACGTAAGCGGTGTCTCCCGCGCCGGGATACCGGATCGCGAGGCCGTTGTTCCCACCCGGGGGCAGCTTGAACTCCACGCGGACAGTGAAATCGCCGTACTCGTTTTGCGTGTGGAGCACGCCCCCCTTGCCCGGCTTGCAGCGGATCGCGCCATCGACGACTTCGTAGTTCTCGGTCGGACCCTGCCAGCCCTGCAGGTCTTGGCCGCTGAACAGCGACGTGAAACCCTCGTCGGAGCCGCGCAGGAACTTCGTCGCTTCCGCAGAAGACAACTCGCGGATGTAAATGTTCTTCCAACGCACTTCGTTGCCGTGAGTCTGCAGTTGCACCGGACCGAAAGCCACCAGCGGCAGCTTGCGATCGAAGTAGTTCTCCAGCAGCGCATGGTCGACGACCAGCTTGTCATTCAGGTACACCGACGTGACGGCCCCCACTTGAAGGATTCGGAACGTGTTCCATTCGCCGATGGGCTTGTCCGCATGCAGGACGGGGTCTTTGCCGGGGGCGCCCGCGGAGTTGTTCCAGAGACCCCCCGAACCTTTGTCCGCCCCCAGTTTGTGATAGCCGCCCTCTTCGGTCGTGTCCCAGATCTGCACTTGGGGCGTTCCCTTGAGATAGACGCCGCTGTCCCCCTTGGCGATCAATTTCCAGGAGACGTACAACTCGTAGTCGCGATAGTCCTTGTCGGTGGTCATGTACAGACCCTTGCCGTCGTTGACGAGTTCGCCATTGTCCACCTTCCAGTGAGCGGCGAGATCGGCGAGGCTGTCGCTGAACTTCTTGGTCCGTTCTTCCGGCGTCAGCGCCTGAATCTTGCGGGGATCTTCCGTCCCAACGCCGTGCCAGCCGGCGAAGTCCTGGCCGTTGAACAGCGCCACGAAGCCCTCGGGAGGCGTGTTGTCAGCGGCGGAGGCGGGAGCGGTCAGCGCCGCGAGGGACGCTGCGAGAAGGCAAACAAGGCGGGCGTTCACGAGGCAATCTCCTGGGTTCGATGCATCGAATCTGGTCGATGGATGGAAGATACCGTCTGCAGGGACTGCGTGCCACGCTGCGAGGGTCGCGAAGCACCAGTCGGGAGTCGCCCGAGACTTCGCGTTTCCTGCGGGAACGCTATGCTGGGGACGTCGCAGTTCGAGCCTTCCGGGCGGGGGACATGCCGATGATCAGCCGGACGTGGCTTGCAGTTCTCGGGTTCGTGTGTGCAGGATGCCTGGTGATGACGGTGCAGACGCGAGCGGCAGACCAGCCGATGGACGACGTCGTC
The DNA here is from genome assembly GCA_033762515.1 of Planctomycetaceae bacterium. Classification (GTDB taxonomy): domain Bacteria; phylum Planctomycetota; class Planctomycetia; order Planctomycetales; family Planctomycetaceae; genus DSVQ01. Next base: position 1,323 of record JANRLN010000190.1, read on the forward strand.
CTGGGCATTCACGGCGGCATCAGTCCGCGACGTCAGGATCTTTCCCCCGAGGAAGACCAGGCGGTCCGCGCGGTGTTGACCGAGGCGCTGCGCGCGGGCAAGGCGAAACTCGACGCCGGCGGCAGCAGTCTCGACGCTGTTGAAGCCGCCATTCGCATCATGGAGGATTCTCCGCTGCTGAATGCCGGCAAGGGCGCGGTCTTCACGTGCGACGGGCGTAACGAACTCGATGCTTCGATCATGGAAGGGACCGCGAAGCGGGCCGGCGCCGTGGCGGGAGTGACGGTCATTCGCAATCCCATCACCGCGGCGCGCGCCGTGATGGACAAGTCGCCCCACGTGTTGCTGGTGGGTCGGGGCGCCGAGATCTTCGCCACGCAGCAGGGGCTGGACATCGTCGACCCGGCTTACTTCTGGACCGAAGCCCGCTGGCGCGAGATTCAACGGCTCTGGGAGGCCGAGAAGCAGGGACAGGGAGCGGCCCCGGCCCCCGATGACGCCGACCACAAACCCCAGGAATACAGCACTGTCGGCGCCGTCGCCCGCGACGCTGAGGGACGTCTCGCGGCGGGAACGTCCACCGGCGGCCGCACCGGCAAGGCCTTCGGTCGGATCGGCGATTCCCCCATCCTCGGGGCGGGAACCTATGCCGATGACGCCGCCGCCGCGATCTCCTGCACCGGCCACGGCGAATACTTCATTCGGTTAGCGGTGTCGCACGAGATCGTGGCCCAGATGAAGTACCGCGGGGTCTCGGTCGGCGCTGCCGCCGACGATGTCATTCAGCGGCAACTCACCGCGGCCGGGGGCAAGGGGGCCGCCATCGCCCTCGATCGCGCGGGGCGCTTCGTCACCAGCTACAACACCGAGGGTCTCTTCCGGGGAGCGATTACGAAGTCGGGCGAAGCGACGGTGCGTCTGTTTGGCGACTGAAGGCCGATCGGGCGCCGCGAAGACCAGGCTGGAACCTGTCGACGTGTCGTCGCTGCGTTCGCAACAATTCCGACCTCTGCCGGACAACGGAATTCTGGCGAATTCCGCCACCAGCGATTTTCACGCCTTCTGGCTCGGTGACGACTTTCGCTGCCGGGTTTGCCCGGCCAGACAACTCCGTTACACTGCCTGCGACCCATCTCTCATGCGATCGGAGTAGCTTCGGATGACCCATGCCTGGCACGATGTGATTCCCGGGGAAAGCCTCCCTTCGGAGTTCACCACCGTGATCGAAATCCCCCGCGGCTCCAGCGTCAAGTACGAACTGGACAAACTGACCGGACTGCTTCGACTCGATCGCATGCTCCACTCGGCCGTCTACTATCCGGCGAACTACGGCTTCATCCCGCAGACCCTCGCCGAAGACGACGACCCGCTCGACGTGCTCGTTCTCTGCCAGGAACCGGTCGGTCCGCTCACCCTTGTGGAAGCCCGCGCGATCGGCCTGATGACGATGATCGATTGCGGCAAGCGCGATCACAAGGTGCTCGCCGTCGCCACGCACGACCCCGAATACAACTCGTTTCGCGAAGCCGCGGAACTCCCGCCCCACAAGCTGGCGATGATCCGCCGCTTCTTCCAGGACTACAAGACGCTGGAAGGCAAAGCCGTGGAGGTCGACGAACTGACCCCCGCGGAGACGGCCTACCCGATCATCCTCGACGCACTCGAACGCTACAGCCAGACGCGCCGCCGCGGATTCAAAGCGCACTAACCACCTGCGGCCAAGCATTTGTCGCTGAATTCCTGCGAATTCAGCGACAACAGGCCGTTTCATTTCTTCTTCTTCCCCAGCGTCGGCAGGAACTCCGCCCCTTTGAGGGTGTCGCCGGTGGTGATGGTGATCTTGCTGGCGTTGAACTTCGCTCCGGCGGCCTTGCCGGTGACGGTCACCTTCTGGTCAACCTTGATCGACTTGGGGTCGGTGAAGATCACCCGAACGCGGTGGTTCGGCTCGACGTAGACCTGGAACTTCCCTTTGCCCGTCCCCTTGAGATCGAGCATGTCGTACTTGCCGTCGGGGATGTCTGCCAACTGGATGACTTCGCCCGTGATGTAGTGCAGGCTTTGGCTCTGACCGATCTTGGGGGGCGCCTTGACGGCTTTGGCCGGTCCCGAGCGCCCTACCGCCTGCGGGTAGACATCGAACTGGCTGCCGAAGAAGTTCTCATTGCTTTGGATCGCGGCGATCTTGACCATCTGCCCTTCCGCAAGAAATCCGTCATCCCCCGTCGCGACAATTTCCAGTTCCACTTTGGGCGTCAGGGTGAACTCGTGCTCGGTTCCCCCTTCGTCCGTCACCTTCAAAGTGGTCGTCCTCCCTTTGGTGGTGACGCTGGCCACCTTGCCGTCCAGCGTCGTCTCGTCGGACCCTTCCTGGGCGAATGCGACAGACGCCGAGGCGCCGAGGAAAACCGCCCAGCAGCCGACCAACAGCGCAGATTTCCGAAGGGACATGGCAGCGATTCCTTGAACGAACCGAGATGGAAGACGACGCGACCGCGTCCGCTGAACGATATCGCACGAGCCCGGGGATTGCGATCCCTGGGCTTGTCGGTCGCCGAACCGCGGGTGATAACAGAGGCATGCAACTCCTCGCCGGCTGCCCGCGAATCTCGGAGCGCGACGGCGGCCTGATCGCGGCCACCGCCTGGCGATGGCGGGTGCTGTTTCTGGGGACCATGCTGCGTGAGGTTGTGGTCGATCCCGGGAGCAAGATGGTTCTGATTCATAGCCGCTACCTGTGGTTCTTCCCGTTCCGCCGCAGAATTCCGTTTGCGAAGATCGCGGCCGTCACCTACGGCTACGAAGACCTGTCCACAGGTGCCGGGTGGTCTCCGGCCCACAACACTTTCGATGCGTTCGCCGTCGGATTGCAACTCGTGGACGACGCCGAAATCCCGCTGTTCTCGTTCTACGGCGAAGGGACGTTCGTCAATGACACTGTACTTCCCGACTGGGCGTATTGGGGGGAGTCCTTCTTCGGCGTCGTCGGCAGTCAGGAACACGAGTCGCGGGTGTTCGTGGATCTCCTCGCGAAAATGATCGGGGTCAAGGTGATGCGCCCCCATTTGTGATGTGCGCTCCACAGCGAAGCCCGGGGATTGCGATCCCTGGGCTTCCGTACGCTCACCACTGTCAACAACTCTTCGTCCCTGCGTGACAATCCGTTACGATGCCGCGATCACTCCAATTCCCAAGGACACACGGATGGTCCGCGATTTCGTCAACGAGAGCCTCTCCCACGATCCCGTGCACGGGTACATCCCCTTCATCGCCCGCTCGGGGTTGCCCGCCGGCGAGGTCGCCGAGCAGGACATCATCGATCATCCGTGGGTGCAGCGGATGCGGCAGATTCACCAGTTGCAGACCGCCTGGTGGGTCTTTCCGTCGGCCGAGCACATGCGGTTTCAGCACATCCTCGGGGCGATGCATCTGGCCTCGCTGGCGACAGAACACTGGTTTGAATCGCTCGCCGATTCCTGTCGCAACGTCCCCTCGCGGGCCTATGTCGAATCGCTGCTGCGGATGGCCGCCCTGCTGCACGATGTCGGCCACGGCCCGTTTGGTCATTTTTTCGACGACCACTACCTCGACCAGTTCGGCATCACCCACGAGACCATCGGCGGCGTGATCATCGAGCAGGAACTCGGCGACCTGCTCCGAAGAATCCGCCGCAATCCGCGCGGGCAGTTGCAACCGCTGGAGGAGCTCGACCCGGCGCAGATTTCCTGGCTCATCCGCCGTCCGCGACCGGGGACGCCGGGGGAAGAAGGCCATCCCGACTGGCTCAAGAAGCTCCGCTCCCTCTTCAGCGGCATCTACACCGTCGACAACATGGACTTCGTCCTTCGCGACGCCTACATGACCGGCTACAGCACGCGGGCGTTCGACATCTCGCGCATTCTCCACTACACGTTCTTCACACCTGCGGGACTGACGATTCATTCGCGCGGCCTGCAGACGTTGATTCACTTCATCGAAACGCGCGCCAACCTGTTCCGCGCAGTTTATTTCCATCGCACGGTCCGCGCGCTCGACCTCGCGCTGGAAGACCTCTTTCCCGAAACCATGCCGCAGTTGTTCCAGGGAAACCCGCTCGACAATTTGCAGGCCTACCGGCAGTTCACCGAGTCGTCATTCCTGGTGGACGTCCACCGCTGGTCCGAGGCGAAGGATCCCACGCTGCAGGCCCTGGGTCAGAAATGGCAGCAGATCCTCTCGCGTAAAGTCCAATGGAAGATGGCCTGCGAGAAGACCCTCAACTTCCACACCGGGGTCGCCGAGCGGACATCGATCTTCTCCGCCCCAGACCTGGTGATGCACCGCGTGCGCGAGCGGCTGCCCGCCGGCATCCGCGAGATCCCGCTCAAGATCGACGTCGCCCGCCACTATCATCGCCCGAGCGGACGTCTGCCCGCCGGCGGGCAGAACTTCCTCCTGGATCCCGCCGTCGGCACGACGCAGGAACTCCACGACGACGACCTGTTTCGCGCCCTCCCCGTCAGCTTCTGCATCTTCCGGGTCTACTCCAAAGACCACCAATACGACTCAGCCGTCACCACCGCCCTCAACGCCGTGCTGGGGGATGTGGTGGATGCGAAGACCAATATGTGAAGAAACCCGGGCCGTAATCATCAAGCTCTGCGTGGCTGCGCATGGTCCCAAGGCTCTGCATCGTCGGGTGAAAAGGCGCCCGGATGACGTGGAGCTCTCGAAACGCTCGCTCGTTCCCGAGAAAAGCCCGGATAGGAACGAGCGAACGTTTCGTCACCAGCTCCGACAGAGTTAACTCGAGTGGCCGTTGCCTTCGAGGCACTTACTGCCGTTCTGGGCGCCTTGGATTGCGATCCGCATCGGGCGCGCTTCCGACTTTTTGCCAACGGTGAGGCTGAGGATGCCCCCATTGAGAGTGGCGCTAATGGTGGTTGGATCAATCGTGTCCGGAAGAGCGAAGCTCCGCTCGAAGCGTCCGTAGACCCGTTCTTCGTGCCAACATTGGCCATCCCCGTCGAGAGGTCGTCGCTCGCCGCGGATCCAGAGGCGTCCCTTGTCGTAGCTGACTTCCAGATCCTGTTCGGTGAGGCCGGGGACGTCGACCATCACGCGGACATTGCTGTCAGTCTCACGGACCGACAGCGAGGGCATCCAGGCAGCATTCGCTGCCGATCCGAAAGTCTCTTCGAAGGCCTTGTCCAGCTCTCGCCGCAGACTGGTGAAAGGGTCGGCAGCGATGGCGCGGACACGAGGGGGGACGAGGGGAACAAGCATCTCTGTTTCTCCTTTCAGTGCTACAAGCAACCTTTCTTGCCGGGCTGCCGACCATCGGCGCCCGCAACCTGTTGAGTGAACGGGACTATCAATCACAGCCAGTCTTCGCGGCCGTTTTGCTCCGCCTCAACACCATTGATTACGATCAAGGATTTCTCAGCGTTGGGGTCCGCTGAAGAAAAAATTGGCGAGCCACGGGGTGCCCAGGTTCGGGATTCTGTCGCCGCAACAGGCGAGCGGAATCAGGTGGCGGGACGTCAGTCCCACGGGTGGTTTCTCAAGTGCAGACGAGAATTGCGCACACCGCGGAATGTCCACCGCCGAGGGGATTGATGTCCCCCCCCTGTGTGCAATAAATTCAAGTCGCCCGGCCGCGCCAGACGCGCCAGCGTCCCGCCAGGTCTTTCGACTTCGCCATCTCAACGAATTCGCCGGTCCCTGCGCCGAGCTCGTCAACGGCCGCGAACTGTTGGGGGTCAATCTCCAGCATCAACCAGCCGCCGGGGTTCAGCCAATCGGGGGCGGCCGCGATGATGCTGCGGACGAGATCGAGTCCGTCGGCGCCGCCATGGAGCGCCAAGCGCGGTTCGTACATCCGCACGTCGGCCTCCAGACCGGCCAGTTCGTCGGTGCGGACGTAGGGGGGATTCGACACGATGACGTCGAATCGCTGGCTGGCCCCGAGAGGGGCGAACAGATCTCCCTCGAAGAATGCGACGCGATCGCTCACGCCGTGTTTCGCGGCGTTTTCCGCAGCGATCGTCAGCGCCGCCGGGCTGATGTCGACAGCAGTCACTGTGGAAGTGGGGACATTCTTCGCGATCGCCACCGCGACGCACCCCGACCCGGTGCAGAGATCGAGAACCGCCGACGCCCCTTGCGGTTTCGCGATCGTTACGGCCTCCATCACCAGCGTTTCCGTGTCCGGCCGGGGAATCAGGACGTCAGGCGTCACGCGGAAATCCAGGCTGAAGAACTCGCGATGGCCCACCAGATAGGCCACCGGTTCGCGGGCGGCCCGGCGTTTGACGAGATCCTTCATCTGCGCCCGAACGGCGTCGCTGAGGGGTTCGTCATAGGCGGTGTAGAGCTGGATGCGGCGGCAGTTGCGGGCGTGAGCGAGCAGAATTTCGGCGTCGAGGCGCGGGGTGTCGCTGCCGTGCTTTTGAAGATGCCCGGTGGTCCATTCGAGGACCCGTCGCACTGTCCAGACATCCTGGGAAGGGGGAGCGACCGGGGATTGAGGGGCTTCCGACATGCCGTGACCAACAGAGAACGTAATGGAGGCGTCCATGCGCGAACCACGGAGTATATCAGCCTCCGACCGCAATGCGGCACTCCGAGGCGGCGATTGGACCAGGCGGAGCATGCCCGAAATCCCCGGCGACAACCGCGAAGCCCGGCCTCTCGAAGTCCGGTTGACGCAAGTGACGCCGCGAGCCGCTGCCGGGCTGTGGCGCAAAGGGACTGGCGGAGATCGTCAGTCTTTCGGCGTGACGATTTCCGCGACGCGCACGCAGAAGTTGTCGTTCAGGACCAGCACTTCGCCGCGGGCGATCAAGCGACCGTTGACCAGGATATCGACGGGGTCGCCGGCCAGCTTGTCCAGGGGCACCACCGTTCCTTCGCGGAGCTGCAGGACCTCTTCGATGAGAAGTTCCGTTCGGCCGAGTTCGATCCGCAGGTCGAGTTCCACGTCCTGCAGGGCGACGATCGGAAACTCCGGCATCAACTCGCGATCGAGCGGACGTCCGAATTCTTCAAACTCGAAGCGGCTGGCGGAACCGAGGTCGGGAACGCCGCTCCGGGAGGAACCGCTCCCCGAGGACATGGCTGCGGCGAGATGGTCTGCGACTTCCTGCAGAAGGCGGTCCGTCGACGGCGGAGCGGGCTTGGCGGCGGGTGGACTCGCCTTGGGGGGCGACGCCGCCGGTTTGGGAGAGGCAGGGGGCGCAGCCGCCGGAACACTCCCGCGAGCCGCTGACATCAGGGCTTCAATTTCATCGGGGGTCAGCAGATCGTCGGCCACGGACGGCAAGCCTCAGAAACCAGGAGGCGGAGCGTGCGGCACGACGGGCCGTCGCCGCTCCGGCAACCTCTGCGCGGATGGTATAGGCGCGATCGGGCAATTCGTCAATCCGATGATTCCGGGGTTGACGCCGCCGGGCCGCTCCTGCCGCGGCCGGCCGACGCGGAAAAAATCACATGCCGGGGTGCAACGGGATTGGAGAACGGCCCCCGTTACCTGCCGAGAACGAGGAGTTCATCGACCAGTTGTTGAATCGAGGAAATCACCCGCGAGTTCCCCCGGTAATTGGTGGAAGAGACGATGAGGTCGACGAGGCTCTTGCCGATGTCGGTGTTGGAGAGCTCGATGGCGCCGGCGCGGACGGTCCCGGCGCCGAAGGTGCCCGGGTCGACGATCGCCGCGGTGCCGGAACTCACCCCTTCCTTGAAGGTGGTGCTGCCGTCCTCAATCAGTCCGCCGGGATTGGCGAACCGCGCGAGGATCACCTGCCCCAGCGGACGGATGATGCCGTTGTCGAAGATGCCGTTGATGATGCCGTCTTCGGCGATCACGAAACTCTGCAGTGTTCCCGGTGCGGCGCCGTCCTGATCGATCAGGTTCAGGTTGCTGCCGGAAGTGGCGGAAGAAATGCCCGAAACGGTTCCGAAGTCGACGTCGATCTGCATGGGGCTGATGGCGCCCACGTTGTCGCGCTGGATGGTGACGTTCACGATGGGTTCCCCGGAAATCTGACCTTCGTTGTCGAAGGCGATGACTCCCGAAGCCAGCGAGATATCCAGGCGGCTGTCGTCTTCCGATTCAAAATAGTAGCGCCAGAAGGTGTTGTCGGTCGTCCGAGATTCCAATGCCGTCGACAGCCGCAAACGAATCGGCTGGCCAAGCGAATCGTAGACGACGAACTCGGTGGAGGTGCTCTCGCCGACGGCCGACTGCGACTTGGTGAACGTAATGGGAATCACCGCCGATCCGGCGCGCAGGTCGCCGCTGTTGATCGCCAGGTCGTTGACCGAGCCGGCGTTGCCGACGATGCGGATTTGCCCCCCGACAATCGATGCTCCGGGCTGCACGCCGAGGACCCCGTCGTTGGGGACCGTTCCCCCCGATTCGATGCCGAACGTGGAGTCAAAATAGGTCAGGAGATCCGCCAGGGTGGAAGTCGCCGTCACGCTGAATGTGGAGTCGCCGATCGTGCGGCCCCCCTTCTTCGGGGTGAACGTGAGCGTCTGTCCGGCGGAAAAGGGGCTGTCGCCGTCGGGGTTCTCCAGGTCGACCAGCAGCGACGCCGCCGTCGCATTGGCGCTGGTGGACGTGTCGGTGAGGACGTCGCTGAGGGAGCTGCTCCCCTGCGTCGCCAGCGTTCCCGAGGGATACAAGGCCCCCCCCAGTCGCGCCTGTTGCGTCCGCTGCGCGATATTCAGGTCACCGAGGGGGATGCTCAGGGGAGACAGTTCGGTCGTCACGAGTTGGAAATTGTCGTCGATCCCGTAACCCAGAACAAAGGCTCCCTGGTCGTTGACGAGCCGGCTAGCGCTGTTCAGCGAAAAGTTCCCGTTCCGTGTGTAGGCCCGTCCATTGGCGCCGTCCAACACGAAGAACCCGTTGCCCTGAATGGCCAGGTCGGACGGACTGGTGCTGTTCGTCACGCTCCCCTGACCGAAATCGCGGGAGATCACCGAAACCGACGCTCCCAGACCTACCTGGACGGGATTGTTTCCCCCGAAATCCTCGGACGGCCGCGTTCCCACGCTGAGCGTTCGAGACAGCTGGGTTGCGAACCGGATGTTGGAGGCCTTGAAGCCGTTGGTCCCGGCATTGGCAATGTTGTTACCCAGAACGTCAATCGCCGTCTCGTTGAGCGCCAGACCGTTCAATGCCGTGTTCAATGCCGACGTCAAGCCCATGGATGCCCCCGTGACAATCGGACCGGATCGCCTCTCCGCGGCGGCACAGTGACGTCTGTTCAGACGTCGCACGCCTGCGACAACGAAGCGACTCCGGTCGTTCTCGTGGTCCTATCGGCCAACTTCACGCCGGGAGCGCGGGGGAGTTACCGCCCGCACGACGGGGACGATCGATGCCGCCCGAATAACCGTTAGAGGCCGCAAGGTTTAACGCGCTGCGTCTGGAGCATTCGGCGGAACTTGGGAGCACGCAGCTCCCACCGAATCGAGACGGGCTCCGTTACAGTTCCGAGGCGCCCAATGGAACCGCCTCGGGTTCCGGCTGTTTGGCGGGGGGCGAGAAGCAGGTCAGCAAGAGAACGGCGGCAAAAACGGCCACCAGCGTGGGTACCAGAAACAGCTTCTGGAAGTCGACGACGTCGCCCGTCGTGTAACGATCCAGCAGCCAGGGGCCGAGGAAGTTCCCGACCAGCGGGCCCACGCCGAGAATCAGGAGGTTGAACAGACCCTGAGCGCTCGATCGGGCGTCCTTCGGGAAAAACTCGTCCACGAAAATGTAAACCGTTGCGAAGAAGAAGGCGTAGCAGACCCCGTGCAACACATTGATGGCGACCGCGACTGCGGGAACCTGCACATAAGCAAAGACGCCGAAGCGTACGGCATGACCGAGGATGCCGATGATCATGGTCTTCTTCCAGCCGAGCGACTTCAGGAAGTAGCCCAGGATGGCCATGGTCCCGATTTCCGCGAACTGGCCGACGCTCATGACCGGCATGACCCAGTTCACGGGGATGCCGATGCTGGTGAGGTAGCGCCCGGTCCAGACGAAGTAGCACTGGTGAATGGCGGCGTCGAAGAACGTGGCGATGAACAGGACGGCGATAAACGGCATCGCCAGGAGTTTGACGGCCCCCAGCCACGCGAGGCTGCTTTCCCCTTCTTTCGCCGGTTTCGGGGGTGTATGGGGCAGGATGAGACTGAAGGCCGCAAGGGCCAGCGAACCCACGCCCGCGACGATAAAGGTCCAGGTCGTCGCGGTCACCATCGCGTCGCCGGTCTTGGCGGTTCCCAAGGCGGCGCCCAGCCATTCCGTGAAGCCGACCGATCCAAACGCCGGGATCTTTTCCCAGTCGGCAAGGAGAAACACAAACGGCCAACTGGCGGCGATCCAGCCGATTGTGCCCCACAGACGCACCGGTCCGAAGTCCTTCTGTGCGTCCTGAATGTTGGCGAAGGCGATGGAATTCGTGATCGAGATGGTCGGCACGTAGAACAAGGTGTGGACCAGCATCAAACCCAGGAAGGTCCAGTAATCGGTGACGAACGCCAGGCCGAGCATCGACAGCCCGCCGATCAGGTGACTGACCGCCAGGAATTTCTCCGCGGCGAAATTGCGGTCCGCGAACTGAGTGCTGAAAAACATCGCCACGATTGCGGCGACATTGAACATCGACAGGATGATCGACTGCTGCAGCGGCGTGAAACCCAGAGCCGGGAGATAACCGAAAATCAGGGGGAACCAGGCGCCCCAGATGAAGAACTCAAGAAACATCATCACGGACAGGCGCGCGATCACATTGCGCTGCATGGAGGGAGACCTTAGCTGGCGGTGGTCACGGCAGGATGGCAGCACCCGGTTGCCGACGCATCGGGAAGTGATGATGATGCCTGTCGAGACGACGTCGGGCAAGCGTCGCTTGCGTGAGGCCCGCCGGAATTCCGCAACCTGCCGAGTTCGCTCTCGCCCGAGAAGGATGTTGTCGCGATGTCGCCGCTGATCCAGGGTCTGCTGCGACCCGAAGCGTACGACCATCCCGTCGCCGGGTTCGAGGTCTTGGAAACTCACATCTCCTGGGTGATCCTGACGGGCGAGTTTGCCTACAAACTCAAAAAGCCCGTCGACTTCGGCTTCGTCAACTTCACCACGCTCGAACGGCGAAAGTGGTTCTGCGAGGAAGAACTGCGTCTGAATCGGCGGCTGGCCGCCGATTTGTATCTCGACGTCGCGCCCGTGTGTGTGCGCGGAGGACTCCCGGAGTTCGGCGGCGCCGGAACCCCCATCGATTACGCCGTGAAAATGCGGCAATTCGATCAGGCTGCGCTCTTGCCCCAAGTGTTGTCGCGCGGGGAACTCCGTCCCGATCAACTGGATCAGTTCGCGGACGTGATGGCCGAGTTCCAGGCTCGCGCCGCCGTCGCCGGCGACGACCAGGAGTTTGGAGCGCCGGACGCCGTCCGGTTGCCCATGACCGCCAACCTGGAGGCCCTCGCCAGGCACCCCGATTTCGCGGCGGAGGTGGCGCACCTGCGGGAATGGAGCGATCGAGAATTCGCCCGCCTGGAACCGGTCTTTCGTGAACGGAAACGACTCGGACGGGTGCGGGAGTGCCACGGTGACCTGCATCTGGGCAATCTGGTCCTGCAACACGACCGAATCGCCGCCTTCGACTGCCTGGAGTTCAACGCGGGGTTGCGGTGGATCGATGTGGTGAGCGAAATCGCCTTTCTCGTGATGGATCTCGCGGAGCGGGGCCAGCCGGGACTGGCGAATCGGGTCCTCAATCGCTGGCTGGAGCAGACCGGCGATTTTGCGGGCCTGTCAACTTGGGTGTGGTATTTTGTCTATCGATCCCTCGTGCGGGCTAAAGTAGCGTGGTTGCGAAGCTTGCAGACCGACCAATCGACGGCCGCACGGGCGACGCAACAGGCCGAAGTCTCTCAATACCTCCGTTTGGCGCTGCGGTGGACGCAGCCGCGGCGGACGGCGGTGATCATCACTCATGGCGTCTCCGGAAGCGGCAAGTCGTTTCTGGCACAGGAGATCTGCCAGCGCCTCGGCGCTGTTCGAGTTCGGTCGGACGTGGAACGCAAACGGCAGTTCGGTCTGTGGGGAATTCCCCGCGTCTCCCGGCGCTCTGGAGACCCCTATTCCCGGGATGTCTCCCAGGCGTTGTATGAATCCGTGTTGCCGGATTTGGCGGAAGCGATTGTCTTGAATGGATTTCCGGTGATTGTTGATGCCGCGTTTCTGCGGAGTGACGATCGGCGGCGATTTCGGGACCTGGCTGAGCGGCTGCAGGTCCCCTGGCTGATCCTCGACGTCACCGTCGAACCCGACGTCGCTCGGCAGCGAATTCTGCAGCGGCAGTTGGCGGGCGGTGATCCGTCGGACGCTGACGCCTCGATTCTGGAGCGACAATTGCGGAGTCAGGAACCGTTGACGGGCAGCGAACAACTGTTCGCCGTCTCCGGCAGCGATCCCGACGCGGTCTGGCAGGAATTGCGGCGGCGCCTCGACCCGTGAATTCCGCGGATGCAGCCGACAGGGATTTTTCCGAAGAACGTTCACCTGTCTGAACAATCTTGGATCTGAACACGAATTGACATTTTTGCCAGCCGCCGTTAGTGTCCGAATTGGTGATTACTGTCCGCAACTGCATGCCCGCTAAGACCTTCCTCCTGTCGCCCGTGGCCGGATTCGTCAAACTGAGTCGACGGACCACGTTGCGGCATCTGCCCCGAGAGCCGTCATGACGTTCGCTTCGAGAATTGTCGTTGCCGTCGTCTTCACGTTAGGTCTCATGGATGGGGCCGTCGCGCAAGGCGTCAAACCAGGAGCACCGGCGGCTGCGGACGTGTCGCAGTTGAACTGGGCTCAAAAGATGTTCGAGCGCCAGAACGTCGATTTCGGCGTCGTGGCCCGAGGCGCCGAGTGCACCATGCGGCTCAAGGTGAAGAACATCTACCAGGAGACGATTTACTTCCGCAACGTGTCGACGTCTTGCGGCTGCTCGGCGGCCAAACCCAGCGCGAATGAGATTCTCAGCGGGCAGGAGGCGTACATCGAAATCTCGATGGACACCAAGCGCTTCATGCGCAAGAAGGATTCGGCCGCCCTCATCACGCTCGCCGAGCCAACCAAAGGCTTGATTCAGGAAGTTCGCATTCCCCTGTCGGTCTACATTCGCACCGATGTGGTTCTGACCCCTGGTTCGGTCAACTTCGGAGCGGTGGAGGAGGGAACCGCCGCCGAGCGAAAGATCGATGTGCAATACGCCGGGCGTCCCGATTGGCAGATCAAGAGCATCACCTCTCCTCGATCCTATATCACCGCCGAGGCCGTGCAGAAAAAGCGGGACAACCTCGGGACGGTGGCCTACGACATCATCGTGAAGCTGGCCGCCGACGCACCCAAAGGGGCTCAGCGGGAAATGCTGACGATCATCACCGATGACGCGGCCAATCCCGAAGTGCCGCTGCAGCTCGACGCCATCGTCGAATCGGAGTATTCGATCACTCCTGACCTCTTGGCCCTGGGCGCCATGAACGCCGGACAGTCCAAGACCGTCAACGTGGTGGTTCGCGGTCGCAAGCCCTTCAAAATTGAAAAGATTGAATGCGGGAATCCCGGAGACCTCTTCAAAGTCGCGCTCCCCGCTGCGGAAAAGCAGGTCCACGTCCTGCCGCTGACGTTCACGGCTCCGACGGCGGCGGGCGAGATCAACGAAGTCTTCACCGTCACCGTCACCGGCCGCTCGGAACCCCTCACGTTCCGAGCCAAAGTCCGGGTGAACTCCGCCGCCGGCGGCTGAGATCGGCCTCAAGGCGAGTTGGACGAGGTCTATTCGGCTTTGCCGACGGGCCGTACTCCGGCTCCCACGCGATTGGAGAGCGAATCTCCGAGGTCGGCACGCAACCCTTCCGCGAGTTTCGAGAGCAGCCGCACGACGTCCGGGTGTTGCGCCGCAACATTGGTCTGCTCCCCGGGATCCTGTTCCAGATGGAACAGCGAGAGCTCGAGCTTCTCGACCCGGTAGCCATGGCGGCTGGCGATTCCACGAATCCCTGATTCCGTGATGGCCTGCGGCTGCATCTTCTCGAAGTTCGAGGGCTTGCCGTCCTTCCCCGGGGCTGCCGCCACCGTCAGATAGTCGTGCGGAAAATGAAGCTTCCACGGTCCGCTGCGGACCGCGTGCAACTCATTGCCCGAATAGAAGCCGATCGCCTCATGCGGGCTCTTGGCGTTGGCCGCCCCCGAAATGACCGGCCAGGCGTCGCGCCCGTCGATGGGCGTCGGCGGGAGCGCAGCGCCGATCAGCCGGGCCAGCGTCGGCAACAGATCCATCGTCAGCAGCGGCTCGTGGCAGACCCGATTGGCCGGGATCTTGCCGGGCCAGGCCATGAGACACGGCACCCGCACGCCTCCTTCAAACGTGGTCAGCTTGCCTTCGCGCAGGATCGCCGCCGAGCCGGCGTGTTCTCCGTACGAGAGGAACGGGCCGTTGTCGGACGCAAAGATCACCCAGGTGTTCTGCTCCAGCTTCCACGTCTTCAGAGCCGCGCGGATCTGCCCGACCGACCAGTCGAGCTCCTGGACCACGTCGCCGTACAAACCCCGCTCCGATTTGCCGCGAAAGGCCTCCGAAGCAAAGATCGGTACGTGGGGCATGATGTGGGGCACATACAGGAAAAACGGTCCGTCGCGATGCTGTTCGATGAATTTCACCGCCCGCGCGGTCAGCAGCTTGGTGAACTGCGACTGATCCGGGTCGAGACTCACGACGGCGTCGTTCTCGTACATCGGCAGCGACGGGATGTCGCGCACCACTGGGTGAAGTGGTCCGTTGTCGTTCGAGTAGGGAATCCCGAAGAACTCATCGAATCCGTGCCGCGTCGGCAGGAACGCAGCCCGATGTCCCAGATGCCATTTGCCGAAGATCGCCGTGCGATAGCCTTGCGACTTCAGGACCTCGCTGAGGAGCGTCTCGCCGGGGTGGATGCCGATGTCGCTGGTATGGTTGAGCGCCCCGGCCAGCCCCACGCGATTGGAATAACAACCCGTCAACAGCGCTGCACGCGACGCCGTGCAGACCGGCTGCGCGACGTAGAAGTTGGTGAACCGCGTGCCGTCCCGTCCCAGTTGATCGATCTCGGGAGTGGCGAACCCTTCGGCGCCTTGAGCGGCGATGTCTCCATAGCCGAGGTCGTCGGCATAGATGAGCACCACGTTCGGACGCTCCGCCGCCCGCGCACCACCCCACGCGCAGACGCAGGCCACGACGAGTCCGCTCAGCAGACGGAGACACATACGATCGGCACTCCGGATCCCATGCAGCTCGTCGCCCGGGATGTCGCGAAACAAACGGCAACCTGCGGGCGAACGCACGGAACTGCAGATTCTCAGCGAGCGGACCGGCGATCGCAATCGATCGGGGAATCGTCTACACGAACAATTCCGCAATCGGCGTCGGGTCGCTGACCAGATGCGACGGCCGACCCTGTGGCGTGTAGAGCACCATGTTCGGGTCAATTCCCAGCTTGCGGTAAATGGACGAGACGAAATTCTCGGGAGACAGCACCCGCTCCACGGCGGAGTAACCCTGACGATCCGTCGCCCCCAGGACCAACCCGCCGGGGATTCCCGCCCCCGCCATGAGGACCGACATCGCGTTCGACCAGTGGTCGCGACCGGCGTCTTTATTGATCTTCGGCGTGCGGCCGAATTCGCCCAGCACGACCACCATCGTGGTCGCCAGCAGGCCGCGCTGCTCCAGGTCGGTGATCAGCGTGGCGATGGTGTTGTCGAACTCCGGAAGCCGTTTTTCACACGATTTGAAGAGGCCCGCGTGATGATCCCAGCCCCCTTCGTTGAGAACGATGAACGGCACTCCGGCTTCCACGAGCCGACGTGAAAGGAGAGCCCGTTGACCGAACGAGTTGCGGCCGTAGGCGACGCGCACGTCATCCGGCTCCGCATGAATGTTAAACGCCGCCTGCGCCGTCGCCGACAGCATCAGGTCCTGACCTTGATTGTAGTATTCATCGAGGGCCCGCACGGGGTCCGCGGCGGCGGCGTCGGTGATCCGCACCAACTGGTCAACCCGGCGACGAATCTCCTGGCGGCGTCCGAAGCGTTCCCCGGTCACACCATCGGGGAGCGCCACGTCGCGGACGCGGAATCCGCTGCCGTTCGGATCATTTGGGACCACGAACGGGGCATATTGAGCCCCCAGGAAATTCGGACCTCCCGAACGCGTCATCGAGGGCAGCGAGAAGTAGGCCGGCAGCCCATTCTGGTGACCCTGTTGATGAGCGACCGCCGATCCCATGCTGGGATGGAAGCTCACGAAGGCTCCGCAGCCCACGGGAATCCGCGGCGGCGCCCCTGTCATCATGTAATGATTGCCCGCCCCGTGGTTTCCCTGCTCATGGCAAATTGAGCGAATCACGGCGAACTTGTCGGAGATCGACGCGAGCTTGGTCAGGTGCTGGGAAAACGCATGACCCGGCGTCCGCGTGGGGATCGGGTCGAATTCACCGCGAATCTCGGCGGGAGCGCGCGGCTTGGGATCGAACGTCTCGTAGTGGGTCGGACCGCCGTCGAGCCCGACCAGGATGCAGCTCTTGGCGGCGGCGCCGGGAACGGTCGCGCCGTCGGCGGCA
>JANRLN010000191.1:0-1979 GCA_033762515.1 Planctomycetaceae bacterium
CCTCTGTCTGAAAGTTTCCACCACCAGCGACTCCCCACCGCCGCCGAGCGGATCGGACCAGCGCAGCGAGTTCACCAGCTCGTAGGGACCGAACTGAATGAGCTCTGTCACCGCGGCCTGGCCGAACACCATGCCCGCACCCCCCGGACTCACGACAATGTCTACAGCGTTGCGTCCATTGTACTGAGTCCTGATCAACGTCATCATCACGTCAAGGACGCCATCGCCCGTCCGATCAGTCAGCCGGATATCTGCAAGTATGGACTGTCCCTTGTCATAAGCGATCGATCCCCTCGGCGAAATCTCCGGCGGGTCGAACCCCAGCGCGCCGTTGCTCCGCCGCACGGTCAGCTCGAACTGCCTGGGCGGGCCCGAAACTGATCCGGGATTGATATCGACTTGGACGAGGTCAGACCTGCCATCTCGATCGACATCCGCCAGCAACCACGAGCGACTATACGTCGAGGCAGTAGCGATGACGACCGGCGGAGCAGCCGGAGCGTCGGGCGAAAGCACATCCCCGATGACATGCAACTGCGGCCCGACTATGATCAACAGGTCGGTGAGACCGTCGGCATTAAGGTCGCCGAACAGCCGTACACCCTCTAGGTCCGGTCGCACCGCCACTGACGGCAGCACGCCGCACCCCCCGCTGTTCACGGCGATGTTCTCGCCAGTAGCCCACGAATGCGTCCAAAACACCAGGTCGTCCGCCCGATCCCCATTGAGGTCCATCGCCGCGAGGGAAGTCGCGGAGGACGTGATCACTTGAGTCGGCGACGCGAAGGCGCAGGGCTCGAACCGCATGGACCAGATACTGGAAGTCGACCACTGGCCCCATTGCCCAATCACGTCGAGATTCTCCCCGCCGAGATCAACGGCTGCGGCCTGAGGGTAAGAATCACTCCGCAACGGAACAAGCGCGGTGCGACGCAGCGAGCCTCCTCCCGCATGCTGCATAACAGCAATCACGAAAGGTGATCCAGAAGGAGGCCTTCCGAAGACCAGCAGCTCAGGCGCGCCGTCGCGGTTCAGGTCCGCGGCTTCTAAAGCCGGCCAATAAGTGCACCGGCTATAGGCAGGAGGGCTATCTTGTTGAATCCGGGTGCGCGTCGGAACCGGGGGAGAGAAGACGCCTAGCCCGTCGTTCAGATACACACTCAGCGTGCCGCCACCTTCCACGATCAAGTCGAGGTCGCTGTCCAGGTCGATGTCAACGAGCTCATGGTCTCTCGGATCCTCCACTTGAAGAGACTCCGACTCTTCCGAGGCGAACCGACCGAAGCCATCATTAATCAGCGCCACTCGCCAAAAGATCCTGCATGATGGCCACGGATCGCAGCGTTGGTATCTGCCGCAAGCAATTGCATCCGGGAACCCGTCGCCGTTGATGTCCCCAGTCGGTAGCGACGTGCTCACGCCAGCGAAGTACCACTCGGGCTGATCGAACGTGCCATCCCCGTTGTTGAGACGCACGACCATTGAGTTGTCCTGTTCTGCGCCATTGCGGTTGCTCTGCCCGTACACCCAATCAAGCCAACCATCGAGATTCAAATCGACGAGCGCGACCTCGTACGGGCAACCGTCCCCGATCCCCGGCGTGACTTCCGGAGAGAAGCCCGCAGAGCCCGAATTGCGGAACAACACTGTCGGCATCGCGACATCGACGTCGCCATCGTTGTCAACGTCACCCGTCGCGATAGGCGTTCCGTCCCACGGGGCGGGCGTCAGCGGCCCAAACCCCCCCGCTCCATCCCCGAGAAGAAAGCCTCTTTGCACGATCAGATCAGCGGTCCCGTCGCCGTTCAGATCCGCGGCCCGCAATCGGACCGCAAAGCCGATCCCCACAAACTTCGGCAGTGTGAAGCACTCCTCCGCGGCGCAGGGGTCCGCCCCCAGCACTGACGAGAAGACCACGGCCGCGAGCCCGTGCAACACCAAGGCCGGGCCACCGCTCGTCCGCGTTCCGATCGGCATGG
>JANRLN010000192.1:0-10364 GCA_033762515.1 Planctomycetaceae bacterium
GTGGAGTCGCGGGACGGCCGCCGGTCGCGTGACGGAGTGGAGGTCTGTCGAGCTCGATTCCCGCAGGCGGCATCGAGCTCCAGTTCTGCGGGAGGGAGAAAAGCGCCGTCCACGTGTCGCGGCCCCTGTTCCGCACGGCTCGTTCCACACTTCATATCGCTTGAAGTTCACACCATGTCCCGGCGCCGTCGGACCGGTCAAGAGCTCCGGGTCAGCCGGTCCATGACGGATGACGGGGGATTTCGGGAGCGGAGCCAAAGGCGGCGCTGGTTCGCCGCGTCGAGCGAGTGTGGCGCCGCCATCTCGCAGGCGCTGAGTCCCCGGAAAACTCGTCCGCCGGGTCGACGCGGCCCCATCCGATGGGGGCGGCCGTGGCAAGCAGACTTGGATGCCTGCCGCGGATGGGGACCGCTTCAGTTGGAAGGGCGCGCCAGCGCAGCGGTCCCTTCGGGGTTCCATTCGTGGTGGAACTGCGCCAGAAACTGCTCCATGTACACATGCCGTTCGAGCGCCATCTGACGCCCGGTTGCGGTCTGCATCCGGTCTTTCAGCAGCAGCAGTTTTTCATAGAAGTGATTGATGGTCGGGCCGGATTTCGACTTGTAGGCGGCGAAATCGGCATGCAGTTCCGGAGGATGCTCGGGGTCGTACATCGCCCGGCCGAAGGCTCCGCCGAATGCGAACGCCCGGGCGATGCCGATGGCCCCCAGGGCGTCCAGACGGTCGGCGTCCTGGACGCACCGCCCTTCGAGCGTGGGCATCGCCGTCACGACGCCGGCCCCTTTGAAGGAGACGCGGGCGATGATGTCGCAGACGGCGTCAATCAGTGCCGCGGGAGCCGCCTGCGACTCCAGCCATTCGCGCGCCGCCCGCGGACCGGCAGTCTCGTCGCCGCCGTGGAATTTCCAGTCAGCGACATCGTGCAGCAGCGCCGCCAATTCACAGACAACCATCTCGGCGCCCTCGGCCCGCGCCAGCACGAGGGCGTTTCGTCGAACGCGTTCGATGTGCCACCAGTCGTGGCCCGAGGCGTCGTCCGCCGCCTGGCGACGAATGAAATCCGCGGTCTTTGCGAGCAGCTCAGGGGTGTTCAACGCCGTTCGTCCTGTTCTTTGCCGATGATCGCCGCACCACGCGCGGCTCAAGCATGTCCGTTCGAGGATAGTCTCTCCGCCGCCGTTCGCCACTGCGGCGCCCGAGCGTCTCACGCACAGTTCGCGAAAAATGGGCGAGAATTGGAGGTATTTCGACAACTCCGCCCCTTCCGGGAAGTCGTCGGTTGATTCCGCACTCAGGGATCATCTATAAACCCGGTTCTGAAATTCTCCGGCCTTCTGCCGGCTGGCGGGTCCGTGATTGGGAAAGGATTGTGCCGTTGGACCTCGGCGATCTTGTCAACGCGATTCGGATCGTCGAATTGTCCGCGAAATCGCGACAGGCCGCGATTCGTGCGCTGGTGCAGGCGGCGAACCTGGACGACGACAACGTCGCGCCGGAGAAAATCCTCGAAGCCATCGAAGAGCGCGAAGCGGCCGCTCAAACGCTGGTCGCTCCCGATTTCGCCCTGCCGCACGCGTTTGTCGACTGGGACGGCGACCTGCGGATCGTTCTGGGTCGCAGCCGAGGCGGTGTTGAATACGGTCTTCCCGCCGGCCAGCAGGTGCGGCTGATCTGCCTCCTGGTGATCGGTCGGAAGCTGCAGCAAACCCACGTCGACGTTCTGGCGGCGCTGGCCGAGCTGTTGAAAACGACGGAATTCCGTCAAAGTCTGATCGACGCCAAAGACACCAAAGCCATTGATGCGCTGCTGCTGGAAAAGGCCGGCGTCAAGGCCGACAGCCGGCCGGTGCGGATGGCGGCGGTTCCGAAGCTCACGTCGGTCCTGATTCGGCAGGCCATGCAGCTCGTCGACGCGATCAGCGCGCAGGCGCTGCTGATTGCCATCGATCGCGTGGAGAATCTTCCCTGGGAGATTTTCACGGGTTGGACGGGAAAGCTGTTGATCGTCACGACGGCCCACACCGAAGACTTCGTCCCCACGCGCAGCGACACGCACGTGTTCGATGTGCTGCATGCCTCGTTGTCCCGGATGGACCGCGCCAACCTGGGCTTGATGCTCGCCGCGTCGGAGGGACTGCTGAACGACAAGAGCAGCGTCGTCTGCGTCACCGGTCCCGATGGCCGCCGGCTCGACAGCCTGTCGGTCACTAAGCCCGAATCGCATTTTCGAGCCATGCTTTCGGAAAAGAATCGCAAGGGCAAAGGGGTGATTCGACCGGCGGTGATGCTCCGCGTGCTGAGCATCGCCCTGGAGATCGCCACCGAAGGGCGCGAAGCCCATCCGGTCGGGGCGATGTTCGTCCTCGGCGACACGCGGACCGTTTCGCGGCAGTCGCAGCAACTGGTCCTCAACCCGTTTCATGGTTACTCGCGCCAGCTGCGCAACGTGCTCGACCCCAGCCTCGCCGAAACGATCAAGGAATTCGCCCTCATCGACGGCGCGTTCATCATTCAGGGTGACGGCACCGTCCTCTCCGCCGGCACCTACCTGATGCCCCGTTCCGCTCCCACCGCCCATCTCCCCGCGGGTTTGGGAGCCCGCCATCAGACCGCTGCGGCAATCACGGCCCATACTCTGGCGATGGCGATCACCGTCAGCCAGTCGACCGGCACCGTCACCGTCTTCCGAAACGGAGCGATCATCTTCAGTCTGGAACGGGGCGGTGCGACGCGCTGGTGATCAGGCAGGCTTCAGGAAATCGGACTGCGCGGATTCCCAAAGGGCCACCGCCGCGGGATGCTGCAGACGCTCTTCGCAACTGACGGCGTAGTAGCGCTCGCGGATCTCGGGAACGCGGTCGACAAGCTGCACAGCGTACTGCCGCTGCACTTCCACGGCGATCGCCTCAGGGGTGGGGAAGAGCCCCAGCCCTGCCTGCCCGAAGGCTTTCATGAGGCTGCGATCATCAAACTCGGCGATGACCTTCGGGCGGACCCGCAGTTCCTCCAGCCAGGAATCCAGAGCGCGCCGTAAGGCGCCGTCAGTTGCCGGCAGCAGCAACGGTGCTTCATCCAGCGACCGGGGAAATCCCCGCTGGAAGCGATGCGCCAGGTCAGCCGCCCCAAAGAAGGCTACGGTGCTCTCTCCCAGCAGGTGACTAAACGCACGGACGTTCGTCGTCGCGTCCAGCACGGCGTCGGAGAGGACCACATCGACCCGGTGGACCGCCAGTTCCGCCAGCAGTTGATCGAGCTTCCCTGTGCGACAGACCAGTTGCATCGGTTCGGGAAGATGAAAGACGGGCTTGAGCAGCCGACAGGCCATCAGGGGGGAAAACTGATCGGGGATGCCGACGGTGAATCGCCGGGGACGACCGGTCGGTCGACCCTTGACGACATCGACCAACTCGCGGCCGACGGCGAAGATTTCATCGGCGTAGCGGAAGACTCGTTGGCCGATCTCGGTCAGTTCCAGCCGTCGACCCGCCTTGCGAAACAACTCTGTGCCGAGGGACTCTTCCAGTTTTTTCAGCTGCGTGCTGATCGTGGGCTGCGACAGGTTGAGTTTTTCGCAGGCCTGGGCGATCGTCCCTTCCTTGGCGACAGCCCAGAAGTACAGCAGATGGTGATAGTTCAAGTCGTCCATGATCGGGGCACCATACTGCGCGGCCGCGGCTGTCATCAACGGCTGACCAGCCTTCGTTCCCCCCGATCCTCTGGCCGAGTAAGTCGGCGCGGTGGACAACGACCTCCCGAGCGGGTGCAATACCTGACGATACGCCCTCTTCGCCGTGCATTGCACCCGCCGCATTTGGAGACTGTTTATGCGTCTGCGCTCATTGGTTCCGGGCTGTGCCGCCTGCTGGTTGGCGCTGTCCGCGGCGCTTGTCGCCACGGTCGTCGGTCAAGAGACCAAACCGGCTCAAAAGAAGCGGGCCCCCAACCCGGCCTTCGCGAAGGTCGCCGATAACCCCGCGCTCCCCCGGGTGCTTCTCATTGGCGATTCCATTTCGATCGGTTACACCCTCGCTGTCCGCGATCTGCTGAAGGAGACCGCCAACGTTCACCGAATTCCCACCAATGGTGGACCGACGACCAACGGACTCAAGAACATCGACGCTTGGCTCGGTGATTCGAAGTGGGACGTGATCCATTTCAATTGGGGCCTGCATGACTTGAAGTACGTCGGAGCCGACGGCACGACGCTCGCCGATCCCAAGGCCGCAGGGACCCGCCAGCAGGTGCCGATCGCGGACTACGAGAAGAACCTGCAGCAGTTGGTGGAACGGCTCCAGAAGACCGGCGCCGCGCTGATCTGGTGTTCCACCACGCCGGTGCCTGACGGGTCCGGCGGCCGCGTCGCGGGCGACGAGACGCCCTACAATCTCGCCGCGGCCGGGGTGATGACCGCAGCAGGAGTGAAGACCAACGACCTATGCACGTTCGCCAAGCCGAAGTTGGCCGAGATCCAGCTCCCAATGAACGTCCATTTCACGCCGGAAGGCTCCAAGGTGCTCGCCGGGCAGGTGGCCGCAGAGATCGCCGCGGCGCTGAAGGAACGGGCGGCGCCGTGACACTTGTTTCAGGGTGTGGTGCGGCATGCCCGTCGAACACGAAGGCGCCCGGGTGAGTTTAATGACAGGACTTGAACGGTGGTGCGACCAATGGCGGTCAGCCCGACGATCCTGAGCCCGTCCCAGCGGAAGTGAGTCTCCCAGCTTTCGTGACGGTGGTGAAACAGCGGTGTCAGTGCAGAATTCAGCGGATCAAGCCCCGCGAGGTCGCTGGATTTCTTGAGATTGCATTCGACGCAGTCCAGTGCCAGATTGTTCAGGTCTTCTCCGCCCCCATGTTTCCGCGGAATGATGTGCTCGATTTGAAGAGCGACGAGAGGGGAATCCGACTGCCGGCGCTGGCAATACTCTCACGCGTCGCCGGCGCGCAAGCGGACCTGCATGCGCCGTTGACGATCCATGTTCCTATTTCCCGCAATCGGCCAATCGATAGCGAGCTTCCGCCTGCAAGATCGTCAGGAGATCATTCGCCTCGACATACGCTTCGTACTCTGCCCGATCACTGTCCGACAATTCACCCTCATTGGCTTTGCTCGCCAGCTCTTCCATCCGCGACTGCAACTCCTGGTCGCCGGGAAGCTCAGCCAGCCGACGCATTTGCTCCGGGGTCAGCAGCGCAAAAAGTGCGGCGGTTCCCCGATGAAAGGCTTGCTGTGCGAGTTCGATCTGAGTCATAACCTAGAGTCTAGACCCCGATTGGGGTGATCGTCAATTTGTTTCAAACACACCGGCCGAAATCCGCCGCAACCGCATTTCAGAAACCCAAAGTCCAGGCTTGTCCTGGATCTCAATCCAAGCCTGCCATGCCCCCCATCGTCAATATCGCCGCCTACCAGTTCGCCGCTCTGCAGGACTTGCCGCGGCTTCGCGAGGAGTTGCGGACGCTCGGGAAGCAACACGCGTTGCGAGGAACGATCCTCCTGAGTGTCGAAGGCATCAACCTGTTCCTCGCCGGATCCCGGACCGGCATTGACGCCATGCTGGCGCACCTGCGGTCCCTGCCGGAACTGAGCGACTTGCCCGTCAAAGAGAGCTTCAGCGACGCGCAGCCGTTTCATCGACTGCTGGTGAAGATCAAAGCGGAAATCATTGCTTTTGGTGTGCCGGGCATCGATCCGCGACGGTACACCTCGCGTCGGTTGTCTCCGCGGGAATTGAAGCAGTGGCTCGATGCCGGCCGCCCCGTCACGCTGCTCGACACCCGCAACAACTTTGAAGTCGAAACGGGCACGTTTCGCCAGGCCCTGCCGATCGGGGTGGAGGACTTCCGACATTTTCCCGACGCCGTGGCGCGACTGCCGCAGGATCTCAAGGACCAACCGGTGGTCACGTTTTGCACCGGGGGCATCCGCTGCGAGAAGGCGGCCCCGTATCTCGAGCAGACCGGTTTTCGCGAGGTCTACCAGCTCGACGGGGGCATCCTGAAGTACTTCGAAGACTGCGGCGGCGACCATTTTCTGGGGGAATGCTTCGTCTTCGACCAACGGGTGGCCCTCGACGCGGCGCTGCGGCCCTCGCAACGCCGGCAGTGTTTCGCGTGTCAGGCGATCGTCTCCGTGGAGGATCAGGCCTCGCCGCACTACGTCGAAGGGGTGTCGTGTCCGGCATGCTACCGGCCCCCCGCCGAAGTCGCCCAAGCCCAGCTCGCGGAGCGGAACGCCGCGATTCGACGGGCGACCAGTCCTCTTCCCGGAAGCATCCCCTACGAAAACGTGCGACCCATCAGCGTTCCGTTGCGGCTCGACGGCGTTGAAGTCCTCGACTTTCTGGACGCGATGAAAACGCATCTCTCGCGCGACGAGTGGACGCAGGCCTGCCGGGACGGGCGTTTGATCTGTCGCGGCGAGCAGGTCCGTCCGGGACGCGTGGTCCGCGCCGGCGAGCGGTTGCTCCATACCGCTCCGGCCGAGTGTGAACCCGATGTGGCGGCCGACATCCGCATTCTGGCGGAGGACGACGCCGTTGTGGTGGTCCACAAACCCGCTCCGCTCCCCATGCACCCTTGCGGACGTTTTCACCGCAATACGTTGTCGCACATTCTCAGCGAGGTCTTCGCTCCGTGGCAGCTTCGTCCGGTCCATCGCCTGGACGCCGACACTTCCGGGGTGGTGGTCTTTGCCAAGACGCGGGACGTGGCCCGGCGGCTGCAAATTCAGTTTGAGTCCCGTGCGATTCGCAAGACCTACCTGGCTCGCGTGCACGGCAGCCCGACGGAGATGGTCTTCGAATCGCATGCCGCCATTGCCGCCGAACCGGGCCCGAACGGCGTGAGGGTCCTGGACGAATCGGGCCTCGCCGCCGCGACCCGTTTTCGCGTGCTGCAGCGCGACAGCGACGGCACGACGCTGCTCGAAGTCGAACCGCTCACGGGGCGCACCAACCAGATTCGCATCCATCTGTGGGGCCTGGGGCACCCGATTCAGGGAGACCCGGTTTATGGTCATCACTCGCCCCAGGCGTCCGCGAAGACGCTGGCGGCGGGGGATCATCCCTTGTGTCTGCATGCGGCGGCTCTCCAATTCCTCCACCCCCTCACGGGGGACGAGGTCACCTACGAGGCGCCCGCACCCGAGTGGGCGACGAAGCGCCGATAGGCGGCGGTGGAATCGCAGCGATGGACGGTTTACGCTACGACGTCTGCAGCGTTGCTGTGATGCACGTCGACTGCGGGCCACACGCGAACTCGGTCGCCTCGAATCGAGTGAAGGATTGCTCGCAATGGGAGATTCCCTGCCGGCGCTGATCTTTGGCGGCGTCCTGATCCTGATGGGAGCCGGGTCCGCGTGGCACCAGTGGCGCTATCGCCAGCCCCCCGACGACGGCGACGATCTCACCCGTCAGCATGCGATCCGCAAACTGCGTCGTCGGCTGCAGGTGAGTGCCATGCTGCTACTGGTGGGCATCCTGATCCCCCTGGGAGACATGCTTCCCTTCTTCCGCCGGGAACCCGTGGCATTCGTCATCTTCTGGTTCGGCGTCCTGCTGCTCGCCGGGTGGATCGGTCTGCTGGCCGTCGCCGACATGGCCAGCACGAAGGCCCACCTGGGCCGAACCCGTCGCCAGTTGGAACAACAAAAACTGCGACTCGAAGCCGAACTCGCCGAATACCGCGCGAGCCGCGGCGGGTCGCGATTTCACTCGGATGAATAGCGGCGGATTCGTTCGCCTCGGGCGCGGCCAACAGGCTGTCAGCCCCGCGGTCGATCCCGAAGTTCGAGGAACCGCACATAGGCCGCGTCCCAGGCCGCTTGGTCCTGCGGTTCGTAACGCTGACATTGCGAAGAGGCCCGCACGACCTGCCGGATCTGGGACAGCGTGGAAACGTCCCCCGCCGTCCGCGCCTGCAGCAGCACATTCCCCAGGGCTGTGGCTTCGACGGGACCCGTCACCACCGGGCGTCCCGTGGCATTGGCCGTGAACTGGTTGAGCAAGTCGTTCTGCGAACCGCCGCCGACGATGTGGATCGTCTCCACACGCTCGCCCGAGAGTTCCTCGAGCCAGCCGAGCACCATTCGGTATTTCAGCGCCAGGCTCTCCAGGCAGAGCCGAATGAGGGCGCCCGGGTTGTCCGGCGTCGGCTGCGCGGTCCGTTCGCACCACGCCCGGAGGACCGTCGGCATGTCCGCCGGGGCCAGAAAACTGTGGTCATCCGGATCGACGATGGAGCGGAACGGAGCCGCATTCTGCGCCAGCTGGGTCAGCGTCCCATAGTCGACCCCCTGCCCCTGTCGCTCGAAGGAGCGCCGGCACTCCTGCACCAGCCACAACCCCATGATGTTCTTCAGCAACCGGTAGGTCCCGTCGATCCCCCCTTCATTGGTGACGTTCACTTCCAGGGCTCTCGGCGTGAGCACGGCGTGCGGCAACTCCAACCCCATCAGCGACCACGTGCCGGAACTGATATACGCCCAGTTCGCCCGGCCTGTCTCCTCCGTCGGAATCGCCGCGACGGCGGCGCCGGTGTCGTGCGTCGCCGGCGTGACCACATCCAGGCGCGGCAGATTGGTGCGCTGCGCGACGCTGTCCCGCAACCGGCCAAGCTTGGTCCCAGGGTCCACCACTTGCGGGAAGATGCTGGTCGGAAGTTCCAATTTCCGCAGCAGATCGTACGACCAGTCGCGCTGCGTGGGATGAAAGCACTGCGACGTCGTGGCGTTGGTGAACTCGACCACCTGGCTGCCGCACATCAGCCAATGGAACACGTCGGCCATCATCAGAAATTTATCGGCCTGCGCCAGCAGGGCTGCATTCGTCTGCTGGAACGACAGCAGTTGATAGAGCGAATTGATCTCCATGAACTGCAGCCCCGTCTGGGCGAAGATCTCCGCGCGAGGCACGCGACGAAAGGCCGCGTCCAGTTGCCCGCTCGTCCGCGGGTCGCGGTAGCAGTAGGGATGTCCGAGCATTTCCCCCGACTTGGAGAACAGTGCGAAATCGACGCCCCAGGTGTCGACGCCGACGGATACGATCGATTTTCCGTATTTCGCCGCCGCCTTCCCCAGGCCGACCTGGATTTCCGACCAGAGCCGCAGAACATCCCAGCGGAGCGAATCGGCGACCGAGACCGGGCCGTTGGGAAAGCGATGCAGTTCGTCCAAACGGACCTGCGCACCGTCGAACAGCCCTGCGATGACGCGACCGCTCTCGGCTCCTAAGTCGACTGCAAGAAAGCACTTTTCCACCATGCTCTGATCCTCCGAGGGGCCGTCTCAATTCGGTCTGGGGACGTAAGATAGCGGATCGCGCCATCGCAGGCGATGAATCGCGAGGACAGTTGTGCGGGGAGGCGTCGACCGAGTGCCGATTCCCGGACGCCCCGCTGCCGTTTCGATGGCCTTTACGGGAGCCTCGCATCGATATATCTTCATGCGTGCGCTCGGCTTGCAGTTTCTGCCCGAGGTTGGTGGCGAACATGACGAATTTTTCCGGCATCGGACACGGACAACACGCGTTTCCGCACTTCAATGCGCGCGTCCGCGAAGGGGTCACCGTGGCCGGCCGCCGCAGCATGCTGAAGGCAGGGTTGGCCGGCATCGCCGGGTTGACGGTGCCGCGCTGGCTCGCAGCCCAGGACGCCCCCGGCGGCGCGGCTCCCCCGCGTCAGAAGAGCGTGATCTTAATCTGGCTGACCGGCGGTCCCAGTCACATCGACACGCTCGATCCCAAACCGCAGGCCCCCACCGAAATTCGCGGACCGTTCGGTGTGATTCCGACGGCATTGCCCGGCGTCCAGGTTTGCGAATTCCTGCCGAAGTACGCCGCGTTGCTCGACAAACTCACGCTCATCCGCTCGGTCGATTGTCGGCACTCCAACCATGAACCCAACATGGTGATGCAGACGGCCAATCTGGCCAACGAACCGCGGACCAATCGCGAAGCCGAGAAATATCCCGCGCTGGCGTCGATCATTTCCAAAGAGCGACGCCACGCCGCGCGCGACCTGCCGCCCTACGTCGTACTGAACATGAAGTCCCGCAGCCATGTGGCCTGGGGCGGCTATCTCGGCAAGGGCTATGATCCGTTCTTGGGGAACGATGTCGCGTCGTTGTTTCAACTCCCAGGGGGATTGACGACCGATCGGCTCTACACGCGGCAATCCCTGTACGAACAGTTCGATCGCCTCCGGCGCGACATCGACCTCGATGGCTCCATGGAGGCCGCCGACCGGTATACCCAACAGGCCGTCGACATGGTCCTCGGCCAGCGTGCCCGGAACGCGTTCGATCTGTCGCTCGAATCGGCCGACGCTCACGCCCTCTATGGCAAGCACGAGTGGAGCCAGCAAGTCCT
>JANRLN010000193.1:0-25390 GCA_033762515.1 Planctomycetaceae bacterium
GGGCCATCGCGAACGCTTCGCGGGGGTTTCGCGGTTGAGGACTGCTTGACACTGTGCGTCGGTCGTGACTAGAACCCGCGCGGGGGGAGCGCTTTCGCAAGCGATCAGGGGCTGACTCGTCGGTCAAGCACCGTCCGAGAATCTCCTGGCGCCTGGGTTCCAGGGGTGCCCCCTGCGCCAAATCCTCGAGTCATTCGCTCGCAGGGGTTCGCGGACTGGGGGGGGCCTATGACGACCGGCGAACATTCGCGACCGCACACCCGCCGTCGGCGGCACTCCAGCGGCGAGCTGAGCGAACGACGCTCGGCCGGAGTGTCGGACTCCTGGTCGGGGAGTCGCGGCAGCGCATCAGCACCCCTAGGGGTCGCCGGCTGGCTGTATCTGCTGACGGATCTTGCGCTGGCGGCCGCTCTGTTGGGGACAACCGCCTGGTTCGGCGGGCGCACGCCGGTCGGCCACCTCTTTCTGGTTTCCGTCGCTCTGCTGGCGGCGGGATGTCTGTCTGCGGCGGCCCTGTTCGA
Source organism: Planctomycetaceae bacterium (assembly GCA_033762515.1). Taxonomy (GTDB): domain Bacteria; phylum Planctomycetota; class Planctomycetia; order Planctomycetales; family Planctomycetaceae; genus DSVQ01. Next base: position 522 of record JANRLN010000193.1, read on the forward strand.
TGGGGAACGGCGCTGGCTGTGGACCGGCGGTGAATGGCTCTGGGGGACCGCCCTCGCCGTCTTGGTGCTGCAGGTGATCGAACTCCCGCCCGAGTGGCTCAATGCAATTTCCCCGCGGACGCACGCCTTGCTGCCGCTCTGGGGAGCCAATCCCCCGGGAAATCCCGTAACGGACCATTGGGGCACGCTCTCTCTGTCGCCGGCGGGGACGATCAAGGGTTTGAAACTGTTCGCCGCCTACGGGTTGCTGTTCCTCACCCTCGTTCAGCGACTGCGTACGGCGGCCGACGTCTCGCGGATGCTGCAGCTCGTCGCCGCCGCATCCATGGCATGGGCTGCCTTTGGTCTGCTGCAGTACGCCACTTCCAACGGTCGGTACTACTGGGTGTTTCAGCATCCCTACACCTCCACGAGCCACTACGCCACCGGATCGTTCACCAATCGGAATCACTACGCCCAACTGCTGGCCCTGGGAATCGGACCTCTGGTGTGGTGCGTGGCGCGGTCGTTGCTGGCGCGCCCGCAGGGGGACGCCGACGCCGATCCTCAGACGGCGGGTTGGGTCGGTTCGCCCCTGCTCTGGGCGACGGGACTGGTGGTCACGATTCTCGCGGTGGCGTTTTCGCTCTCGCGCGGCGGCTTCATGGCGGCGGGGATCGCCGTGGTGCTGTCGAGCCTGCTGGTGGTTCGGGTCGTCGGGACCCGGAACCAGTGGCTCTCCCTGGCCATGTTCGGCCTGCTCGCTGTAACGGGCGTGTTGGGCTACAGCAGCTTCGATCGCATCCTGCTGCGGGCGTCGACCGTCGACGACAGCGGACGATTGAGCATCTGGAAAGCCAACCTCGAGGTCTGGCGCGATTTTCCCTGGATGGGAACCGGCATTGGCACGCATGCCGACGCCCACCTGACCAGGATCGACCACATCGTCCACGGGCATGTCTTCACCCACGCCGAGGGATCCTATTACCAGGTGGCCTCCGAAACGGGGATGGCCGGCATCGCGATTGCCGTGCTGATGATCGGGTTGGCCCTCAGTTGGCCGCTGCGTGTCTTGATTTCCACCCAGGCCTCGACCGATGCCCGGTCCGCCGCGGCGGGAATTCTCGGGAGCCTCGCGGCGCACCTCGCCCACGCCTGCGCCGATTTTGTCTGGTACGTGCCGACGTGCATGGTCACGGTCGCAACGCTCGTCGCCTGCGGCTTCAGTCTGTGGAGGCAGCAATCGACTCCGACGTCCCGCGGGGCCCACGCGGCGGGACAACGCTGGATCTGGGGTTTCTCCGCCGCGGCGACGGCCGCGCTGGCGCTGTGGATGTTGCCGGGACTGGGACAGTCGGCCGCCGCGGAGCGTCATCAGTTCGAGTATCAATGGCTGACGCACCAGCGGGCGCTGGAGATTCGCCACGAAGACGACGCCGCGCGGGCGGAATGGGAGGTGGAAAAGTCGCGGGCGGCGCTGGCCGCCGCCAAGGCTGATCCCCAGAATGCGCAAACGCGGCTGCTCCTGTCGGACGCCTACGTGCGGATGTTCAACCTGCGACAACAACAGCAGGATCCCCCTTTGTCGCTGGCCGAACTGAAAGACGTCGTGCTGTCGTCGGGGTTTGCATCAGGAGCGGAAGCACGTCAGTGGCTGCAAAAGGCCACCGGCAAGAACTTCAAGCTGTTGGAACTGGCGTGGAAGCACGGTCGTGAGGCCGTCCGTCTGGCCCCGTTGCAGGCCCCCGCCTATCTCACGCTGATGGAGATGAGTTTTCTGCACGATCCCTCGGGGGAACTGGAATCACAATTGATCGATCAGGCGGTCAAACTGCGCCCCACCGATCCCCAGGTGCAATTCGTCGTCGGCAAGGCGGCGATGCTCAGCGGCAAGCGGGAAGAAGGTCTGGAAGCCTTGTCGTGTGCGTTTCGAGACTGCCCGCCCCTGCGGCCGCGGATTTCAGCGATCCTCGTGACGGCGGAGACACCGGAAACGCTGCTGGAGCGACTCGCGCCCGACATGGTGTCCGCCGGTCTTCTGGCGGACGCGTATCAGCAGGCGGGAGACCATGAATCGGCCTGTCGGCTGTGGCGCCGGCAGATCGAACTCGCCGAAGAGCAAACCGAATCTGAGACCACATCGGAGTTGCGAATCGAGGGTTGGATGACGATGTATCGGGCTCACTGGTGGATGGAGAATCCCGAGGAAGCGCTGCGGACGCTCCATCGCGCCATCGCCCTCTATCCGCAAGCCGCGGTGTTCCGCACAGCCGCCGTGGAATTGCTGGTCAGTCAGAAGCGCCTCGGTGCGGCGCTCGATCACCTGCGCTGGCTGGAGGCCCGATACCCCGACAACGCGAACTATCGACGCCTGCTCGAGCAGGCGCTGCGAGAAAAGGGGCAGTTGGTTGAGCGGACGCCGGCGGGGGGATCGCCGCGTTGAATCTCCCCGCACCACGGATCGTGCGTTTCCCCTAGCGCCGCGCTCTCCGGTGAATGCGGACGCATCCGCCGTTGTGGGAGTTCTCGCCTCCGAACGGGCCGCGATCGATCCCGCGTGACGCTCCACGTCTCGAACACGCCGCCGCTCAAAACTCCAAACCAGACCCGCCTCGCGGCGCCAGGAACGTTTGGTCGTCGGGGGCTCGGAAGTCGGGCGTTGCAGATCGGGCGGTGAATCGCGACGCGCATCGCGGCGGTGTTCTTGACGCGCTGCCCTGGGATCGCGACATCGGGCGGACTGCGGGGGGGCGGGCGCTTCCGACCCGTCGCCGTCCGCCTCGGCCCCAGCCGCGGCGGATCGCGACGCGACCTCGCTCAACCGCCGTAGTCGATGTCGTCGATGATGAAGTACTCGTAGAAGAGGCGACCGATTTCCTCGCTCAGGCGGGAGAGGTACCGAGCCTTGAAATTGCTGTAGGTTTCCTCCGAGGCCGAGATCGGCTGGTGGGTCGGAAACTTCGAGATCTTCTCCTTGCTGAAGATCTTCTGGGCTGTCCCATCCTCTTCCATCTTCCAGACGCTGCAGATGGCTTCCGAACGTCCGCGGTAGAGGGTGGCGCTGCCGTCTTCGTAGAGGGAGAACTCGTTTAGGTCGAGGTAGATCACGTAGGTCGTGTCAAAGGCCTCGCCGATCTCCTCGGGGCGATCCCAGTTCTTGTTGGCTTCGACCCAGGCGCGCACGCGGTCGGGACTGATGACGCTGATCTTGTGTTCGTGCAGGCGAAACGCCACGTACTTGGCCAGTTCATGGTCAATGTCTTCGAAGCTGTATTTGACGCTGTTGGGCGCAAAGCAGATCACCGCCACGGTGACCCCTTTGTCGGTCATGCATTCCTTGGTTTCGGCGTCGAAGTCGGGTTCGATCGAGGGAGGACCGCCGATCAGGTAGCCGAGGAACAGCACGTAGCTGCAACCCGTGAAGGGGAGGCAGACGGCCGTTGCCAGACACATGGCCCGAAACACCGAACTCCAGCCTTGAGGCCGGGCGGGAGATTGCTGGATGAGCGGCATGGTCGCCTTCCGTGGCAGGCTGGATCAAATGGCCCCGAGCCGCCGAAGCGGCCTGGTTCCCGGAGCCAACGAATGATTTCGACGGCGTTAAAACCCCGTACCGGGGCGGTGATCGTAGAACTTCTCGGCAAGCTCATCGCAAATGCGATCGACGAATTCCTTTTGGAAGGTCAACGCCGAGCGTCCTGTTTCCGAGATCGGCTGATGCTGGGGAAAGGTCGATTTGAACTCGGTGTTGAACGCCGTCAGAGCCGTCCGGTCGCCGCTGACTTCCTGGATCTGATAGACGCGGAGGAAGCCGCTGGCTCGTCCGCGGAGCAATTTCGGGCTGTTTTCCTCGCGCAGACTGAAACCGTACACATCGATCCAGGCGACGTAGTCGGCCTCGAACGCGCGGGCCATCTCACTGGGGTCGGCGACCACACCCCCGTTATCGTCAATCCATTTGGCGACTTCATCCGGGTCGATCACATCGATCCCGTGGACTTTCATCCGCCGCGTAATCCCGTCAATGAGGTCGATATTGAGGCTCGACAAGTCTGCGTCGACCGACGTCGGCGTCGAGCAGATGACGACGATCTTCTGCTCCCCTTTCGTCAGGTCGGTGCCGGTCATCGCACGGAATTGGGCCGGTCGGAGCGGTTCTCCGGTGAACATCTTGCCGGCCATGACCCCCAGCGAACAGCCGGAAATGGCCAGCGCACCGACAATGGCGATCGGCGCCAGGGATGTCCTGGTTCGGATGAGGGCGTGGGGGCGGCGATTCATCCGGCAGTCCTTTGCCTAAATTGCGTCAGCTCCGCCAACGCACAATCCACACCAGCAGTCCGAGAGCGCCCCAGGCTGCCATCAGGATGGCCAGTGGAGCCCAGGGGTCCGAAACCAGCCACAATCTTCCGCGAAACGCGCTCCACCAGCACCAGGGAATCAGCCCGGCGCAGGTAACCGCCATCAGGAGTCCCGCGGGATTCGCCCGAAACGACTGTTGCCAGTCGCCCCGAACGAAATGCGCGAAACTTGTCGTCATGCCGCATCCCGGACACGGTTTGGCGAACAACGTCTTGAACGAGCACTCCGGCAGCCCCAGTCGCTGGTGCGTGCCGTATCCACGGGGATCCGGTTCCAGCGCTGCGGCCAACAGAAAGCCCGCCGTCAAAGCCAATCCGCACATGGCGAGCGCCCACCGTTCGCCTGTGTTGGCAGGACGGCCGATGGTCAGCCATTGTTCCGACATGTTGGTATCTGGGAAGAGTTGGGTGATAGTTCGCTCGGGGCAGGGTTCACAAGACGATCCCGGCCGTTGATGATGCGAATTCGCGGCAAAGAAGAGAAGCGCTGCGAGGTTCGGCAGATATCGCCCGAACGGGTCCAGGACCGCGCTCCCCGGACCGCCGCGGTCACCACCCCAGCGCTGTTCCCAATTGAACAGTCACCCAGGCGCCGGCATACGCCAGGATCGTCATGTAGACAAATGTGAATGCCGACCAGCCCCAGTGATTGGTCTCGCGCTGGATGACCATCAGCGTTGAGGCGCATTGAGCGCAGAGGGCGAAGAAGACCATGATCGACAAGGCCACCGGGAGGGTGTAAACGGGCCGTCCGTCGGGCCATTTCGCGTTTGCCAGGGCCGCCTTGAGCCCCTGGCTTTCCTCGTCGACGTCGCCCCCCAGGCTGTAAATGGTGCCCAGCGTCGCGATGATCACCTCGCGGGCTGGAAATGACGCGATGACGCCGACGCCGATGCGCCAGTCCCAACCGAGAGGACGCACCGCCGGTTCAATCCCCTGCCCTGCCCGGCCGAGCCAACTGCCCGCCAGCAGCCGCTCCGACTCGGCATTGGCCGCGGCGATCGCCGCGTCTACGGGGGCCAACCGCTCCTGCAGCCCCGCCCACTCGGACTGAGATGGAGCGAGATCCGGTTGCGCCTCGATCGCGGCTCGCCGTTCCCAATCCTCGGCCGCAGCCTCCTGAAGTTGCGCCGCCTCGGCGCGGAGGGTCACTTCGCGCGTGTGGTCCCCGGGGAAGTAGCTCGCGGCCCAAACCAGGACGTTGGTGGCAAAGATCAGTGTTCCGGCGCGGACCAGAAACGATTTGGCGCGATCATAGACCCGCGAAAAGACGATGCGCGGCGAGGGCCATTTGTACGTCGGCAGTTCCATCACAAACGGCGGCGTCTCCCCCTGGAACAGGGTCTTTTTCAGCAGCCACGCCACGGGAATCGCGACGACCGCTCCCAGAAACGTCATTCCGAACAGCGTAGTTCCCTGGAGCGGCAGCCAGCCCCAGACGGCGATGGGCGGAACGAAGGCGCCGATGAGCAGCAGATAGACCGGCAGCCGCGCCGAACAACTCATCAGAGGCGCCACCAGAATGGTCGTCATCCGATCGCGGCGATTTTCAATGACCCGCGTCGCCATGATTCCCGGAATGGCGCACGCGAACGACGACATCAAGGGCACGAACGACTTGCCGCTCAGCCCGACCCTGGTCATCAGCTTGTCCATCAGGAACGCGGCGCGGGCCATGTAGCCGCAGTCTTCCAGGAGCGCGATGAACAGAAACAGCAGCACAATCTGCGGCAGGAAGACCACGACCCCCCCCACGCCGGCGATGAGTCCGTCGACCAGCAGGCTCTGCAGCGGTCCCGGCGCCACGACCGCCGCGATTCGATCGCCGATCCAGCCCTGGGTCGCCTCGATGGCCGCCATGAGAGGTTCCGCACCGGCGTAGATCGACTGAAACACGAGGAACATCACCACGCAGAAGACGCCGAATCCCACGAACCGATGGGTCAACCAGCGGTCGATGCGATCGGTGAGAGTTTGCACGCGCTCCGTGGGAGTCGTCATGACGCCCGCCAGAATCTGTCGCGCCCAGGCGTAGCGCAGGCGCGCCTCGACTCTGGGAATCTTGCAACCGGCCGCCTTCAGCCGTTCACGGGCTGCGGACACGGCCTGCGGAAGCCGATCGGGAAACCGTTTGGCGAGTGAGGCTTCGATGTATCCGCCCGGGTCGAGGAGCAGTCGTTCGGAAACGTACGCCGGCAGCGCCGCCCCCGACGAATCTTTGCCGAATTCCGCGCGCAGCCGCTCTTCCTCCTGATAGAACTCTGCTGGAAAGAGTCGAATCGGCGGGCGCGGCGCCTGCTCGACGGCATGCAGCAGCGCGTCTTTGACTTCGGTGATCTGGCGTCGGCGATGGGCTTCGCAGGTGACGATCGGGATCCCCAACCGCCGCCGCAACTCCTCCACATCGATCGTCACCCCCCGTTCCCGGGCCACGTCCCACATGTTCAATACCAGCACGACTGGCAGTCCGACGTCCAGGACCTGGCTGACGACATACAGATTGCGTTCCAGGTTTGACGCATCGGCGATGCACAAGACGGCGTCGATGGGGCCGACGTCGGCCTGACGTCCCAGCAGAACGTCGACCGAAACCATTTCATCCAGGGTCCGCGGCGACAGGCTGTAGGTGCCGGGGAGATCAACAAGCTGAATGCGTCGTCCCTGGTGTTCCAGCCAGCCCACCTTTTTTTCGACGGTGACGCCAGGAAAGTTCCCGATGTGAGCGTGCATCCCGGTGAGGGCGGAAAACAGGGTGCTCTTGCCGGTATTCGGGTTCCCGATGGCGGCGACGGTCATGGGGCGATGGGGTGGGGCGACAGACATTCAGGGGATCGATCAACAGTCGGGGTGTTGGGAGATGGGAATTCGAATTCAAACCGACGCCGACTCAACGACGACGCGGTCGGCTTCGCTGCGTCGCAGCGACAGGCGATAGCCGCGGACGGCGAATTCGAGGGGATCGCCGAAGGGAGCCGCACCGATGTAAGCGACGGACTCCCCCTCAATCAGACCCATCTCCATCAGCCGAATGGCGACCGCGTCTTCGCCGCGCACATCGATGATCCGCGCCGACTCGCCTACGGCAATCTGACTCAAGGTCTTCATTTCAACACAGGCCTCATTCCGATGCACAATCCCGCAAACGGGGTGTCAGGGAGTGACTTCCACCAGGATCGTCGCGACCTCGTGAGTCCGAAACGAGAGCCGCTGCTGGTTGACGTCGACGATGCAGGGAGAGCCGGGTTGGAGCATTTTGACCAGCGCCCCCTCGCGCAATCCCATTTCCTGCAGCCGGTGCACGAAGTCCGAAGAGCCGTTCACATCGCAGACCCGCCCTTGTTCTCCCGACCGAAGCATCTCTAGGGGAACAACTTGCGACACGGCCGACAACTCGACTTGGGGATGACGAACAGTTGAGATTGAGTCTCAGTCCCCCTCATTCTATGCGACTGTCCCGGTGAATGCACGATTAACCGACCACCTTTTCGCGCCCCTCGCGCGGCCGCGCAGGACTCTCTCCGGCGGCGGTCGACGGGTTCTCACGTGAGTAAGCCCACGCTCCGGCGGAATTGCAAACCCTCTCCCCATCCGACAGACTCTTCCCAGCCTCCGGTCGGCGCCTGAGGCGGGGGCTCCTGCCGCACGACTCTCGGTTCGTCACCGTTTGGAACCCGCGATCATGTCTCGACTTGTCACCGACGGTTTGTCGGCCATGCGATTCACCTGCCGGGCGATCTGGCTGACGGCGCTTCTGGGAACGCTGCTCCCCATGTGGACCCACGCCGCCGAGTACGACCGCCCGACGCCGCCCGCCTGGCAGTCGCGCTCCGTGGTCATGGGGCGCAACGGCATGGTTGCCTCCAGCCACCCGCTTGCCGCTCAAACGGGGCTCGACGTTCTTCGCCGCGGAGGCAACGCCGTCGACGCCGCGATTGCCGTCAACGCGATGCTGGGAGTGGTCGAGCCAATGAGCTGCGGCATCGGCGGCGATCTGTTCGCGATTGTCTGGGATGCAAAGACTCGCAAAATCTACGGGTTAAACGCATCCGGACGCAGTCCGCTGGCCATCCGTCGCGACGCATTGCGGCAGCGCGGTCTCGCCGAGATCCCCGAATACGGCCTGCTCCCCTGGTCGGTGCCGGGATGCGTGGACGGCTGGATCGTGCTGCGCGAGCGTTTCGGCTCCCAACCGCTGGCAGATCTGCTGCAACCCGCGATCGATGCCGCCGAGCAGGGTTACCCGGTCTCAGAGATCATCGCGAAGAACTGGCAGGGAGCCGCCGAAGAACTGCAGAAGTGGCCCGACTCGGCCCGAGTCTACTTGCCGGGCGGCCGCGCGCCCGCCGCCGGGGAAGTGATGCAGCTTCCCGAACTGGCGGCCGCTTACCGCCTGATCGCGGCCGGCGGACGCGACGCCTTTTACCGCGGACCCATCGCGGCTGAAATCGTCCGATTCAGCCAGACGCACGGCGGACTCTTCGCCGCGGAAGACTTTGAACGGCACCGCAGCGACTGGGTGGAGCCTGTTTCCACAACGTACCGCGGATACCGGCTCTGGGAATTGCCGCCCAACGGTCAAGGGATTGCGGCTCTGCAGATTCTCAACATCCTGGAGGGCTATGACCTGAAGTCGCTCGGGCCGAAGCATCCCGACTACGTGCATTTCTTCGTGGAGGCCAAGAAGCTGGCGTATGCCGACCGGGCGCAATTCTACGCGGACCCCGATTTCAGCCTGGCCCCGGTGCAGGCGCTGATCTCCAAGGGCTATGCCGATGAACGCCGCAAGCTGATCCAACGGGAGCACGCGGCGACGTCGATTCCGCACGGCGACCCGAAGCTGCAGCATGGCGATACGGTCTATCTCACCGTGGTCGACAAGGACCGCAACTGCTGTTCGCTGATTCAAAGTCTCTATTTCGGCTTCGGATCGCAGGTGGTGCCCGGGAACGTCGGATTCGCGATGCAAAACCGCGGACAGCTGTTCGCCCTGCAGGACGACCACCCCAACCGGTTGGAGCCGGGAAAGCGGCCGTTTCACACCATTATTCCCGCCCTGGTCACCCGCGACGACAAGCCCTGGCTCTGCTACGGCGTCATGGGGGGCGACATGCAACCGCAGGGGCACGTGCAGATCCTCATCAATCTGGTCGACTTCGGCATGAACGTGCAGGCGGCTGGAGACGCGGCGCGCATTCGACACGGCGGTTCGGCCGACCCCACCGGCGGTCCGGGCGATCCCAAGGGGGGCACGGTCTACCTCGAAAGCGGCTTTCCCCCGGAAACTGCCGAAGAACTGAGACGCCGGGGGCACGACGTCGAACACGGCAAGGGGAGTTCCGTCGGCGGCTACCAGGGAATCCTGATCGACTGGGAACACGGCGTGCTGCACGGCGCGTCAGAAGCGCGAAAAGACGGGGCCGCCGTCGGTTATTGAGCCAGCGAGCGGTTACCGATCACTCGCCGCAAGGTCAGCATTCACATTTCTCGGGATCGAATCACAGGGGGACGGGCGGCGTGTGGTTGCTGGCGGTGAATGAGTCGACGGTCGACCGGTTGCAGCTGTCGCCCGGTCTGCAGACGCTGCTGGCCGCGTCCCTGATCGCCTACCTCGTCGTCCTCGCGATTCTGAGTCTGGTCGCATCGCGCCAGGTCGAAACCGAGGAAGACTATCTCGTCGCCGGGCGCAAACTCTCGCTGTTCCTGTGTTGCGGGTCGATCGTCGCCGCATGGTTCGGCGCGGCGGCGATGACCGCCACATCGGAGGCCGCTCGAGAGTCGGGCTTGCTGGGAGTGATCCTCGATCCCTTCGCCTGCTCGGCGACGCTGATCTACACGGGCGTCATGTTTGCGGCGCCGATGTGGCGCATGAAGCTGCTGACGATCAGCGACTTTTACCGCCGGACTTACGGGGCGAAAGCCGAACTGATGGGCGCCGGCATTCAGGTTCTCGCGTTCTTCGGGTGGATCGCGTTGCAATACAAGGCGCTCGCGGGGGTGCAGGCCGTCTATTTCGAGATTCCGCTCGAATGGGGCGTGCTGATCGCCTGCGGCTTGACGCTGGCCTACACCATGGTCGGGGGAATGTGGTCGGTGACGGTCACCGACACCCTCCAGGTGATGGTCGCCTTCACGGGGTTGCTCGTGCTGGCGTACACCACCTACGTGCAATTCGGCGGTGGATCGGTGCTAGCCGGCGCGGACCGGCTGCTGACGGAAACCGATCCCGCGTTGCTGACGTTGATTCCCCCCGCGACTGCGGCGGCGGTCCTGGCCTATGGCAGCAGTTGGGCGACGGGAGTCTTCGGCTGCGTTCCAGGTCAGGATCTGCAGCAGCGCCTCTACGCCGCCAGGACCCCGCAAACCGCCCAACGGGCGTGCATTCTGGCGGGGATGATCTATTTCGGCTTCACCATGATCCCGGTCAGTCTCGGCCTGATCTCGCGGCTGGTCGAATCCGAGGCTGAGGGAGACATCGTGCAAGTCCTGGCGAGCAAGTATTTCACGCCGGGACTCGCCGTCGTGTTCGTGCTCTCCTTTACGTCGGTGGTTCTGTCCACATCGACGAGCGCCGTTCTGGCGCCGGCGACGATTCTGAGCCACAACATCCTGGGTCGACTCCCGGTGTTTCGCGGTCATGCCTTGTTCCGGGATCGACTGTGTGTGCTGTTGATCGCGATGGGGGGGCTGGCCCTCGCCTTCAGCCGGGAATCGAAGATGGAACTGCTCGACCTGGTGCTGTCGATGCAGCTGGTGGCGTTGTATGTGCCGTTGCACATGGGCCTGTATGGACGGCCGCGCTCGGAGTGGAGCGCGATTTTGCCGATGCTCGTCGGCATGGGCTGCTACCTGGCCCGCTGGCTGCCGGAAAAGCTCCTCTGTCCCGCCCCCGAGGCGTTCAGTGGTGAATACGCTGATTTCGCGGCGTCGCAGTTTAACTCACCGGCGTGGCAGGGCATTATGCGATGCATTCTGACCGTCCCCGATTCCATTTTCGGGCTGGTCGGCAGCTTCCTGGCCTACGGCGTCGCACAAGCGCTGTTTCGGCGGTCGGCGCCGATCAACGACCAGACCTTGAATGACGCCTGGGGCGACGCGTGGAAGAAGAAGCCCGGCTGATGACCGCCAACCCCTGAGACACGATGCCCCCCTTCGAACAAATCGCAGAAACGCTCCTTGACTATCTCAAAGACCATGCCATCAAGATCATCACCGGCCTGGTGCTGATGGCGCTCGGGTGGTACATCGGTCACCGCCGCGCTCGCAGCGACTGGAAGGCGCAAAGGTTCCTGGACCGGTTGAACATCTCGCTCAATGTGGTGAAGGACGGGGGGCTGCAGATTCGGACCCTCTCGGAGAAGCGCTGTGAAGAGGTGTTCCTGAACTCCGACGCCGCCGCCAAGGTCACCGCCGCTGCGGAACGCACCACCGCTGCCGATCCCCTCTTGCCGTTGCCCAAAGAGGACTACTGGTTCTATCTGAACGGCGTCTTGAACGAATTGTCGGAGCAGTTTGCCCTGGGACATTTGCGCCGCGATCTGAATTGTCCCGTGCAGACCGCCCGATACGTGATGTGCCTGACCTGCGAGTGCGCCGGCGAGTTGCGCACGCGCAAAGTGCGGGCGATGGTCATTCGGCACGATGTGCTGACGACGCTGCCGGCTGAGCCTCCCCAGTTCACCGCCAGTCATCACACCACCCGCTGGACGACGCTGCAGGCGATGAAAGCCGAGTACGCCAGAAATCCGTGGCGGTTCATCGAGGTTGAACTCTCAGCCTAGGCCGCCGAGGAAGTGTGAAATCTGCATGAATCCCCCCCATCGCGGAGGTGATTTGAGTATGCTGCTCCCGATCGCATCTGAGGAATTTGTTTCATTCGACCTATCTCGCAATGGTGCACCCGGCATGGCTGCAGCTGCTGCCTCGTTCGAACAATTGATGGTGGATGGCGTTCTGGTCGTCCGCTTCTCCAAGCAAAGGCTCTACGACGCCGACAAGATCGAAGAACTCAACGCGGCGCTGCTGGAACTTGCCGAAGGTCTGACGACCGATAAAGTCGTGCTCAACCTTCACGGCATCGACTATTTTTCCAGTTCCGGCATCGGGGCGCTGATCCGCTTCTCCAAGCGGCTGGGTCAGAAGAAGGCCCAACTGCGGCTGTGCGAACTGCAGCCGATGGTCGAGGAAATCATGCTCCTCCAACGGCTCGACAAGGTGTTCGACATCGATGCCGACGAGGGAAGCGCGATCATCAACTTGAGCTGATGCGGCATTTCCGGGAGGCGAATCTCGGCACGCGTTGTTGGGCCGTCCCCCGCAACGCTGGAGTCATTCGCCGTTCGCGCACCCTGCGGTCAGCGCGACTTCTTCGAGTCGGCGACCCACGCCGCGTCGGCGGCCCCGCTGACGAACAACGTTTCCGGCGATTGTACGAACGCAATCACCCGGACAGCCGGTTCCCTGGCGCCCGTCGGCAGCGTCAAAGCCGCCGTTCCGCTGTTCTCCTTGCCGAGGCGAACCGTCGTCCACGCGCGAGCGGCGTTGGCATGGACCAGCGACTCCCCCCGGTTCTCACCGGCTTTGACGTCGGTCTTCAAACCCGTTTCCACGAGCACCAGCTGCAACAATTGCCCGGGCGCCGCGGGGGAGACGGAGTAATCGATGTCTGCGGCGTCCGCCGTCTTGCCCCGGCGCACGGTCAACTGCACTCGGTGCCGCGCCGGTGTGCGCAGCCCGTTTGCGATCGACTGCGTCGACAATTTCGCGTCGGAACCCACGAATTCATCGGTTCCATTGACGATGGTCTGCGGCGTGTAGACCGCCCGCAGCTCCATCTTCTGGGCGTACATGTGCTGACGCCGCGTGTAGCGGCGATCTGCCAGGCGGTCGGGCCAGCCGAGGCGGTCCCAGTAGTCGACATGCCAGCCGATGCAGTAGACCGGGGAACCGGTCTTCTGGTGCGCTTCCACGATCTTTTGCAGGAGCCGATCGGCGGATGGGCAACTGCTGCAGCCCTCCGACGTAAACAGTTCGACGACCGCCACGCCCGCAGGTTCCGCCGCTGCGGCTTCGTTCCAAGACCACAGGCCGCCGATCACGAGGGTCCACAATGGCACACTGCCGCACAGGCTCACCCGTGTCGAACGCGGAGACTTCTCCAGTCGCGTCATGGAACGAACTCCCGAGAACTGATGGCCGGCGCGGTTCGCCGGTTGACTTCCCTTGGATGCCTGCAGCCGTAAGACTGTGACAGGAATTTACCCCGACGACCAGAGACCTTAGCTCTTTTCACCATGGAGAAACCCGGTGCGGAAACTCCTCGCATTGCTGCTGTGGATGTCGTTCATAACCGAAGTGGTGGTGAAAACCTCAGCGGGAGCGGAACCGACTCCGCCGCTGGAGCTGGTGCAGAAGGTCGTCACCGCTGCCGGTGGTGAAGCCAAACTGCTGAAGCTCTTCCGCATGAAAGAGGAGTACAACGCCGGCGCCGCGATTAAGTCTCCCGGTTCCAAGCGGGAGTCGGTCGTCGAGCCGCCGAAATCATGGTGGATCGGTGCGAAGGAGCGGGGTGCGGAGCCGGGGAAGATCGCCGCCTGGGCTTGGACGCTCGGAGTCTTGACCGACCCGGCGTCGAAGATCGAATCCATTCCCGACGTCACCGAAAACGACCAGGCCCTGGCGGGCCTCCGCATCACCGGGAGCGTTGAACCGCCGCTCGACATGTACTTCGATCCGACCAGCCATCAGTTGATCCGGGTCGACTGGCGCAACGACATCTACCGGTTCAGCGAGTGGAAAGAGCACGACGGGACGAAGTTCCCTGCGAAATGCGTGATGCATCGGCGCAAGAGCGGGGAGCCCTGGTTCTTTCACCAGATCCTGGAATTGGAGCGACTGCCGGAATTGCCGGCGGGATTGCAGCGTTGATGGCGAGGCGGAGTCGGCGTGGCAGGTCGCGAGGAGACCCGCCAGGTTCACAACGCCTTCCCGGTTTGCGCAGTTTCTCGAAACTCCGCTTGACGCCAACCGCGGATTTCCGAAGAATCCCGCCGCCCTTGCGGAGACGCGGCTGGAGGCTGCGCTCCCGTGTGCTGCTGAGCCGGTGGACATCGGACCCGATCTCTCAGGACGAGAGTTCGCCGATGGGTTTCCGATCTCTGAGTCACGCATCGATCCGCCGGGGCGGGAGTCGACTCCGTGGATCCGGCTGACGTGTACCCGTCGGGCAGCGTAAGTCTCCGGTCTTTGTTTCCGGACAGCCGCTTCGTTGCCGCGTCGGACATCTTCGTCACCGCCATCACCGATCGTGCGGAGGACATTCAGGCGGGGATGACCTTTGCGGCGGTCCGCGGGGCGCGCCATGACGGGGCCGATTTTCTCGACGCCGCTCTTGCGCGCGGCGCCGGGTCGCTCCTTCTGGATCGTCCGCGACCTGAGTTGCCGCTACCGCAATGCATCGTCCCCGCTGTCCGCGCGGCGTATTCGCGGGTGTGCGCGGCTCTCGCCGGGCCCGCGGCTGCGGCAGTGAACGTCGTCGGCGTCACCGGGACCAATGGCAAATCGACGACCACCTGGATGGTCCGCTCGATGCTGCAGTCAGCCGGGCGACGCTGCGGGGTGCTGGGGACGATTGAATACCACGATGGCGTGCACGGGGAACCGGCGACGCTGACAACTCCCGATCCCCGCACGCTCTGGCATTGGCTGGCGCGGATGGGAGCGGCCGAAACCCG
This sequence comes from Planctomycetaceae bacterium, assembly GCA_033762515.1. GTDB lineage: Bacteria > Planctomycetota > Planctomycetia > Planctomycetales > Planctomycetaceae > DSVQ01. The sequence continues at coordinate 15,592 of JANRLN010000193.1, forward strand.
CTATGCCGCGATCGAGTTGTCGAGCCATGCCCTGCACCAGCGACGTGCGGACGGGGTATCGCTGGCGGCGGCGATCGTCACGAATGTGACGCACGAGCATCTCGACTACCACGGCACGTTTGAGGCCTACTGGGAGAGCAAGACGCGGATCTTCGACCTGCTGCATCCTGCGGGGACAGCCATCGTCAATCTGGACGACTCCATGGGGAGACGGATGACTTCCCAGATTCCCAGCGGCAGCCTGTGGTTGAGCGTCAGCTTGCGGGATGCCGCCGACGTGTCGGCGAGCAAGGTGGAGCTTTCCCTGAGCGGAGCATCGTTCCGTCTGGAAACCCCCTGGGGTTGCCGCTGGTGCCGGCTGCCCGTCGCCGGTGAACACAACGTGGTGAACGCCCTGGAGGCCGCGGCGGCGGTGCTGTCGCTGGGGGTGACTTTGGACGACGTGGTGCAGGGGCTGGAGACATTCGCGGGAGTTCCCGGACGTCTGGAGCGGATCGACGTGGGACAGCCCTTCACGGTGCTGGTCGACTATGCACACACCGATGACGCCCTGGCCCGTTGCCTGCGGACGTTGCGGCCGCTGACATCGGGGCGACTGATCTGCGTTTTCGGCGCCGGGGGAGACCGCGATCGCAGCAAGCGGCCGAAGATGGGGGCGGCGGCGTTGGGGGCCGACGCGGCGATCATCACCAGCGACAATCCTCGCTCAGAAGATCCGCGGCAGATCGCCCTGGAAATTGCCGCCGGGATGGCGGACGGGCGAGATCGTGCGATCGTCGAACTCGATCGCGAGCAGGCGATTCGACGGGCGATCATTCAGGCTCAACCCGGCGACTGCGTGGTGATTGCCGGCAAGGGGCATGAGCAGGAGCAGATCATCGGGATGACGCGGCGACCGTTCGACGATCGCCGCGTCGCACAGCAGTGTCTTCAAGACATCTGGATCAATAGACCGGCGTTGCCGCACCGAATTTCGGCCTAGTTCGACTCCCCTCGCGCGCTCCCCTGCGAGATCAACATGCATCCCATCGGCTGGCACGATCTGGCGACCGCGACCCAGGGACGATTGGTACCGGCCAATGCCTGGGGACGCTGCGCGCAAATCAGCACCGATTCCCGGAGCCTTCAGCGCGGCGACGTCTTCTGGGCGCTCCCCGGCGAGCACCGCGACGGTCATGACTTCGCCGCGAACGCCGTGACGAACGGGGCGGCGCTCGTCGTCTGTCAATCCGGGCGCGCCGCGGAGATTCCCGGACCAAAGCTCGTGGTGGGAGACACTCTCGCAGCGCTCGGGCGGCTGGCCCGCTGGCACCGTCGTCGGCATGAAGCCCTGATCATCGGGGTCACCGGCAGCGTCGGTAAGACAACGACGAAGGAACTCATTCACGCCGCGCTGAGTCGGCAGTTTCGCGGGCGCCGCAGCCCCGGCAATTACAACAACCTGATCGGCCTGCCCAAGAGCCTGCTGGAACTGACGGTTGAGGACGAATTCGCCGTCCTCGAACTGGGCGCCTCGCGCGAAGGAGACATTCGAGCACTCGCGGAGATCGCGGAACCCGAAGTGGGCGTCATCACGGCGATCGGCAAGTCGCATCTGGCATCATTCGGGAGCGTCGAAGGGATCATTCGCGGCAAGGGAGAACTGCTCGAGGCGCTCCCCGCGACGGGGTTTGCCGTTCTGCCGGGAGATGATCCCGTCCTGCGGGACATGGCGTCCCGGGCTCGATGTCGCGCGCTGTTTGTGGGGCAGCGGCCGAACAACGATATTCAGGCCGGCGACGTCGAATTCACCGCGATGGAGACGTCGTTTACGGTCGCCGGTCAACGCTTCAGCGTCGCGTTGCCGGGGCCGGCGTTGCTGACCAACGCCCTGTGTGCGATCGCGATCGCACACGACATCGGCGTCCCGCTGGAACTGATTGCCGAAGGGCTGGAGGACTTTCAGCCCTTGCAGGGACGTGGGGCGGTGCAGGTGATTGGCGCGTGGACCGTGATTGACGACTGTTACAACGCCAGCCCGACGTCGGTGGAAGCCGCGTGTCGGCGTCTCGCGATGTTCCCGACGTCGCCGCGCGGTCGACGGTATGCCGTCCTGGGAGACATGCGGGAACTCGGCCCGGATGCGGCGGCTGAGCACCAGCGACTGGGGCGACTGCTGTCGGAGTTGCCCGTTGATGGTCTGCTCGCGCTGGGTCAACATGCCCGCGATTTCGCCGACGGGGCTCTCCGCGGAGGTTGGCGACCGGGCAGGATCGTGGCCACGGAGTCACTGGATGTGCTGCTGACGGTGCTCGACTGCTGGCTCGAACCGCAAGACACGCTCCTGGTGAAGGGGTCGCGGGTGATGCAGTTGGAACGGGTCGTTGACTGGCTGCGGGCACGCGCAGAACACGAGGGGCGATTCGAGTTGCGGCGGAGCGCATGAGGCCCGTCGACCTCGGCAGCGCAGGTTTGTCGATCGCATGAGTGGGGATACGGTTTCGCGATGTTGTATTGGTGGCTGCAATCCAACCAACCCTGGGGGGACCGGTGGGAACTGGTTTCATCCGGGGATTCCCACGTTTATCTAACAGCCCGCACGGCGCTCGCCACCGTGTCGGCCTTTCTCCTCGCCCTCGCCTTTGGTCCCTATGCGATTGCCTGGCTGAAGGCTCGCTTTCGGGAACGGATCGACAGCGCCTCCGCACGACTCAATGAATTGCACGCTTCCAAGAATGCGACTCCCACGATGGGGGGCGTGTTCATCGTCGCTGCGATCATCGTCGCCGCCCTCCTGTTCGGCGACTTGAGCAGCCCGTATGTGCAGCAGGCGGTCGCAGTCGTCGCACTCTACGGCCTGCTGGGGGCCTGTGACGACTGGGTGAAGATCCGCACATCCCGTCGCGGGCTGACCGTCCGCCAAAAGTTTCTGGGACAGCTCCTCGTCGGAGCGGGAATTGTGTTGTGGCTGTGGGCGTCGCGGCCCGGTGATCCCTTTCGCGACGCGGTGATTGTTCCCATCGGCGGCTTCATCCTGCCGCTGGGGATTGTGTTCCTCGGCTGGGGAGTCTTGGTTCTGGTGGGTGCGTCCAACGGAGTGAACCTGACTGACGGGTTGGATGGGCTTGCGGGAGGGTGCCTGGTCTTCGCCGGGGCGGCGTTCGCGACGTTGAGCTATCTCGCCGGACATCACGTCATGGCCGATTACCTGGCGATTCCGTATCAACCGGGGGCCGGAGAACTGGCGGTTCTTTTCGGGGCGATGGTGGGGGCCACGCTCGGGTTTTTGTGGTTCAATTGCTACCCCGCTCAGGTCTTCATGGGGGACGCCGGATCCCTGCCGACGGGCGCCCTGCTCGGCTACGGAGCGCTGGCGATCCACCAGGAATTGTTGCTGGCCCTCGTCGGGGGGGTGTTCGTCGTCGAGACCCTCAGCGTCATCGGCCAGGTGGGCTGGTTCAAGCTGACCGGCAAGCGACTCATCGCCTGCAGCCCGCTCCACAACCATTTCCTCTTCCAGGGACAACACGAGATCAAGATCGTCGTCCGCTTCTGGATCGGCTCCGCCCTGCTGGCGCTGCTGGCGGTGGCAAGTCTGAAGATTCGGTGAGGTCAGTGGTCAGTGGTCAGTGGTCAGTGGTCAGTGGGCAGTGGGCAGTGGGCCATACCCTCAGCCCTTGGCTCTCAGCCCTTAGCTCTTGGCTCTTGGCTCTTAGCTCTCCACTCCTAGCGACCCGCAGGATCGGAATCGTCACCGCCGTTTCCCTGAAATGAGCGCCGCGCCTGCAGAATGTGCTTCAGGCGTGCGTCAGCCTGTCCGAAGCGCCCTTGAGGTTGTCCATTGGGAGAGGCGTGGGCTGTGACGTTTGCAGGGCGGCTGTTTCTGGCGCAGACGGGCGTGCTGCTGGGCATCGGCGTGCTGATGGTGTACAGCGCCAGCGTGACGTCGCGTCCGACGGAGTTCGAGCGCGTCTATCTCGTCCGACATCTCGCGGCCGCGGGGGTTGGCCTGATGGGCGCCTATCTTGCGTCTCTGATTCGCGTCGACCAGTGGCGGCGCTGGGCGCCCTACCTGTTCTGGGGTGTGTGTCTGTTGCTGGTCCTGGTGCTGATTCCCGGCATCGGAACCAAGGTGAAGGGGGCGCGCCGCTGGTTGCGGATTGCCGGGGTGTCGGTCCAACCCTCGGAGTTGGCCAAGATCGCCCTGCCGCTGTGGACGTGTCTGCTGATCACGGCGCGGGCCGCGGATCTGCAGCACTGGCGGCGCGGGACGATTTCGGTCCTCTGGCCCGCCGGCATCATCATTCCGCTGGTGCTCATCGAACCGGACCTGGGGACAGCCGCATTTCTGATGCTGGGCACGCTGCTTGCTGTGTATCTCGGGGGCTGGCCGATCCGTCGCTTTGCGTGGGGATTCCTGCTGCTGATTCCGGCGAGCGCGGGACTATGGTTTCTCAAGCCCTATCAAGTGCAGCGCCTCACCGGATTCGTCGAGACCTGGCACGACCTGGACGCCGCGCCGTATCAAATTCGCCAATCCCTCGTGAGCCTTGGGGCCGGCGGGTGGTGGGGAGAGGGACTCGGCAAGGGTTGGCAGAAGTTGAGCTTTCTTCCGGAAGCGAACACCGATTTTGTCTTCGCGGTGATCGGTGAGGAATTGGGGCTCTCGGGAACGCTCGGACTGGTGGTCATTTGGTGCGGAGTTTACCTGTGCGGCATTCGCCTGTTGTCCGAACATGATCCGCGGTCCTTCGAGTTCCTCGCCGGTTCGACGCTCCTGACGCAACTCGGGGTCCAAGCCATCTTTAACGTGGCTGTGGTCACCGCGATGGTGCCCCCCAAGGGAATCTCCCATCCGCTGATTAGTGCGGGAGGCAGCAATCTGGTGGCCAGCCTGGTCACATTGGGCATTGTGTGGAGCCTCGCCCGGTCCTCCTCTCAAGCATCGAGCGTCAGCGACCAGCGAGAATCGTGCCGAGAAGTCCCGTTTCCTGATTTGGGGCTTCCTGTTACAACGTGACGCGCCGTCGGGGGCTCAGACGTTGTCAGGGTCGGCGGCTGGCTCTCGGAGTGGCGTTCATGGACGCAACGCTGGCCCACGAGCGGTCTGCATTCAGTCCTCCGGTTTCCTGGTCGTCGGCGAGTCGTCGTGCCGCGATTCCCGTCAATTTGGCGCGTGACGGCGTCTTTGTCTTTGCCGGCGGAGGGACTGGGGGGCATCTCTTCCCCGGAATCGCTCTGGCGGAGACGATTCGGCGCCGATTTCCGGCGGCACAGACCATTTTTGCCGGAACCGACCGCGCCATCGAACGGCGGATTGTGGAGTCGCACGGACTCGATCACCGCGCCTTGTCGACGACTGGTCTGCAGGTGTGTCGTCGGCGTCCCGATCAGTTCGTGTGGCGCAATTGGCGAGCCCTGATGGACGCGGGGAGACTTGTTCAGACCGAACGGCCGCAAGTGGTCATCGGACTGGGAGGCTTCGCCAGCGCTCCCGTCGTCTGGGCGGCCCATCGCGCCGGAGTGCCGATTGTGCTGCTGGAGCAGAACGCAATTCCCGGCCGGGCCACCTGCTGGCTGTCCAGACTGGCGCGTGTGGTCTGCACCACGTTCGCGGAGAGCGCCGATTGGCTGCCGCAGCAGATCCCCACGCTGGTCTGCGGCAACCCGGTCCGTCGCGAGATCGCGGAACTGTGCCGCGAGCCGGTGCCGGAACGCCGCGAACGACCCCACCTGCTGGTCTTAGGGGGCAGCCTGGGGGCCGATGGTTTGAATACGGCGATGATGGATCTGGTGCGCAGGTATCCTCGCCTGCGGGAGTGGACGATCTTGCACCAAACCGGGCCGCGGCAACTTGAGTCTGTGCGTTCGACCTATGCGGATGTGGAGCAGTCCGCGACGGTCGCCGACTTCTTCGAAGACATGACGGCACTGTATCGGCAGGCGGATATCGTGATCTCGCGTGCCGGGGCGACGACTCTTGCGGAGCTCGCGTGCGCGGGACGTCCAACGATCCTGGTCCCCTATCCCCAGGCGACCGATAATCATCAGCAGGCCAATGCCGAGTCGTTCGTCCGGCAGGGGGCGGCTGTGGTGATCGCACAATCCAAAGCGAGTCCGCAGACAGCGGATCGCCTGTGGTCCGCATTGAAGCCGCTGATGGATGACCCCGCCCGCTGTCGGGAGATGTCACGCGCCGCTCGAGCCACCGCCCATCCAGACGCCGCCGACCGCATCCTGGACCTGCTCCAGGCCGAGCAACCGGCGGCCGCTTGAGCGAGATGCGGGGGAGATGTGCCGGCGGCGCGCCGTTGGCAAGCTCCAACAGACAGAATCCAAATCCCAAGCAAATCACAACTTCCCGGTCTCCAGGGATTGTTTCATCGGGTTCTTGTTTTGAGACTTGGATCTTGGAACGCGATCGTGATTCGCGAATTGAGACGTGAAGCTTGTTCTCCCCGTTTCGCACCACGTGGCCGATTGAGAACCCTCTACGAGGAGTCAGACGTTGATTCGTACGCCAGTTGACCGAATGCTGGTCACCGGAGCCACCGGGCTTGTCGGAAGCCACGTGGTGGAACGCGCCTGTCGCGAAGGTTGGCAGGTGCGCGCCCTCGTACGGTCGGCCCAGTCCGCTCAGGTCCTGCAGGCCTGCGGAGCCGAATTGGCGATTGGAGACCTGGCGGATGCAGACTCATTGAAGCGTGCCGTGATGGATGCCTCGGTCATCGTGCATTGCGCTGCGAAGGTTGGCGACTGGGGACCGGTGGACGACTACCGGAACGTCAATGTCCGCGGACTGCAGGTGCTCCTTGAGGCCGCTGAAGCCGCTGGCTGCCTGCGGCGGTTCGTCCATCTCAGTTCTCTCGGAGTCTACGAGGCCCGCGACCATTATGGGACTGATGAGACCACCCCCCCCAACCGCAGCGGGATCGACGGCTACACCCTGACGAAAGTGGAATCTGAGGATCTGGTCCTGGAGCATGTCGCCCGCCGTCAATTGCCGGCGGTGGTGCTGCGCCCCGGATTCATCTATGGTCCCCGTGACCGTACGATCCTGCCGCGGCTGATGGAGCGTCTGAAGACCAGCCAGTTCGCCTACCTGGGGTCTCCCGACAAGGTGATGAACAACACCTATGTGGGCAACCTCGTGGACGCCGTTTTCCTCTCCATTGCGCGGGACGACGTCCTCGGCGAAGTGTTCAACATCACCGATGCTCGGCTGGTGACCAAGCGGGAGTTCGTCGAGACGATCGCGCGGGACGCCGGCTACCCGCTCCCCGGCAAGGTGGTTCCGTTGGGCGTCGCCAGATTCCTGGCGCGTCTGCTCGAAGGGATCTACCGCACGCTGGGGAAACAGGAAGCGCCGCTGCTGTCGAGTGCGCGCATCAAGTTCCTGGGATTGAACCTCGACTACAGCATCGACAAGGCCCGACGCCAGTTGGGGTACGAGCCTCAAACCGACTTTGCGGATGCCATGCGGCGAACCCTCGCCTGGATCCGGGAGACCGGAAGCCGCGGGTGAAACCACCAAAAGTGTGGTCACGGATATCGGCCGTTCGCCGCCGCCAATTTGGCAGGAGACACCTCCCGAGGGTTCTCCGCATCAGGTGTGCACCCGTGAGCGTCGCAGCTTGTGGGACAGTGAGACCTGTTGCAATTGGTCGCGCAGTAATCATTCCTGAACCGCAGGCCGAATTCGCCTGCCCGCGTTCAATTTTCCACTGGACAGCGTCGATTTCGTTCATGCACGCAAAAAGCGGGTCGCAGAGGGATTGATCGGCGGAGGTGATTGCCTCTCGTCGGGAATCGTCGCCCGCTCTGGAAACTCCGTGCGAAGGCGGACGATGGAAGACGACATCCTGCAAGAATTCCTGGCCGAGAGCTGGGAAAACCTCGGGCGGCTCGACACCGAGATCGTCCGGCTGGAGCGAGAACCGAGCAATTCGGATCTGCTCGGGAGCATCTTCCGCACGATTCACACGATCAAAGGAACTTGCGGGTTCATCGGCCTGACCGGGCTGGGTCAGGTCGCCCACTCCACAGAAAACGTTCTGGGGCGGATGCGCGACGGTCGCCTGGAGGTCTCTCCTCCGGCGGTCTCTTTGGTGCTGGACGGAATCGATCGCATCAAGGAATTGCTATCCGGGCTTGAAGACCAGGGCAAGGAACCCGCGCTCGACAGTCGCGACCTGATCCATCGCCTCGACCTGCTGGCGTCGCTGGGCGACCCCGTGGCTCAACCTCCCGTGTCACCTCCTCCCCCGAATGTCGAGGAACCTGCGTTGGCGACTCCACGCGATGCGGCTCCCGCTCCGTCGACCGCGACTCCGGCGAGCCCTCCTGAAACGGATGCTGACATGCTTCCGACGAAAATCAAGGCGCCGCCGCCTGTCGTAGCGACCGCCCCGAAGAGCGGCGGCGAGGCCGCGACCAGCGAGACGGACGGACCGTCCAGCGGGGACAGTCGCAAGAGCGTCGCGGACCTCTCGATTCGGGTCAACGTCGACGTCCTCGACTTGCTGATGAACCTCGTCGGCGAACTGGTGCTGACGCGGAACCAATTGCTGCAGCTCGTGCGCGGCGAGGACGAATCGCGCTACGCGGCTCCGATCTCGCTCCTCAACCGCGTCACGACCGATTTGCAGGAAGGGGTCATGAAGACCCGGATGCAACCCATCGGCAACGCCTGGAGCAAGCTCCCGCGGCTGGTGCGGGACTTGTGTCAGATCACCGGGAAGCAAGTCGAACTGGAGATGCAGGGGTCGGAGACGGAACTCGACCGCACGGTTCTGGACGCCATCAAAGATCCGCTCACCCACATGGTGCGCAATTCGGTCGACCACGGGATCGAACCTCCGGCGATGCGCCGCCAGGCCGGCAAGCCCGAATCCGGTCAACTGCGCTTGCGGGCCTACCATGAAGGCGGCCACGTCATCATCTGCATCGAAGACGACGGCCGCGGCATCGATCGTCAGAAGGTGCTCCGCAAAGCCATCGACCAGGGATTGGTCTCGGAAGCCGAGGCGGCGACGTACTCCGACGCGGAGATCGAGCGGCTGATCTTCCGTCCGGGATTCTCGACGGCCGATCAAATCACCGCCGTCTCCGGACGCGGCGTGGGCATGGATGTCGTCCGCACGGAAATTGAACGCATCGGCGGAACGGTGGAACTGTCGTCCATTCCCGGAGAAGGGACGACGATCCGCATCAAGATTCCCCTCACGCTGGCGATCATCTCGGCGCTGGTTGTGGAAAGCGGCGGCATCCATTTCGCGATTCCCCAGCTCGGCGTCGTCGAACTGGTGCGGGTGCCGGCCGAGGACCGTCATCGCATCGAACGGATTCGCGATCAACAGGTCTTCCGGCTCCGCAATCGGCTGCTGCCGCTCATCGAACTGCGGGACGTCCTGCAGCTCAATGAACATCGCGCGTCTGCGGAAAGCGATTTGTACATCGTGGTTGTGCAGGTCGGCGAAGAGCAGTTGGGAGTGATCGTCTCCGAAGTCTTTGACACTCAGGAAATCGTCGTCAAGCCGGTCGGGCGTCTGCTCAAGGACGTAACGGTCTATCAGGGAACGACCATTCTGGGCGACGGCCGGGTCATCATGATCCTGGATGTCGCGGGCATCGCCGGTCGGTTCGGCAAGAATCGCGTGGAAACGACCAACGCATCGTCGCAGCGGACGGAAGCCGACGATCAGATTCAATCCACCAGCCTGCTTGTGTTCACCGCCGATGACGGTCAGTTGCAGGCGGTGCCACTCTCGCTGGTCTCGCGGCTGGAGGAGTTCTCGAAGGAGCACATCGAGCGGAGCGG
>JANRLN010000194.1:0-25125 GCA_033762515.1 Planctomycetaceae bacterium
GAACAGGTCTTTGATCAAATCCCATTGCTCGTCAGTGAGTTCGGGCTTGGGAACCGTCCTGGCCCCTGTCGTGTTGCGGCCCCGATTAGGCCACCACTCCAGGGAAATCGTCATGCGTGGGTCTCCTTTCCAGAGACCACGGCACGCAACTCGCTTGCCACTTCAGTGGATTATTTCTGGCCTTATGAAATGCGCTCTAACAACTCGGAGAGAAGGTGAGTGCCATGAGTTCCGCCATCGCAGAAAATGCTGTCTGTCCGTCCATCGACGATGAGGAGCACCCGTTCGGGCGCGACATCGAACTCCTGTTTGATCGTCTGCTTCGGATCGACGGCAAAGCAGAGATTGTCGATGGAAAGGTTGTGGTCATGTCACCGACGGGCGCTTGGCCAAATTTCGTCTCAGGCGAGATTTTTATCTCGCTTCGTGCATACGCTCGAGGCGTAAAACGCGGTCGGGCCTTCACTGACAACGTCGCATTCCGCGTGCATCTGCCGCATCGCGATTCGTTCAGCCCTGACGCCGGTTATTACATTGGCCCGCCTGCGAAGATGGGACCCTACCAGGTCGCACCGATATTTGCGGTAGAGGTCCGCAGTTACGGGGACTACGGTCCTCGCGCCGAACGTTTGCTGGCGGAAAAACGCGAGGACTACTTCGCCTGCGGGACCCAAGTTGTGTGGGACGTTGACCTGCGCTCCGTCGATCTCATCAAGTCCTATGTCGCAGCGAATCCAGATAACCCGCTCGTCTTCCGCGCCGGCGACATCGCCAACGCCGAACCCGCTGTGCCGGGATGGTCTGTCAACGTCAGTGAATTGATGCCCGAAGACTGGGAACCGCCCACGACCAACGCCACATCCAAGTGACGCTTTCGCCATCTCACCTTCTTGCCACCTCACAAAGTGCAGCAGCTAAAGTGCCACAAATGATGTCGACTGTTGCGACAAACCTGATGACCGCGCGCGAGTTCGCGGCACTCGACCCGCGCGTCGCTTCGGAACTCATTCGGGGAGAGGTCGTTGAGATGCCGGTCCCGGGTGTTCGCCACGGTGTGGTCACGAAAAACGCCGTGTTCCTCCTCGAATTCTGGAATCGAGCGAACCAAGGGCGCTGGTTGGTCGGCGGCGAAGCGGGCGTCATCACGGAACGAGACCCCGACTCGGTTCGTGGACCGGATGCTTTTGTGATTTCCAGGCAGCGTGTGCCGGGCGGGCTTGCGGTTCCGGGGTTCCTGGAATTGCCCCCCGAAGTTTGCATCGAGATCCTCTCGCCGAACGATGTTTGGAAAGACGTCATCGCGAAGGTGGATGAGTACCTCCAGGCCGGCGTCCTGGAGATCTGGGTGATCGATCCAGAGGAGCGCCAGATCCACGTCTACCAACCTGCGGCGGCGCCCCGCTCCTTGGGGAAGGCGGACGAACTGACGTCAGGCGTTCTCGACGGATTTCGCAGTCCGGCGTCAGCATTCTTCCACGACATCCCGGATGCCGGGTAGACTTCGGATTCCGAAATAACGACTCTGTCGATCTCTGTTTGGCCCATGACCGATCCCTTCACTGAACGACTTGGATTGAACGATGCCCCAAGAAATCCGCACCCTCACCGGCCGCGCTGTGCCGCTGGTTCTGGACGATATCGACACCGACCGCATCATCCCGGCTCGGTTTCTGCGCTGCGTCACCTTTGACGGACTCGGAGCGCATGCCTTCGAGGATGATCGCCAGCAGGACCCTCAGCATCCCTTCAACCTACCGCAGTATCAGGGGGCGAAGATCCTGATCGCCGGTCGCAATTTCGGATGCGGATCGTCGCGCGAACATGCGCCTCAGGCGCTCCAGCGCTGGGGAATTCAAGCGATCGTCGCCGAATCGTTCGCTGAAATCTTCTTCGGAAATTGCACGGCATTGGGAATTCCCTGCCTGCAAGCGTCGCGCGGAGATCTCGAACGCTTGAGCGAGGCGGTGATGGAGAATCCGCAAGCAAGTCTCGTGGTTGACCTGGAAGCCCTCATGGTTCGCTGCGGTGACCTGAATTGCACCGTCTCGACGCTGGAGAGCGCAAGGAACTCCCTGGTCAGTGGAAATTGGGACTTTCTGGGGCAGCTTCTGGAAGGTGTTCCGGAGGTGAAGGCGACAGCGGCGAAGATCCCGTATTTGTCGGGGTATTCCGCTTAGGGGCGCGGCAGGAAACGCAGAAGCCCAGGGATCGCGATCCCTGGGCTTCGATTGGCTCTGGATTCTCAGCGGAACGGCGTTAGTTCCCCAACACCCAGCGGACAAAGGACTTCGCCTTGAGTCCCGCTTCAGCCAAGGCCTGGCTGACGGTCTTGCTGTCGTCCTTGGCGAACATCTGGTAGGCCAAGACCCCCTGCTCGCCGTAGTAAGTCTTCATGCGACCATCGACGATTTTCTCGACGATGTTTGCGGGCTTCCCCGACGCCGCAGCCTCTGCCGACAGGCGATCTCGCTCCGCCTGAACAGTGGCGGCGTCGAGTTCCTCGGGATGCGTCACCGCCGGCCGCAGGGCGGCAACGTGCATGGCGACATCGCGGATCACCGGCGCGGCTCCGTTCTCTCCGCTCGCCAGCACCAGCACCCCGGTCTTGCCGTCGTGGTGCATGTATCCGCCGACGGGACCATCCACGCGAACCACGCGCGCTACGACGATTTTCTCACGAATCTTGTTGACCACATCGTCGAGCAAGGACTGCAGCGTCGCGCCGGCCCGATCGGGAGCCGGTTGAGCCAGCAACTCTTCCGGCGTTGCTGCGCCCGGTCCATTCAGAAGCTGCTTGACGCATTGATCGGCAAGGAACGTGAAGTCATCCGCCTTAGCGACTGGAGCCGACTCGCATTGAACTTCCACCATCGCGCCGACCTTGCCGTCGTCGGTGGTGATTACGCGAACGACACCTTCGCTGGTGGTGTTTTCCGCTCGCTTCAGCATCACTTTGCCAACGTTCCGACGCAGGATTTCGATGGCCTGGGCTTCGTCGCCATTGGCTTCGATCAGGGCCTTCTTGACTTCCATCATCGGCAGGTTGGTCTTGTCGCGGAGTTCCTTCACCGCCTTGGCACTGATTTCAGCCATCGAAAACTCTCCTGAACCCGTCAATTGGGAATCGGTTATCTCGGGAATCGCCAGACATTCCCGACCCCTGATTCACGTCTTGCCAGACGTAGAGGTTCGAGAACGCGCCGCCCTTGAACGCTGAACGCACATCGGACCGAATCCCCGAATTACGGGTTCGGTATCCGCGCGAGCCGACCGTCCAATTCGCAGCGACGACTGTGAAAGCGTCCAGCCCGACCCCTACAGGGACGGAACTGGCTTGTACTGCTCTTCCACGACCGGTTCTGCAACTTCCTTGGGCAGAGTCCCGCGACCCTCGTTGATGGCGGCGGCCAAGTGATGCAGCACCAGCTGAATGGAGCGGATGCTGTCGTCATTGCCGGGAATCGGCAGGTCGACGTCGTCGGGATTGCAGTCGGTGTCAAGCAGCGCCACGACCTTGATGCCCATCAGGCGGGCTTCCTTGATCGCGTTGTGTTCCTTCCGCGGATCCACCATCACCAGCGCTTCCGGCAACCGGTTCATGTTCCGCAAACCGTTCAAATTGCGATGCATCTTGCGACGCTCACGAATCAGGGCCGACTGTCGCTTCTTGGAGTACGTATCAATCTCGCCCGATTCGAAAATGCGGTCAAGCTCTTCCAGCCGCTTCAGCCGACTGCGGATCGTCCGGAAATTGGTGAAGAGCCCGCCCAGCCAGCGATAATCGACGTAGGGCATGCCGCAGGCGGTCGCCAGCTCGCGAATGTTGTCCGAAGCCTGCTTTTTCGTACCGACGAAGAGCACCAGACTGCCCTGAGACGCGACTTTCGAAAGATACCGCTTCGCCCGCAGCAGGCCTCGAACGGTCTCCTTGATGTCGATGATATGGATGAGGTTGCGGCGACCGTAAATGTAAGGACGCATCTTCGGGTTCCACCGGCTGGTCCGGTGTCCGTAGTGAATGCCTGCGTCCAGAAAGTCCTTGATCACGATTTCCGACACGTTCGCCGACTCCTACGCCTTCGAAAACACGCCTGCGATGTTTCAGGTGCAAATCGGCTCCGCTCCCGGATATGGGGGACTTCGGGCGTCGATTGCGAACTCGCAGAATAACGGCCCAGGGTTGAGACGTCAAACGCGCCGGGTCAGTTCTGGCGATTCCACAGGGATCGATTCACAAAGCCGCAGGGGAAATTGTGGGCTTCCGGTCGTGACGACTGCCATTTTCGCGGTTCGCTTGACACAATTTTGACCGGAACCTTACACTCTTCAGCTTGCAGGAAAGCCTGTGAACAAGTGTCCGCCGAAGGTCGGCAGGCCGCTCGCGGAGATGGTCTTGCCTGTCGTGAAGAGAGAGTCTCATGGCCGTTCCCGATCGTCGTCAGTCTAAATCGCGGTCTCGGAAGCGTCGTAGTCACGACTTCCTGAAGCCGATTCAGTTGTCCAACTGCCCTCAATGTCAGACGCGCGTTCCCACGCACCTCGTCTGCCCGACCTGCGGCTATTACCAAGGCCGAACCCTGGTCGAAACCGAGGAATAGTCGCACATGCGGATCGCACTGGATGCGATGGGCGGGGATTTCGCTCCCGGTCCGAATATCGAAGGAGCGATCGCAGCCCTGAAGGAATTCGAGGATCTGGAACTGGTCCTCGTCGGCGATCTTCCCACCCTCGAGCCCTTGGTGGCGGAAGCAGGGGCTGCCGGAAATCGCCTGTCGCTGCACGCTTCTGAAGGCGTCGTCGGGATGGACGAGAAGCCGACCGACGCGTTGCGCAAAAAGCCCAATTGCTCGATCGCCGTCTGCTGGCAACTGATGGCCGCCAAGTCGGTCGACGCCGTCGTGAGCGCCGGCCACACCGGCGCCGTCGTGGCAGCCGGGTTGCGAACGCGCCTGTTTCTCAAAGGGGTGAAGCGTCCCGGAATCGCGGTCCCCATGCCCACCCTTAAGGGCAAGACGGTCCTGATGGACGTCGGTGCCAATCCCGCAGCCCGGCCGGAGCATCTGCTCCAGTATGGCGTGATGGGGTCGATCTACGCCCGTGAGATTCTGGGGATCAATTCGCCCTCCGTCGGGCTGATGAACATCGGCAGTGAAGACGGTAAGGGCAACGATCTCGTGCGCGAGACCCAGAATCTGTTTGATCGCTGCACATTCCAGGACCGCTACGTCGGCAATGTTGAGGGACGCGACCTGTATCACGGCTCGGCCGACGTCGTGATCTGCGAAGGCTTTGTGGGCAACGTCCTGCTGAAGGCCGCCGAGGGCATGGCCGACATGCTGCTGCGGACCATTTCGCACGAGGTCTTCTCGCTGCTTCAAACCGAAAAAGCTCTTGCCGAGCAGGCCTTCCGCAATCTTGACAAGCGCTACCAGTACCATGAGTCTGGCGGCGCACCGCTGCTCGGAATCGACGGCGTGTGCATCATCTGCCACGGCTCCAGCAATTCGAGATCAATTTTTAATGCCCTGCGTGTCGCGATGACGCTGCAGAATCGCAAGATCAACGAGCAGATTGTCGCCGAACTGGAACGCGAAGAACCTGCGGCTACGACGTGACGTCGAAGCGTGCAAGCGTCTGAGCCACCCCGCAGCCCGGCTTCTCCCTGGAAGACGGGCTGCGTCGTCCCCGGTCGTTGCAACGGAGTGCGACGCTGATTGCCTCGGGCCGTCGCCCGTCTGAGAGCGCCGCTGAACCTGACAGAGAAATTTCCGCCATGTCCAAGACAGCATTCCTGTTCCCCGGTCAGGGAGCGCAATTCATCGGTATGGGGCGGAGCGTCATCGAGCGCTGCCCGGCGGCGAAGCGGTTGTTTGACGCCGCCAATGACATTCTCGGCTACGACCTGTCGGATGTCTGCTGGAATGGACCCGCGGAGAAGCTGGAAAACACCGCTTACAGTCAACCGGCGCTGTACGTCTGCAGTCTGGCCGCCGTTGAATTGCTGCGTCAGGAATCACCGGACGCAGTCGCGCGATGCGACTACGCGGCTGGCCTGAGCCTGGGGGAATACACCGCGCTGGCCTTTGCCGGCGCGTTCACCTTTGAAGATGGTTTGCGGGTGGTCCGGGTGCGCGGGGAAGCGATGCAAGCCGCGGCGGTCGCCAATCCGTCGGGGATGATCAGCGCGCTCATGCTGAACTCAGAGCAGGTGCTTGATGTCTGCCGACGCGCCAATGCTCAGGGGCCCTTATGGGTCGCAAACTACCTGTGTCCCGGGAATACCATTCTTTCCGGAAGCCGGGAAGGCTGCGCGGCCGCTCACCAACTGATCGAAGAGGCCGGAGGAAAGCCCATCCCGCTGGCGGTCGCCGGTGCATTTCACACCGAACTGATGGAGTCGGCTTGCGCCCAGCTGACGGAAGCGCTGCGAGACGTACCGTTGTCGCCTCCTCGAATTCCGGTGGTGTCCAACGTCGACGCCCAGACGCACTCCAGCCCGGATGAAATCCGGGAGTTGCTGGTCCGACAGGTGGTTCAACCCGTGCGGTGGGAGGAGGGTGTGCGCTGGTTGATTGGCCAGGGGACCACACAATTCTTCGAAGTCGGACCGGGGAAAGTTCTCAAGGGCCTGCTGAAGCGGATTGACCGGAGACTGGATTGCACTTCGGTGGGAGAATCCTGACGACCGCAAATCCGTCGAAATTGTGATTCTGCGCGGGGTCTACGCTTGCGGTTTTGCGATTCTGATGCAGGAAGACCAGCTCAATTTCCGGTGAGCGGGCAGTTGGCGCAAAATCTTCCAACAGACGCCTTCGTTGGCGTTTACACGATTCTGCAGGCGCGTTATACCTTCGACCAGCCCGTGCCGGATCGCCGTAAGTCGTGCGGCGGGGCGTCGATGGGAGTTCTCAGGGAATGCGATCTAACCCCCCCGGCCCAGCTGCAGAGGAGTGACAGCGTGTCGTCAGTTGAAGAGAAGGTCATCGGGATTGTCAGCGAGCAGCTCAACGTCCCGAAAGAAGATATCAAGACCGAAAGCAAGTTTATCGACGACCTCAAGGCCGATTCGCTCGACGTCGTGGAACTCGTGATGGAATTCGAGGACGAATTCGAAGTCACCATTCCCGATGAAGACTACGAGAAGATCGGTACTGTCGGCGATGCCGTTAAGTATATCACGGAGAAGCAGGCGGGATGACTAGGCGAGTCGTCGTCACAGGGATGTCGGTCGTCACCGCGCTCGGCTGCGAGCTCGATGAGTTCTGGGAACGATTGTGCGCCGGGAAGAGCGGCGTCAGTCGAATCGAACGCTTCGACAGCACCGATTTTAAGGTGAGCTTCGCGGGCGAGGTCAAAGACTTCCCGCGCGACGACTACATCGACCCCAAGGAAGTCAAGCGTCTGGACCGCTTCAGCCAGTTCGCGCTCGTCGCGGCGTCGAAGGCTGTGGTGCAGTCCGGCCTCGATCTCGCTCAGCATCCCGATCCCTATCGCTGCGGTGTGATCATCGGCAGCGGGATCGGGGGTCTGAACGAAATCGAAGCCCAGCACTCGACGCTCTACGACCGCGGCCCGTCGCGCGTGTCCCCCTTCATGATTCCCAAGCTGATCGTCAATGCCGCCACCGGCAACGTCTCGGTCAAGTGGGGCCTCAAGGGGCCGTCAAGCGCGATCGCGACGGCGTGCGCCTCCGCCAACAACGCCATCGGCGACGCCTTTCGCATGATCCAGAACGATATGGCCGACGTCATGGTGACCGGCGGCAGTGAAGCCGCGGTAACCCCGATGGGATTGTCCGGATTCGCCCGGATGAGCGCCCTCTCGACGCGCAACCATTCGCCGGAAACGGCCAGCCGCCCCTTTGATCGCGATCGCGACGGCTTCGTGCTGTCGGAAGGGGCGGGGGTGGTCGTGCTCGAAGAGTATGAGCATGCCCGCAAGCGCGGGGCGAATATTCTTGCGGAAATCTGCGGGTACGGGATGTCCTCCGATGGCAGCCACATGACGGCTCCCGACCCCAACGGAACTGGAGCCGCTCGCGCCATGGCGGCCGCCATCCGTGACGCCAAGATGAATCCTTCGGACATCGAGTACGTCAATGCTCACGGCACCAGCACGCCCCTCGGCGACAAGGCCGAGACGGTCGCCCTGAAGCGCGTCTTCGAGGCCCATGCCCATAAGTTCTGCGTTTCCAGCACGAAGAGCCAACTCGGGCACTTGTTGGGCGCCTCGGGGGGCGTTGAGTTCGTCGTGTGCGTCCTGGCGCTCTTGAATCAGGTTGTGCCGCCGACCATCAACATCGAGAACCAGGATCCCGACTGCGATTTGGATTACTGCGCCAGCGGTGCTCGTCCATTGTCGGTTCAGCGGATCCTCACCAACAGCTTTGGATTCGGCGGTCACAACGCGTGCCTGGTGCTGCGGCAGTTCTCCTGAAGTCGAGGATCGACGCCTCGCCCTCACAGGCTCGTGCTGACGGCGACCGCTAATCCAAGGCGCAGACACGCGTGCATTTCGCGGGCTCTGAGTCCACAGACTTCGGCGGCAGCCTCATGCTTCGTTCCGGTTCGCTGCCGCGGACCACTCTCGAACGCGGCGCAGCAGTTCGGCAACGAGCTGTGGATCTTTCACTCCCGGTGATGACTCTACTCCGCTGGCGACGTCGAGACCCTGCGGACGGACGCTCTCCAGGGCGGTCGTGACGTTCTCGGGGCGCAACCCACCCGCCAGAATGACGGGAGGCAGCACCGCTTGAGCCAGGGCTCGGCGTAGCTCTTCCCAGGGCAAGGGCGTGCCGGTGCCGCCGTAGGCGCTTGCCGAATGAGCATCGAGCAGGCAGCCGCTCAATTTGACTCCCAGGCGATCGCACTCGGAGAGATAGTCGCTGATGGGGACCAACCCCGTCGGTCCGTAACGAAAGGCTCGCAGCAGCAGCGTCGTCGGACAACGCCGTTGGAAATCAGCCAACAACTCCGGCGGCTCGTCACCGTGAAACTGCACACCATCCAGTCCGATTTCATCAACGCGGCGAATCACCTCGCGCAAGGGCTCATTGACGAATACGCCGATCGTGGAGACGGCATCCGGCAGGACCCCGACGATCCGGTGAGCCGCTTCGTCAGACACATACCGAACGGAGCCTGGAAAGAAGTTGAGACCGATCGCCGAGGGCTTCGCGGCAGCCACGGCGGCAGCCTGCTCTGGATCGCGGACGCCGCAGATTTTCGTCCAGATCGTCGATGAATCGAACGTGAGTTGAGGGACGCTCATGGAACCAGGATGATGCGGAATCTCGGCGAACAGTTCAATGTCCAGCGAAACGCAGACGGACGCGGCGGGTTACCGACTGTCTGCGGCCGGATTTGCCAACTGGCGGCGCAGATCCGCTTCCACGCGCTGCAGTCGCTCCACTTCGGCCAGCAAGCGGGCGACGTCCGTTCGGGCATGAGCGAGAAAACATGCGTTGTGGTTTCCCGGCAGCGGTTCGAGGCCGTTCTCGTTGCGCTGCATCGTGACCCCCAGCAATTGTCCCGGTTCCGTCGCCGTTTCGATAAACTGGTCTCGATGGAGCCAAGGGCCGGGCGTGGCGGCTTCAAGGCGGGCACGGACCTCCGAAATATACGCCTCGTTCACAGGGACTTCGGCATCAGACGTCACAATGCATTCCCCCGGGGTGCAGTGAGCAGCACAATTCTCACGCGCTACCCCGTCCAACGCCCTTTGGAGCGAAGTTACTCTTGGCAGACGGTGACGGACGAAAGGATCAGATTCGCGATTTGTGAAGATTCTTATCCGTCCGAAACTGGCTAACGTCAACGGTAAAGGGCTGAAAACTTCCCGCTGATTGAGAATTCGTGTTTCTACAAACAACCGGCGCGCCCCTGCACGCCGGACGCAGATCAGAGACGACAGGGACTTCTATGACCAACGAAGTCGGAAGGGAATCAGATCATTCTTCCTTCTTCTTCCCTCGCAAGAACCTTCGGGAGGTAACTCATGCCGGAAAATGAGGCCTTCGCCCACCGGCGAATCTGCGTCTTCTGTGGATCAAGCCTGGGCGTCGATCCCGCCTATCGCGAGGCGGCCGCTCATTTGGGACGCGCCATCGCAGAGCGGGGGAATACGGTGATCTACGGTGGTGGTCGCGTGGGATTGATGGGAGTCGTCGCCGATGCCGCCCTCTCATCCCACGGAACCGTCATTGGCGTCATCCCCGAGTTCCTCTCTACGAAAGAGATTGCGCACGAGGGGGTTACGGAAATGCACACGGTCCCGAGCATGCATGTCCGCAAGGCGTATATGGCCGAACGCGCCGATGCGTTTCTCGCGCTGCCCGGGGGCCTGGGAACCTATGACGAATTCTGTGAAATCGTGACCTGGGCACAGTTGGGACTGCACTCGAAACCGATTGGACTCCTCAATCTCAAGGGATTTTTTGATGGCTTGATCCTGCAGATCGAGCGAGCGGTTGCTGAGGGGTTCTGTCGACCGGAGCACCGCGAACTGTTCCTGGTTGATGACAACCCGGATCGACTGTTGGCCGCTATTGAGAGTTTTGAAGCCCCCAAAGTCGCCAAATGGCTCAAGCCGGGCCAGACATGAATCCGCCGGACGACGGCTCCCTTCCGCTTCGCTCGAATTCCTCTCAAGTTGAGACGATTTGTCGTTTTCCCTCTCTTACGCCCAAAGGATGGTCCGGTTGTGCCGACGGTGCCGAACATGCTGCAGCGTCACTTTCGGCGAATCCGATACGACGGGCGAGACCGGACTGCTCGACAAAAGCAATCCCGTTCCAGACACAGCCCCGGGGTCGCGACTCGAACTCCGACAATTCGTAAAGTCCATTGAGATTGCCCGGATTGACGGCCCGGTTTCGCAAACATGTCGCGATCCGGCGCGATCTCACCAACAGAGGATCTCTTTATGCCCCGCTTGTCATGGATGACGTCGGTGCTCGTGGTCGCGTTTGCCGGGCTGGGCATGCCAGCATATGGCCAAGTCGTTCCAGGCAGCGGCACCAAGTTGCCCAACGTCGGCGACAACTTCGAAGACTCGAGCTTCACCTTTACGCTGAACCTGCCCAAAGCCAGCACGAATATTGACAAGGTTCAGCGGACCCCCGCTGGGTTCTCCAGCAACAACAAGTGGTTCGAAAGCACCTATCGCGGGACTCCGGACGTCGTGAAGTGGGTGGAAGCCCCTGCCGGCGCCTTGCCCGGCAGCAAGGGTGCGATGTTGATCCAGACCTTGCAGTCGGGGGTTCCCGGCCGGCTGTCCAACGAGTTCCAGCAGGACGACCTCATCGCCAATTTCGCGACGACGATCGGGTATCTTCCCGTGAGCCGCACCCCAAGCGTCGTGTGCCGCGTCTATCTCCCCCCCTTTGAGCAATGGGAACGCCGCACCGGCAGCCATTTCGGCTTCCGCGCCGATTGCCAGACCATCATTACCAAGCAAGGGGGCCGCTCAGGAGGCCTGTTCCGCTCCGTCAGCCGGACCTCGCGCGAAGTCGAGGCTTATTGGCCCGGCTTCTTCATCCAGTTCAACTCCAAAGCCGACCGGGCCATCGAAAAGGAATCGGCCTCGATCCTGGTCCGCTCGGGCAGCCGGGGAGAAGACTTGCCGGGACCGACGATCACGGAACCGGGCTGGTGGACGTTCGGAATGTCGTTCACCCCGGACGGCAAGGTTCACTATTACGCCCACGCCGGCGTGGAACCGTTGACGGCGAAGGACCACATCTCGTCGCAGTTCCCGTACAGCTATCAGGCGATGCAGCTCAACACGTTCTTCTTCAACATCGTAAACATGGACAACGGCCGCGCCTGGTCGACGCCGTTCATCATCGACGATTGTGAAGTGTTTGTGCTGCAGTGAACCGCGAACTGAGTCCCCGTGAACCGAACGAAGCCCAGGGATTGCAATCCCTGGGCTTCGGCGTTGTGTGACGGTCGATTCGGCACGCGATCAGTGCGTTTCGGCGGTTCGCGAAAACTGTTTGCGTTCCTGCTCCGTCAGGCGGACCTTGCGAATCCGGATGATTGAGGGCGTCACCTCGACGTACTCGTCGTCTTCGATGTACTCCAGGGCGGCCTCCAGCGACATCTTCCGCGGTGGCTTGAGCATGATGTTATCATCGTTGCCCGCAGAGCGGACGTTGGTCAGCTTCTTCTCGCGGATCGGATTCACCACCAGATCGTTGTCGCGGGAGTTTTCGCCGACCACCATCCCTTCGTAGACCTCGTCACCGGGCTCTACGAACATTTCCGCGCGATCCTGCAACTTCGACAGCGCGAACGCGACGGCCTTGCCCCGGTCCTGGGAGACGAGGACTCCGTTCTGACGGTGGGGGACTTCCCCTTCCTGCTCTTTGTAGCCTTCGAAACGGTGATGGATGATCGCCTCACCTTTCGTGGCGTTCAGGAGCTTTGTCCGCAAGCCGATCAGCCCGCGGGCCGGAATCGAGAATTCGACGTGCGAGAATCCGTTGTCGCCGGCGCTCATTTCCACGAGTTGACCGCGGCGCCCGCCAACGATCTCCATCACCGGACCGATCACCGTGGTCGGGGCGTCGACTTCCAGAAGTTCGAACGGCTCATGCCATTTGCCGTTGATCTGTTTGCGGATCACGTGCGGCTTGCCGACCGACAATTCATAGCCTTCCCGGCGCATGTTCTCCACGAGCACCGACAGATGGAGCACGCCGCGGCCGGAAACCTTGAACGCGTCCTTCTCGCCCAGCTCCTCGACGCGCAGGGCGACGTTGGATTCGAGTTCGCGCATCAGCCGCGCTCGCAGATGGCGGCTGGTGAGGAACTTCCCGCCGCCGGCCTGACCGGCCAGCGGAGAGCTGTTAATGGTGAAGGTCATCGACAACGTCGGCTCGTCAACGCTCACACGGGGAAGCGCGATCGGGTTTGCGGGATCGGCGACGGTGTCGCCGATTTCAGGATTCTCCAGGCCCGTCAGCGCGACGATATCGCCTGCGGAAGCCTCCGGGATTGCTGTCCGGCCGAGCTTGTCGAAGTGTTCGAGTTGGACGACCTGACAGGGGAGCATTCGCCCGTCGGCCTTCATCACCACGACTTTCTGACCCAGCTTCACGGTGCCGCTGGCGATGCGGCCGGTGGCAATGCGGCCGACGAATTCCGAATAGGTCAGGGACGTCACCATCAACTGCAGCGGACCGTCAACGACGGTGTGCGGGCCCGGAACTTTTTCCAGAATCATGTCCAGCAGGGGAAGAATATTGCCGGAGTGTTCCGTGGGATCATGTGTGGCGAAACCGGCGCGTCCGCTGGCAAAAATGTAAGGGAAGTCGAGCATCGCATCGTCGGCCCCCAGTTCGACGAACAGGTCGAACGTTTCTGAGAGGACATCTTGCGGGCGGGCGTCGGGGCGATCGATCTTGTTGACGACGACAACCGGTTGCAGGCCCACCTGCAGCGCCTTTTGCAGCACAAAGCGGGTCTGCGGACGCGGACCTTCAAAGGCATCGACAAGAACGAGCGCGCCATCGGCCATGCTGAGCACGCGCTCGACCTCACCGCCGAAATCGGCGTGTCCGGGCGTGTCGATGATGTTGATCTTCACCCCCTTGTAGGGAATGGCGATGTTCTTGGCGAGAATGGTGATCCCGCGTTCCCGTTCCTGATCGTTGGAGTCGAGGATGCACTCCCCCTGGAGCTGGGAATCACGGAATTGTCCGCTGGCCTTCAGCAGAGTGTCGACCAAGGTGGTCTTGCCATGGTCAACGTGGGCGATGATGGCGATGTTGCGGATGTCTTGGCGACGCATGGCGGGTACACAATTTCAGTAGAGACGGTGGGCGGAGAACGGCGACGAATCGGGGCGCGTCAGTCGCCGGGAGAGCGGTCAGTTCCCCTCCGTTGGTACTTCGACCGTACCGAACAGTATAAATCGCAGGGGGCGGAGGCGGAAGATGCAACTCCACCAATCTGATCGAAGTCCATCAACTCTTCACAAAATGGCATTAGTTTGGCATGCTGCAGCACTGATGGGAGGCAAAATCTTCGTTCCCGTCTATTGTCTGCATATGCACGCATAATCACGCATTCCTGCAGGGCCACTGCAGACGAATGTTCACAAGAACCTGGCGGGAATGATGTTACGCTCCCCACACGCGACCATGTTCCTGACTGTTCTTGTGTTCGCCTGGGCGCGGACCTCCGCGGCCCAGGCGCCAGTTCAAGACGGGTCGCTTCCCGTCGATGTCCTGCTGCAAGGGGGACTCATCCTGGATGGCAGCGGTGGTCCGGGTGCGAGAGGGGATGTGGGACTCCGCGGCGACCGGATTGTTGCGATCGGAGAATTCACCCCCTCGAGCGTTGGGCGCGTGATTGATTGCCGCGGGCTTTACGTCGCCCCCGGCTTCATCGATCTCCACACGCACAGTGACGTGCAACTGGTCGATCCCTTGCTGCGGGCTGCGGTCAATTACGTCATGCAAGGATGCACCACGCAAGTCACCGGCAACTGCGGCAGCGGCCCGGTCAACGTCGGCAAGCTGTATGCCAGCGTCGACAAAGACGGCGCCGGAACCAATGTGGCCCACCTGATTCCTCAGGGGGCGCTGCGTTCCGAAGTCATCGGGACGGTGGACCGCAACGCATCGCCGGAAGAATTGCAGAAGATGTGCGCCATCGCGGAGAACGCCATGAGGGAAGGGGCGTGGGGCATGTCGACCGGGCTCATCTATGTTCCCAGCGTCTATGCCGACACCGCGGAAATCGCCGCGATTGCCCAGGTGGTGGGGCGTCACGGAGGCCTCTACGCCAGCCATATCCGGGGAGAAGGGGGGGAGTTGCTGACGGCGATTTCTGAAGCGCTCGACATTGGCCAGCAGTCTGGGGCGCCCGTGCATGTGTCGCACTTCAAGTCGTCCGGCGAGGAAAATTGGGGAAAACTTCGACTCGCGATCGACTTGATCGAACAAGCCCGCGCTCGGGGAGAGCGAGTCACCGCGGACCAATATCCCTACACAGCGTCGAGCACCTCGTTGGAAGCAACGGTCGTCCCGACGTGGGCGCGTTCGGGTGGGGAAAAGGAACTTCAGGCGCGCCTTGCGGATGTCGAGACGGGACCGAAGGTGCGCGCCGCGATCGAAGAGAGCCTACGGAAGAAACGGGACGGTGCGGCGCTGTTCATCGCCCGCTACTCAAAAAAGCCTGCCTGGGTCGGGAAAAACCTCGCCGAGATTGCCGCGAACGAAGGTCGCACCGCCACCGAGATTGCCTGGGAAATCGTCCGCAACGGCGGCGCAGCGATCGTCAACTTTTCAATGGATGAAGAAGACGTTCGACAAGCCATGCAGCGACCGTGGGTGGCGACCGCCTCGGATGGCCGCGCCTATCTTCCAGGTTCTGATCGCCCCCATCCGCGCAGCTACGGCACCTTCCCCAGAAAGATCGGCCGATATTCGATCCGGGACGGCGTTCTGCCAATTGAGCAGGCGATTCGGAGCGCGAGTGGACTCCCCGCAGACATCCTCGGTCTCCCCGAACGGGGATACCTGAGAACGGGCTTCTTCGCCGACATCGTGGTTTTCGATCCTGAGGCATTCGTTGATACGGCTACGTATGACAATCCCCATCAATACGCCGCGGGCATGAAATACGTGTTTGTGAACGGGCATCCCGCCGTCCATGCGGGTACTCCCACAGGCACGCTGGCCGGTCGAGCGTTGCGGCATCAGTCCAAAGCCCCAGAACGGAATTGATCGCCCATGAGCGCGGCTGTCCGACCCCGATTGCTGGTGAGCGTGCGCAATCTCGCGGAGTGCGAGGCAGCGCTCGTCGGCGGCGCCGAAATTGTTGATATTAAAGAACCGGCGAATGGGCCGCTCGGCATGTCCGATGTGTCCGTGATTTCGGCAATCAGTCGCCGAATGGGGAGTTTTGTTTCAATTCCAGGCCTGAGCGTCGCCCTGGGTGAACTCCGGGAATGGAGCGCTGAGCGGACCTGCATGCCGCTTCCGCGGGCGGTGAAGTGGTCGAAATTGGGATTCGCCGGTTCAGCAGGTGTTCCGAACTGGCGTCAAACATGGGTTGATCTTCGCGAGCGGATCGAAGAGGCCTCTCAAAGACCGCTGCGTTGGATTGCGGTGGCGTATGCGGATCATTTGCGGGCCCAATCTCCCGCCTTGCTGGACGTGCTGTCCGCCGCAGTTCAAACCGGTTGCGCCGGACTGCTGATCGACACCTACGACAAGTCGAGCGGCAGCCTGCTGAACTGGATGACGCCCGTTGGACTGGTCGACGTCGTGCGACGCGTGCGCGAGCAAAAATTGCCCCTCGCCTTGGCCGGCAAGATTACGCGGGAAGATCTGGAGTGGCTGTGCGACCTTGAACCCGACATTATTGCGGTCCGATCGGCCGTGTGTCAGGACGGAAACCGCCAGAGACCAGTCGTCGCCGAGGAGGTGGCCAAGTTGCGAGAGCAATTGCAACTCGTCTGGGTCACAGCGTGAACCGTTCCTGCCGAACGGTCACCCTTTGCAATGCAGCGGAGTCGATCGAAACTCCCAATCCGGGACCATTCAAGGCGGGAGCACGGCCTCCCAGGCCCCACGTCAAGTCCTCGGACGTCAGTCGTTCGCGGACGAGGAAGCGGTCGTAACTCCCTTCCAGGTAGCGGATCCCGGCGACCGATGTCGCGAAGTGACGGCCGGCCGCCGACAGGATTCCCGTTTCTCCCACCTGGCAGCCCAACTGATATCCGAGACCCGCCCGATGGGCCAACGCAGCCAGGCGCAACGTCGCAACAAAGCCGCCGCATTTCGACAGGCGGAGATTGAACAGGTCACATGTCCCGCGTTCGATGGCGCGGCGCGCATCCGCCTCGCAGCATAAGGACTCGTCGAGCATGATCGGAACGCCAAGTTGCGGGCGAACCCGCGCCAGTCCGTCGACATCGGCATGAGGAACCGGCTGTTCCACCGACGTGATGCTCAGGGGGCGCAAGTCCGCGACGCGTGCAAGAAGGTTCTCGCAAGACCAGGCTTCGTTCGCATCGATCCTCAGATCGATTCCGGTTCCCAGCCAGGCGCGAATTCGTCGCAGCAGCGCCGCATCGTCAACGCCTGCAACTCCCACCTTGACCTTCACCTGGTGAAATCCCGCCAGTCGCACCAATAGCGCCAGCGCCCGTTGCTTCCACGGACGCATCGCTGTGAACGCCGCGCTGTATTGCACAGAGTTGACCCCCTGGCGAATGGCGAAGGTCTCGGGGGTCGTGGAGGTCACCGCGGAGAACGGCGCCTGCAGTTCACGACAGACGGCGTCCAGGACGCTGAGTTCAATGGCACAGCGCAGGGAGTTTCCAAAACACCCCCGTTCGTCGTCGCGTGGTCGTCGGGGCGGACAGGCTGAAACCATCAGCACTGCGTCGGCCAGGGAATTCAGCGGCCCGCCACAGTGCGCTCGCCAGTCGATCTCCGTCAGAAGTTGCCACGCCTGATCAACAGTCTCTCCCGTGACGTATTCACGCGGCAGCCCTTCGCCCCAGCCGACGACCCCGCTGTCAAGCCGACAGGCGATGACGAGGGAATCGGTCGACGTCCGCGCATGTGAAGCGTGCTTAATTTCCTTCTTCAACGGGATGCGGACTTGGTAGGCCGTGATTTCAGCGATGCGCATGGGTCTGACGTTTTCCTGTCCGGCGGATTTCGCACACCCAGGCTGCGAGTCGCCTGCCGAGAGCTAAGCAGCGGCCAGTGTGTTCGGCGCCCGGCGCGCACTATGCGGCCGGTCAAGGGACCCCATCGGCAGCCGACGGAGATGGATGGTGAGATCCGCATGGCCCCCCGGCATTTCCCGCCTCGGGGCTGACACGAGGCCGAAAAAGTGGTACATCCGGGTGAGTTTAACACGGGCGACGCAGTTTTCGCGCGGTCGGCAGGGAGGCGGTGAATGAGCGTTCCGGTATCACAGATGTGGACAGTGGCATCGTATGTCCTCAGGCAACGCCTGCAGGGGCGGACGAAGTATCCGCTGGTCCTGATGCTGGAACCCTTGTTCCGCTGCAATCTTGCCTGCGCCGGCTGCGGCAAGATCCAATACCCCGCCGATATCCTGCGTCGAAACCTCACCCCTGAGCAGTGCTTTCAGGCGGTTGACGAGTGCGGTGCTCCGATCGTTTCCATCCCCGGCGGGGAGCCGCTGCTGCATCCGCAGATTGACGAGATCGTCGCCGGCCTCGTGGCACGGAAAAAATACATTTATCTGTGCACGAATGCGATTCTTCTCGAAAAGCATCTCCACAAGTTCCAGCCTTCGAAGTACCTGACGTTTTCGATCCACCTCGACGGACCGCGCGAGGAGCACGACTTCGCCGTTTGTCGCGAAGGGGTCTACGATGTCGCCATCAGCGCCATCCGGGCCGCGATTGCCGGAGGATTTCGGGTCACAACGAACACCACGGTCTACAACAACGCGGACCCCGCCGCACTGAGGACGATGTTCGACACACTCATGGACCTCGGCGTTGAAGGGATGATGCTCTCACCGGGATATCCGTACGAAAAGGCGCCCGGCCAGGAACTGTTCCTGCAACGGGCGCAGACGATCAACATCTTCCGTCGCGTGCTGGGGAATGCCGCGCGGCGCTGGAAGTTCAACTTGTCCCCGCTTTTTATGGAGTACCTGCAGGGATACTGGAATCTGGAATGCACCCCTTGGGGCAGCCCGGCCTATAACATCTTTGGATGGCAGAAGCCTTGCTACCTGCTGCAGGAGGGCTACGCGGCGACCTTTCAGGAACTCCTCGACACGACCGAATGGTCGAACTACGGTCGCGCCAGCGGCAACCCCAAGTGCGCCAACTGCATGGTCCACTGCGGCTACGAGCCGACAGCCGTCGCCGAGACCTTTTCGTCGTGGCGGGGATTGGGACGGGTCGCGTGGTTGACGATCTTCGGCGCTCCACGCCGCCCGATCCCCGCGGCGCCGCCGACCACCTCGACCGAAGAGGATTCTCCTGCTCCCAAGTCATCGTTGGTGCATGAGCTTCCGGTCCTGTCTCGTTAGCCCCGATGCATGCCGGATGCGTGCGTCTGCCGGTCGCAGGTGCCGCAGTCCGTTCGGACGATCGAGAATCCCATCGAACGGGAAGATTCCGACCGTCTCACGCCGGTGCGTCAGCGCTTTGCGGTCATCCGGCGCTGCAGGTCCGCAAGCCGCTGTTGCACCGCCGGATCGGCGGGATCGGGGTAGAGAACGAGAGTCACCCCGAGGAGCCTTGCCGCCTCTTTATCGTCGCCCAGCAGGAGCAGCGCCTCGATGACCTCTATGCGGGCCGAGAACCAGCCGACGCTTCCCGGCTTTTCCAGGGATTCGATGTGCTTCCAGAGCTTGAGCGCGGCGGCAAGAACCACGGGTTCTTTCGAGAATCTGAGGGCATCCGCCAGCTCACGCAGGCGGGTCAGATCTCGCCGGAACCGCTCGGTAATCGCCGTCACGGCCGCCATCCCTTCGGGGGTTCGCCCCGTCATCAGATAGGCCCGCGTCCGCGCCAGATCAAACTGAGTTTGTTCAACGGCAGAGAGCTGTTCACGCTGCGGTTCCAGGCGCGTCACCGCCGCCACCAGGAGTTCTGTCAGATCGACAAACTGAGCGGTCGCTGGGCCGCGCGCCAGGCGTTCGAGTCCCAGGACGATGGCCAGCAAACTTTCCGGCCGTGTTGTGGCGGGCGCCGACAGCAACTCGCGGGCGGCCGCGCTGCGACCCGTCCCGGCGAGGGCGACTAAGCGCAGTGAAAGCGATTCATCATCCCAGCGGCGCCACGCAGCAGTGTTGACCTCTGGAACAATCCTTCGGGCGGCGGCGTATTGATCAAGAATGGCCGCGGCAGCGGAGTAGTCGGCGGGACTCCCGGTCAGATGCAGCCGCGCCAACGACAGTGCGATTCCGCCGTGGGTCTCCGTCCAGGCGGCGGGCTGGTCGGCATGCCGTAGGTATCGCCGGGTTAATTCCGCCACGGCCTCTGCGTGAAAAGTGGTCGAATCCCTGCCCAGGTCTTCCAGGCGACGAATCAAAGTTTCGTAACAGCGGGCTGCGGAGAGCGTCGCCAGTGCATAACGGGCATGATCGGCGGGGATCGCGAGATAGAGCGGCAGTGCCTTGGAATGCTGCAGTCGCTGCTCCTGGAGTTGCGCCAACATGAATCGCGCATCTCCAGAGGTGATGTCTTCGGCGAACCGCTGAAGATGCGATTCCAGCGCCTCGGTGTAAATGATGCGACGTGCCTGAGTCCGATCCTGATCGTAAAGACGCCCGAGAGCGTAGGCGGCCAGGAGATGGGAGGACGCCGTGCGATCATGCGGCGGAGACTCAGCGGCCAACTTCTGGAACTCCTCTACAGCAGCCGAGAAGTCTTCCGTCTCGAGCAAGATTGAGCCACGCGTGTAGCTGAGTTCTCGACGCAATTCGACCTGTTGGGCTGCCTCGGCGGCAACGATCGCCGAACTGTAGGCCGCAGCCGCCGACGGTTTTCGCCCGCCCAGGTATTCCGCGCGAGCGGTGCGGATGAGTCTGTCGAGATCCGCGCCGTACGTTCGCTGAGTGCGATCACGATCCCACAGCAGCCGACAGAATCGCGCCCAGGACCCGCCCGCCTGCTCCGCAACGCGCGTCAGGGCCAACTCGGCTTCCGCCTGCAGATTGGCGGACAACGCGGGGTCTTGTCGGGCTGCCGCCAGGTCGCGCATCGCCAGCAGCGTTTCCAGTTGCACGAACCACAATTCGCCCGAAAGGACGTGCCGGGCCTGACGAACACCCAGCAGATACTCGGCTCCTTCGAGGGGCTTCCGTTCATCCAGCCAGCAGCGGACCCGGCAGGCATCGACGGCGTCGATCAAATCGGGAGAGAGGGCGGCTCCGTTCGCGGCAATTGCCGCACACATCTCGCGGGCTTGCGGAAAGTCGCCCTGCAGTCGACGGCAGTCGGCGAGTCCCAGGCGACACCAGGAGCTGGTGCGCGAATCCAACCCTCCTGACAGCCCCCGGCGAAACGCCGCTTCGGCGTCGACAAGATCTGAGGCGCGCTGGGACGTCTTGCCATCATCCAGCGCCGCCCGATCACGCAACACCCCGCCCAATTCCGCCTGGAGAGCGGAGAGAAGTCGGCGCTGTTCGAACGGGGCGATCTGTGTGGCCGCGCGTCGACCCTGTTTGAGAGAATTCTCCAACTCGACGGACTGCCGTTCCAGCAACCGCGCCGCCAAGTCGGCGGATCTCTGAAACGACTCGCGGAGCGGACCGTCCTCCGGCGCGACGGCGACTTCCCACCGCAGTCCCCGCACCCGCGCGGCCGCCACAATTGCTTCTTGAGCATGCAGCAATTCGGCACGCGGAGGCATGCGGGCGAGTTCATCGCGCACGATCTGCAATGCCTTCTGCCAGAGTTCGTCCCGCTGCTGCGGGTTGGCGTACCAGGCATGTTCGGCAAATGTCTGCGAGAGATCGACCACCAGATCGGTCCGCCGACCGGCGTCCAGCTTCGGGTCTTCGAGTCGGGACAAGGCGTAGTGCTCGGCGACGACGAAGAGTCCCCGCTGCCGCAACTGACCGAAGTAGCGCGGAAGATCGTCGGACGCTGACGATCCACCGGCCCCTGCCAATACCGCAACTGCACCCAGCCAGGCGATACATCGCTGCCGGGGGGAGCGCGAATCCCGCGTCGTCGGCACAGTCATCAGGAGACGCCCCAAGCACGGAGTCGACTTCTCGCGACAAGTCCGTCGTCACGACAACTTGTGCAATCTATCCGACTTCTCGCGCGGCGTCTGCACGAATTTCGCGGCTCCGCCAGCCTCATCACCCGGAACTGTGCGTTCAGGGGAACCGAAATTGAAGCCGCGAATTTCCGAAAGCGTGCGGACTTGCACCGCACCGGACCGTGATCGCTCAGAACGTCGACTTCCTCGGCCAATAACTGCCGAACACGCGGTCGATCTCGGCATCGGTGAGGCCAAACTGCTCGAGCTCGTATTTGTGGGCGCCGTGCTTTCCCTGCGGGTTCTCAGCGAGCCAGCGTTTCATGCCGGCCTCCATTTCCTCGGAATAGCGGTAGCCGAAGCGTTCATAGATCCGCTTTACTGTGCCGAGGGGGTCTTTCACCAGATCGTCGAACAGCACATCCGTCATGCGTTCGGGGAATTTTTCTTCGGCCTTGCGAGCGTTCTCGATCGCATGCGTCATACGAGTGGCAAACTCGTCTCCGGTTGCCTTGACGTCGAGGTGGTCGGTAAAGATTCCGCGGGTGGTGCAGACCAGGCTGCAGCAGGAAGGAATCACCCTCTTGGGATCGCGGTGAGTTTGGATGATGTTGGCTTGTGGAATTGACTCCATCAGAGGCAGCAGAGTTCCCTGGTGAATCGGTGACTTCAGGATCCAGTGCCGCTGGGTGTCTCCGCGCTGAACCAGTTGCAGTTCGCGGCGATAGTAGTCGTAGACTCGCAGCAACCGTTCGTGCGGGAGGTTGCGAAAGTATTCAAAGTAGGTGGGCAACGCCGAGTCGAGCAGGAACATCAAGCTGACGAACGTGTTGTTCATCAACCAACCGCATTCCTCTGGTGTGTCGGGTTCGATGGCGTGAATCTGCTTGAGGTTGGGCGCCAGCCAATTCATCCCTTTCACGACCACCTTCGACTTGAAACGACGATACCAGTCGTCGTTCTTGCGGTCTTCCTTCTCGGTCGGGGCGGGATAGAGCGTTTCCCAAATCATCAGCGGCCGGGAATTCGGATCTTGGCTGAGGAGGTTGTAGAGCAGGGTCGTCCCCGTGCGCGGCATGCCCACGACGTACAAGGGACGATTGAGGGGCTGCTGAAGGAATTCCGGATGCCGCTTCCACGCCGCTTCGAGCAACAGACGGTTTTCGAGGTGCTGCTGCAGCAGTCGGCGCATACAGGAATGGCCGAAGGGGTTGAAATTGGCGGTGTTCTGAAACTCGTGCACCAGAATGGACAATGGTTCCAGGAAGTCGTCGGACCCGAAATCGCTCAGTCCTGTCGAACGCTGGGCAGAGCGCAGGAGACGATCGACGGTGATTTCCCGCTCGCATCCGACACTTCGCAGCGCACCGCCGATCGCGTTGAAGACCTTGATGCCGACCGGTCGGAACGGTCGCGCAAAAGTGTACTGCTGCTCGCGGGCCATTAAGGATGTCTTTCGAGGGGCGACGAGAATCACGAAGTTGCCGGGGTGCAGCGCAGATCGGGCGTCTCGTGGGAATGGAGGGTGGTGCATCCGCTGGAGGTTTGGCTTCGCGCCATCGGAAAGATCGGACGACTCGGTCAGGTCGTTTGATCGCTAGTCTCGAAAAATCCGCATGTTACGCACATCACCGACGTATTACAGCGTGCGGCCGAAGCATGCAGCAATGTCGTCAGATTCAGCACAAGTGTTACCGTCAGAGTTTGAGCAGATTCGCTGCCCCGCGGATTCGCTAAGGGACGATTGACCATAGTGTTCGCTGAAATCGGCAAGGTTTCTGTGACGACCCCGTGACCAACTTCGGTAAGGGGACGTCACAGAGCGATGTCGGTTTTTGATTGTCCGCAAGTTTCGTGACAATGCGTCGGGTGGTTGGTAAGGAAAGTCGGCGACTCCGCACGACGAACTGGGAATCGTCCCATCGGAGTCGGAGCGTGCCGGCCAACGCTTCTGGAACGCCGTTTGCACCCCAGAATTGTTGACCGGACTGCCGAGTTTGGACAGTCCATCACACGCGCGAATTCCCAGGAAATTCCTAAGTGTTTTCCAGGGGGTTCGCTAGTGAACGCCACATGAGAGATTGCAGAGTTTTCTGTAGATTCTGCAGAAAACGCCTCTCGCGTCTTGGCAAGTGGTCGGCAGGTCGTTTGAATGGAGCGTACCCACCCACCGTGGACCGAATTTCGAGACGCCACAGCAATTCGATTCCTCTGGGATCGAACACGTTGGACGTCAAGCGATCGGCCCACCTCGCATGATTACGGACTTGCGCCGGCAATTGAGGCCAGCCTCATCGTCACTGATCTTCCTGAGGTGACTCTCAGCGACAGATCCCAGCCACCACAGCGAATGATCATCGTTCCATGAGAATAACCTGCGGGCCCTCGCCGCAGCGTTCTGAGATCAAAGTTTGCGCCGCATCGGCTCACGATTGGCCGGCTCACGCTGCGGAACCAGAAATGGTTGCCGCAGGTTGAGCTCAGATCGTTCCGGATTGATGCGTGCCAATGGCTGTGGGAAGACTTGCGCACACCTCTGTCAACGAAGAGAGCCAGGAGTCAGTCGTCATGGATGCCGGTTCCGATAGCCCGCTCCGCATGCAATATCGCGGCGATCTCGACATCGCCATCGTCGGCATGGCCTGCATGTTCCCCAAGTCGCCCGATCTGCGGCAGTATTGGGAGAACATCATGCGGCGGCTCGATTGCATCCAGGAAATCCCCGAACAGCGCTGGCAGATTCCAGACTTCTTTGACGAAGACCGCTTCGCCAGGGACAAAGTTTATTCCAAATGGGGAGGATTTCTCGAATCAGTCCACTTTGATCCGATGAAGTGGAAGATTCCCCCGGCGAGCCTCTTGAGCATCGACCCCATTCAATTGATGTCTCTCGAAGTCGCCAATCAAGCGTTCGAAGACGCGGGCTATCATCAGCGGCCGTTCCCCAAGGAGCGAACGGGAGTGATCTTCGCCTGCGCCGGTTCGCACGACGTCGGCTCGGACTACGCCTTCCGCACAATGTTGCAGCACTATCTGCCTCGGGTGAAGGATCTCACCCCCGAGATGCGGCAGCACATTACCGACGAAATCAACGCCACGCTGCCGGAGTGGACCGAGGATTCTTTCCCCGGCTTCCTGATGAACGTGATCGCCGGACGCATTGCGAATCGTTTCGACCTCGGCGGGCCGAATTACGTTGTGGATGCGGCGTGCGCCGCGTCGTTGGCGGCATTGCATGCCGCGATCGGTCAACTCCGCCTGAAGACCGTCGACGCCATGCTGGTCGGCGGCGCCGACGGGACCAACAACCCCTTCTGCTACATGAGTTTCGCCAAGACGCATGCGCTCTCCCCGCGCGGTCGCTCCCGACCGTTCGATAACTCCGCCGACGG
>JANRLN010000195.1:0-3027 GCA_033762515.1 Planctomycetaceae bacterium
CAACG
The DNA here is from genome assembly GCA_033762515.1 of Planctomycetaceae bacterium. Lineage (GTDB taxonomy): Bacteria > Planctomycetota > Planctomycetia > Planctomycetales > Planctomycetaceae > DSVQ01. The sequence continues at coordinate 6 of JANRLN010000195.1, forward strand.
TGCTGACATGCGGCAACGCTGTTGCGTTCCTTCGCGATTTGTCAGACTGTCACGCTCTCCGACCCCTCTCCCCGCTCCTTCAAGGATTGACCGGATGCTGTTCTGGATGTCGCGTGCTGGCACGCTCCTGACCCTATCGGCGCTGGCGGCGACTCTCACCGCCAAAGAACCAACCGCAACTCCCCCGGAATCGCTGAAGGTCGCCAAAGGCTTCAAGGTCGAACTCCTCTACTCCGTCCCCAAAGACATCCAGGGATCGTGGGTCAATCTCTGCGTCGACCCCAAAGGGCGGCTCATCGTTTCGGATCAATACGGCGGTTTGTTTCGCGTGACCGTCCCCCCCATCGGCGGGGACGCGGCGGCCACCAAGGTTGAACCAATTCCCGTCCCCATCGGTGAAGCTCAAGGACTCGTCTGGGCCTTCAATAGCTTGTACGTCGTTGTGAACAGCGGCGGCGGAAAGTATCCCGGCGGGGTCTATCGTGTACGCGACACCAACAACGACGATGTCCTCGACTCTCTCGAAACTCTGCGCCTGTTCGACGGTCGTGCCGGAGAACACGGCCCCCACGCCGTGGTTCCCGCTCACGATGGCAAAGGTCTCTACATCGTCTGCGGCAACCAGGTCCCGTTGACGAAGTTCGATCGGACCCGAGTCCCGCCTACTTGGGGAGAAGACCATCTCCTGCCGCGGATGCCCGACGGCCGTGGATTCATGAAGGATGTCCTCGGACCCGGCGGGGCGATCTACAGGATCGATCCCGACGGCAAGTCGTGGGAGCTGTACTCCGTCGGATTCCGGAATCAATTCGACGCCGCCGTCAATCGCGACGGCGAACTCTTCACCTATGACGCCGACATGGAATGGGACGTCAACACCCCCTGGTATCGCCCGACGCGGATCTGCCACGTCGTGCCCGGCTCGGAATTCGGCTGGCGCAATGGAGCCGGGAAATGGCCGGCGTACTACGTCGACAGCACCCCGGCGGTCGTTAACATCGGCCCGGGATCTCCGACCGGCGTGACTTTCGGCTACGGGGCGAAGTTCCCTGCCAAGTTTCAAGAGGCGCTGTTCATTTGCGACTGGAGCTACGGCAAACTCTACGCCGTCCATCTGCAGCCGCGGCAATCGAGCTACACCGCCACCTTCGACGAGTTCATCGCGGGAACACCGCTCCCGTTGACGGACGTGGTCATCAGCCCGCAGGACGGCGCCATGTACTTCGCCATCGGCGGCCGCAAAACGACCTCCGGTCTCTACCGTGCCACCTACGTGGGGGACGAATCGACGGCTCCCTCCAAGCCCCAGACGGACGCGGTCACATCGGTCTACCGCCAGGTGCGGCACGCCCTGGAGGAACGGCAGGGGGGACCGGCGGCCGATGGCGTCGAGATCGTTTGGCCGAGTCTGGCACATGGAGATCGTTTCCTGCGGACGGCGGCCCGGACCGCACTTGAGTTCCAACCCGTCGACAAATGGCGCGATCGGGCTTTGAACGAGACCGATCCGGTGACGCTGACCCATGCGCTGCTGGCGTTGATCCACGTGAGCGCCGCGGACCAGTTCCATCGCGCCGCTGGGGCGCCGCAGACGCAGCCCGAACTGTTGGCTGACGTGCTCCAGTCGCTGGAGCGGATCGATTGGAGCGAGTTGTCGGCGTCGCAGAAACTGGACGTCGCGCGGGTCTATCAGGTCGCGTTCAATCGGCTCGGTCCGCCGGATGTCCCCACGCAGGGTCGCCTGATCGCCAAGTTCGACAAGCTGCTCCCGGCCGGGCATCTGCACCTGAACGCCGAATTGGGTCAACTGCTGGTCTATCTTCAGGGGCCGACGGCGGCTCCCAAACTGGTGGCGCTCCTGGAGCAGGCTCCCACGCAAGAAGAGCAAATCGAATACGCCCGCTCGCTGCGGATGCTCAAGGCGGGTTGGACCCCGGCGCTGCGCGAGATCTATTTCCAGTGGTTCAACAAGGCCGCGGGATATCGCGGCGGAGCCAGCTTCGGGCTATTCGTGCTCAACATCAAGAAAGATGCGATGGCGAACCTGAGTCCCGAGGAGCTTTCAGTCCTCAAGCCGATTCTCGAAGCCCAACCCCCGACAACGATCACTCAGGCCGTCGCCCCCCCGCGGAAATTCGTCAAGGAGTGGAAGCTCGATGAACTCGTCGACAAAGCCCAACAGGGCCTGAAGGGGCGCGATTTCGAACGCGGAAAGGCCATGTTCGCGGCAGCCAACTGCTTTTCCTGCCACCGCTACGACAATCAGGGGGGAGCGATCGGTCCCGATCTGACCGGCGTCGCCGGACGCTTCAGTCCGCGGGATCTGCTGGAGTCGATCGTCGATCCTTCCAAGGTGATCAGCGATCAGTATGCGGCGGTAACCATCGTGACGGAAGACGGTGTTTCGGTGACCGGCCGCATCGTGAACCTCAATGGCGACACGATGAAAATCAGCACCAACATGCTCAACCCCGACGAACAAACAACAATCGACCGCCGCAAGATTGAGGAAATGTTCACGGCGAAAACATCCATGATGCCGACGGGACTGCTCAACACCCTGCAAGAGGATGAGATTCTCGACCTCGTGGCGTACGCGCTGTCGCGCGGGGACCGAACGAACGCGATGTTTGCAGCGAAGTGAAAACGCAGGCAAGTCGTAGAAGCCCAGGGATCGCGATCCCTGGGCTTCCAGTTCGCTCAACCGTACACCACGCCGGCGTCTCTTGCCGTCCGATTTAGGCGATTGTGGCAATGCAGTGCGTGCAGGATGAACTCCGCCACGCCGGCCCGCACGCCGTCACCGGATGATCCACGCGCCAGTTCTGGTTCCAGTTCGAGCGTCAGCTGCTCCACTTGCTCTCGAAATCCCCGAATCGCGCTCACCCGCTTGAGGACCTCCGCCGCGGAAAGACGATCGTCAAGTTCGACCTTGTTGCTCCCCTCGAAGTACTCGATGACGTTGCGAAACGCCTTGGGATTCGACGATTGGTCGAACACATTCTTGACCGCTTCATCAATG
>JANRLN010000196.1:0-12579 GCA_033762515.1 Planctomycetaceae bacterium
CAAGCTGCGGTTCGTGCTCAACCGGGAAATCAAGATCGCCGTCGCCTCCAAGGAAGCGATCCAAAGCGCCATCAACCGCCATTACGGCGATTCACAAACCGAGTCGGTCGACTCGATGCTCGCCGAGTTCACGGAAACGGCAATCGATTTCACCGAAACCGATGGTCCCGGCACCAAGGGAGCCGAGGAAGACGATAGCGCGCCCATCGTGCGACTGGTGAACCTGATCATCAGTGAAGCAGTGACCATGCGTGCCAGCGATATTCATGTAGAACCCTTCGAAGACCGCGTCCGCGTCCGCTACCGGATCGACGGTGTGCTGGTCGAGCGCGATAGCCCGCCAAAGCGGCTGCTGGCCGCGATGGTCTCCCGTATTAAGATCATGGCCCGGATGGACATCGCCGAAAAACGTCGTCCCCAGGACGGCCGGATCAAGACGCGCGCCAACGGAAAAGACTTCGACCTCCGCGTCAGTATTCTCCCCACCAACCACGGTCAGGCGGTGGTGCTGCGGATTCTCGACCGCGACAACATCAAGGTCGGTATCCGCAACCTCGGCTTCGGCGAAGAGAACTATCGGAAGTTTCAGAACCTCATTCGCCGTCCCAACGGCATCTTTCTGGTCACCGGGCCAACGGGTTCCGGGAAAACCACGACACTGTACAGCGCTTTAGGTGAAATCAATCGACCTGACCGCAAGATCATTACTGCCGAGGACCCCGTCGAATACTACCTTCCGGGGATCAACCAGGTGGAAGTGAAGTCCGACATCGGGCTGAATTTCGGCCGGATCATTCGCGCAATGCTGCGGCAAGCCCCGAATGTGATTCTTGTCGGCGAGATTCGCGACACCGAGACGGCAGAGATGGCAATCCAAGCTTCTCTGACTGGACACTTAGTTTTCAGTACGCTTCATACGAACGATGCGCCCAGTTCTGTGACACGCCTGATCGACATGGGTGTGGAGCCGTTCCTCGTGGCTTCGAGCGTGATGGCGATCATGGCCCAGCGCCTGGTCCGGGTGGTTTGTGCAAAATGCAAAGAGCCGTATGAGGCGGAACCGGGCGATATCGAACAGTTCAGCCTCTCTCCCGACCAGCTTGAATCTGCACAAATGACACGTGGAAAAGGGTGCAGCAACTGCCAGCACTCGGGCTACCGCGGACGCCTGGCCGTGTTCGAATTGCTGGTCATGAACTCGACGCTTCGCGAGATGACCTTCCGCAGCGAACCCTCCCAGAACATCCGCCGCCAGGCACGCCTCTTCGGCATGAAAACACTGGTCGAAGACGCCCTCGACAAGGCGCTCGCCGGGAAAACAACGCTGCTGGAAGTCGCCCGACTCGATAAGGGCGGGCACTAGACAACTGATCCTTATTACACATGCGGCCGTATGCGTCCCCACAAGGCCATTCGGCAACGTGCACAGGACAGGGTGTCCGAACGATCACATGACTGCCACCCTGACTCACAGGATTCTGGCCGCTCGGTGTGTCGCATTTTGCGGCGTTCAGATCAGCCAATCCTGAGCGTCCTTTTGGCCCTTCGGAACCAGCCGGCGACGCCGCACTTCACCTCCAACGGGGAATCCCTGCCGCGCGGCTGAAGCGATCATCACCCCCACTCTTGCCGCCATTCCTTGAGTTTCTGCGGCTGGTCGCGAACAATCCTCTGCCGAGGGAAATCTTGGCGTGTTGATCGGCTGTCCATTCCCGGCTCTCGTTCGCTTTTCATTCTCCGGGGTTACGCGGCGACCGCTCAGCGGGTTCTTGCACGGCACGCTTCACATCTTGCAGCATCGCGCCCATGGGTCTTTGGTGAATCGATCACCCTTCACTGGCTGACCTGAGGGCGCTCCCAAAAACAGCTCTGGCAGACGGACGAATCCTGTGGACGACTCGTGAGCTACGTCGTTTCCTCATGATGCGGACGCATGACAGGCGCGGGTGACCGCGGTATATGTAGGGCCTCACCGAATTTCCGGTGAGGCGCCGGATGTCTTCGTGTCCTGCGCCATTCCAGATTTACGCGGGCGAGATCGGGCACTATGGCCACAGTTCAGATCGACAAGCTGCTGGAAACGGTGGTGCGGGAAAAGGTGAGCGACCTGCACATCACCACGGGTCAGCCGCCCGTGGTGCGGGCCAGCGGACACATGGTGCGGCTGGAGACGAAGGTCCTCGAGCCCGAAGACACTGTCGGGCTGATGAAGAGCATCACCCCCGAACGGAACCAACAAGAACTGCAGGAAGTTGGGGGAACCGACTTCGGATTTGCTTTCGGAGACAAAGCCCGTTTCCGCGTCGCCGTGTTCAAGCAGCGCGGTCACATCGGGATGGTGCTGCGGCGGATTCCCAACGAATTTCTCTCGTTTGAGCAACTCGGATTGCCCCCGGTGATCGCCGATTTGATCAAACGTCCGCGTGGTTTGTTCCTGGTGACTGGGCCGACGGGCTCCGGCAAAACCACCAGTCTCGCCAGCATGATCAACTATCTCAACGACACGATCGACCACCACATCATCACCCTGGAAGACCCGATCGAGTATTACCACAAGCACAAGAAGTGCACGATCAATCAGCGTGAAATCGGCGTCGACGTCCCCGACTTCCCTGAAGCGCTCCGTCGAGCGCTGCGGATGGACCCCGACTGTATTCTGGTGGGAGAAATGCGCGACCTGGCCACGATCGGCTCGGCGATCACCGCGGCCGAAACCGGTCACGTGGTGTTCGGTACGCTGCACACCACCGGCGCCCAGGGAACGGTCGACCGGATTATCGACGTGTTTCCCACCAATCAGCAGGAACAGATCCGCACGCAGTTGTCGGTGGCGATCATCGGCATCCTCTCGCAGGCCCTCCTGGGACGCAAACCGAAGGGGATGGTCGCTGCTTACGAACTGCTCGTGGTGACCCCGGCCATCGCGAACTTGATTCGTGAAGCCAAGACTTACCGCATCAACTCCTCCATTCAAACCGGACGCAAGTTCGGGATGCAGCTCCTGGACGACGCGCTGTTCAACCTGTGGAAGAACGGGCTGTGCGAAGAAGACGATGTCGTCATGAAGTCGAACAACCCCGGGGAACTCAAGGCCCGCATCATGCGTGCCAAGAAGGGACTCCTGGATGACGAACCGGAAGAAGACGATGAGGACGACGAATGAGATCCGGGGATGCCGTGTGAATCCTGAGGGAATCTCTGGGGATTCATGCGGCGTTCACAAGACGTTCATGGGGATTTCCTGCCGTTCTGATATTTCCGCATTCGCAGATTAGGCAAGCGTTCGCGGCGGGGCTGCGAACCGGAGACGTCGGTCACTATGGCACAGCGCAAGCTCGGACAGATTCTGGTCGACCTGGGCTACCTCACTGAGGATCAGCTCTGGGACGTGCTGGAAGAGCAGAAGCAAAGCCCGGGCGAGATCATCGGCCAGGTCGCCATCCGCATGGGGATGGTCACCGACGCCCAGGTGACCGAAGCGGTCGCTGAGCAATGGGGGATGCCGATCGTCAATCTCATCGAAACGACGATCACGCCAAAGGCTCTGGAGCTCGTGCCAATGACGATGGCCGAGCTTTACAAGGTGATGCCGATCTCGCTGAAGGACGACGTGCTGACGGTGGCGATGGCCGACCCGCAGAACGTCGCCGCTCTCGACGACTTGCGGAACTTTCTGGGGGTCGAAGTCCGGGGCGCGGTCTCCAATGGGAAGGACGTGGAAGCGGCGATTCGCCGCTACTACGCCGACCAGGAGGAGAGCATCGAGTCGGTGATCGCCGGCATGGAAGAGGGCCATGAGGACGACGGCGAAGGCCGCGGATTCGACCTCGCCGCCGAAGCGGAAATCGCCGACGCCGCTCCGATTCGCAAGCTCTTGAACATGATTCTGCTGCTGGCGATCAAAGATCAGGCCAGCGACATCCACTTCGAGCCGTTCGAAGATGAATTCAAAGTCCGCGTCAAGGCGGACGGGATGCTGTACGAAATGGTGCCGCCCCCCCGGCACCTCGCAAACGCCATCGTTTCGCGCATTAAGATCATGTCGGAACTCGACATCGCCGAACGGCGACTGCCGCAGGACGGACGGATCGAGCTGAACGTGGGGGGCAATCAGGTCGACTTGCGGGTCAGCGTGCTGCCGACGCTCTTCGGAGAATCGGTCGTCATGCGAGTGCTGGACCGCACCGTGGTCCAGCTCGACTTGAACAAGATCGGAATGGACGCGCACAACCTGGCGCTGTTCCGCAAGATGATCAAGCGGCCCAACGGCATCGTGCTGGTGACCGGCCCCACGGGGAGCGGAAAGACCACCACGCTCTATTCGGCCCTCAACGAAATCAACGACATCGAAACCAAGGTCATCACGACCGAAGACCCCATCGAGTACGACATCGACGGGTTGATTCAAGTCCCCGTCAACCCCGACATCGAAGTCACCTTCGCCACCGTGCTCCGCGCCATCCTGCGGCACGATCCAGACACGATTCTGGTGGGCGAGATCCGCGACTACGAAACCGCCGAAGTCGCCGTCCAAAGTGCGCTCACCGGGCACATGGTGTTCAGTACGCTCCACACGAATGACGCTCCGTCAGCCATCACGCGGCTGCGCGACATGGGGGTCGAGCCATTCCTGATCACCGCCTGCCTGGAAGGGGTGCTGGCCCAGCGGCTCGTCCGGCGCATCTGCGTGGAGTGCCGCACTCAGTTCGATCCCAGCGACGAGTTGCTCATGGAATTGCAGCTCCCGGTGCAGCAGGCGCGGCAATACAAGTTCTACTACGGTCGCGGCTGCCAGCGGTGCAACAATTCGGGCTACAAAGGCCGAACCGGGATTCATGAGTTGCTGGACGTCAACGACGATATTCGCGACTTGATTTCGAACAACGCCAACGTCGATGAGTTGCGGAATTTCGCCCGTACGCAGGGAATGATCGTGCTGCGGGAATCGGGATTGAAACTGATCTTCGACGGGATCACAACGATCGATGAAATTGTGCGGGAAACCGTGACGGACGATTCGGAATAGGATGAGTCGAGAGACCAGAGTGAAGAGTCGAGAGCCAGAGACTCTTTCGCTGGTAAGTTGCATGGACAGGACTCTGGCTCTCGACACTGGACTCTCGTCTCTCGACTGAGGAATGCCGCAATGCCCACATACCAATACGAGGCGATGGACAACACCGGCCTCGAGGTGAAGGACTCGATCGACGCCGGCTCCGAACAGGAGGCGCAGGCGAAGATCCGAGAGAAGGGCTTCTTCGTCACCAAGATCACCGAAAAGGGTCGGGCGAAGAAGAAGACCAAGGAAGCCACCAAGGCCGACGCCACCAAGAAGAAGGCCGCCGCGAAAAAGGGCAAGACCTTCACGATGGGGGGCGTCAGCGGGAAGAAGCTGACCGCCTTCACGCGGCAATTGTCCACGCTGCAGGACGCCGGCCTGCCGATCCTCCGCAGCCTGCGAATTCTCGAAGGGCAGTGCAAGCCCGGCGCCCTCAAGAACTCGCTCATGGGGGTTATTGAAGATATTGAATCCGGCAGCACCCTGTCGGATGCCATGTCGAAGCAGCCCAAAGCCTTCGACAACCTCTACGTGAACATGGTGAAGGCCGGGGAGGCGGGGGGTGCGTTGGAAATCATTCTCCAACGTCTCGCCGAATTCCAGGAACGGCAGCAGAGCCTGAAGCGGAAGGTGCAGGGGGCCATGATCTATCCGTGCGCGGTGATCACCGTCGCCACGCTGATCGTGGGCTTCATCATGTACTACATCATTCCCAAGTTCAAAAAGATCTTCGAAGACTTCGACACCGAACTCCCGTCGATCACTGTCGCCCTCATCGGCTTCAGCGATGCGATCGTGAACTACTGGTATCTCGGCCCGGCGCTCCCCTTCGCCCTGTGGCTCTTCATCAAAATTGTGAGAAAGAACAAAACGGGGGCCTACATCGTCGACTGGGCCTGGCTCAGATTCCCGCTGCTGGGGACGATCGTGAAAAAATCGATCGTCGCCCGAACCTGTCGCACATTGGGAACCCTGATTTCTTCCGGCGTGCCCATCCTCGAAGCGTTAAGCATCACCCGCGACACGGCCGGAAACCGCGTGTTTTACAACGCGTTTGAGCACATCAGCGCGGCGATTCGCGAAGGGGAAACCATGGCGGTGCCCCTGAAGGAAACCCGCGTGGTGGATGACATTGTGGTCAACATGGTGGACGTGGGCGAAGAAACGGGCGCCCTCGACAACATGCTTTACAAAGTTGCCGACGTCTACGACGAAGAGGTGTCGGTGCTGGTGGAAGGTCTGGTCAACCTGCTGGAACCGCTGATGGTGGTGGTGCTGGGGTTGATCGTCGGTTTCATCGTCATCGCCCTCTTCATGCCGCTGATCAAGCTGCTGAACGACCTGTCGTAAGGGCGTCGCATTCTCCGGGATGTATACGCCGCGGAAATGTGACCCCGCGGCTTCCGGGGAGACGGTGCGTCCCGAGCGCTGAGTGAATGGTGTCCGAACTGCGTCCGAAGTGTTGATTGGCATGTACCTGGCGACCCGCCCCGGCCGCCGACCGAGTCAGGAAAGACCCCCTGTCATGAATCAGCAGCGAGTACAACCAACCCTGTCGCCCGGTCGTCGCGGCTTCACGCTGGTGGAGTTGCTGGTGGTGATTTTCGTGATCGCGTTGCTGATCGCGCTGCTGCTGCCGGCAGTGAATTCAGTGCGAGTCCGCGTGCGAATCACGCAGTTGCAGGCGGAAGTGAACCGGCTCGCGACTGCCGTCACCAGTTTCAAAAGCAACTACGGCTCGGAACCGCCGAGCTACATTGTCCTCTGTGAAGATCCTGCCGCTTGGGTCGATACCAGCACGGCTGCAATCGCCGCCGAGCGCGCTCGCAGTCGAGCACTCATTCGTCAGTTGTGGCCGCAATTTGACTTTACCATCGCCCGCAACTTCAATCCGGACGTCAACAATCCCAGTTCTCCCACGGCCCCACTCGACGACGACACAACCGACATTTATTACGTCGAACCGGGAGAGTGTCTGGTTCTATTTTTGGGAGGGTTGCCTGTCCGTGACTATTCCACCGGCAACGTTCAATGGAGTCTGCGCGGATTTACGAAGAACCCACAGAATCCGTTCTCACTGGCCAACAACGCCAATCGCGAAAGCGCCGCGTACGACTTTGACGCCGCGCGGCTCATTGATTTGGACAACGACGGCTTCCCCGAGTTTCGCGATTCTTGGCCCTCGCAGCCGAATCCGATTCTGTACTTCAGTTCGTACGATGGCAACGGCTATCGCGCCGCGGAATTCCCCGGCGGCAATTTTCCTGCCAGTCCATACCTGCAGGGGGGGAATCTGAACGCCCAACCGTTTAATCCTAAGTCCTTCCAAATCATTTCGCCCGGGGGCGATGGCATTTACGGTTTCGGCGGACCTTACCAGCCCGGGGGCCCGACGCCGTTGCCGGGGTGGACTCGGACGACGCCGGCCCTCACAGTGACAGTGGCACAACGCCAGGTGGAAGACGACAACATCACGAATTTCGGAAACGGACGCTTGGTTCCTTAGTTCCTGCATCAACCCTGCAGAACGATCCACGCCGGGTCACCGGAATGGATCGCTCGACGAAAATTGCGAACCGATCGCGGCCAAGTCACGGCCCTACGGATAGAGAGCCATCCCGGACGGATGAATTCCATGCATTGGCATACCCCTCAGACCCGCCGCGGTTTTACGCTGCTGGAACTCCTCGTCGTGATCGGCATCATTCTGCTGTTGATCTCAATCTCCGTCATGGTCATGGGCAACGTTCTGCGCTCAGCCCGCGAGCAGGCCACCCGCGCCACGATCCAGAAAGTCGACGGCATGCTGCGTCAGCGCCAGGAAGCCTTCCAACGGGCCCTGGAACGGGCGGAATTGCAGGGGGCGGTGGCTTTCACGAAAGGCTTCTGCCGTCAGGCATTTCCCAGTAGTCCTGTCCCGATCGACCGCGATCTGGTGGACCGAGCGAGTGATCGAACCTGGGAAGTGCTGGCCCGAAAGACCTATTTTCGCGCCAAGTTCCCGCAGAGTTTTGCCGAGGTGGCCTGGTTTGACGGAGCCCCAGGAATTCCTGGATCCAACGATACGACTTTTGGTTCAAACACCATCACCGATGTCTATACCTCGACCTTTCCCCACTATTCCGGCGTTCCCGATCCGCAGGAGTTGGGCGCGGGAACTGGCAACGACGACTTGGAACCCTATGCCCGGCTTTTGCGCGAGCGCTTCACCGATCCGACGCTGCACAATCCCGAGACCGAGAGTTCCGAAATGCTCTACCTGATTCTCACGGGAGCGGACCTGTTCGGCGTCCCACCCGCAGGTCAGGACGAGTTTTCCTCTTCGGAAGTCCGCGACACCGACAACGACGGCTTGCAGGAATTCATTGACGGCTGGGGACGTCCGCTGCGGTTCTACCGTTGGCCGACTCGATTGCTGCGCTGCGGAGAAGACACCTTCACCGGCGATACCGACGGCGATACGAACTTAACCGAGCCAGCCGGCGCAGCCGTCGCCGCCGACCCGCGGTATGCCAACTTGCTCATCGGCAGTCTGCCGGCGCTCACACCGCAATACGAACTTCAAAGCGGCGACAAGCAGTTGCTCCGCGACCCGGATGACGGGTTCGGACTCCTCGAAAAAGACATCATTAATCGCAATGACGGCGGCAGCGCGACCGGGATGGCAGATGCTCGTCAGAAGCTGGAACTGCTGTATCACACTCCGAGCACCTACCACACCGTGTTGGTCGTTTCCGCCGGAGCGGACGGCATCCTCGGCCTGTACGAACCGGTGCAGTTCGAATTGGCGGCGAACGTGTTCGGTCACCTTGCCCAGCCGACCGCGCTGGGGGACCCCTCGGCAAGCCCCCTTGCCGACAACATTACGAACCGGCGGCAAAAATAATGAAAGGCCGCATCATGCTGATTCAGCGCTGCCATCCCCCGACGGCTCACCGGCTGCACTGGCGCGCGGCACGGGGCTTCACCCTCATCGAGCTGTTGGTTGTCGTACTCATCACGCTGGTGTTGACGGCGATCACTGTTTCCGTAATCAACATCAGCATCAACGGCGACAAGGTGCGGTCCGGCGCCCGGCAGATTCAGTCGTATTTGGAAGGGGCCCGTGATCGGGCCATCTTCGCCAAGGAACCGCGCGGCGTGCGGTTCTTGCTCGACCCGACCGATCCGCGAACCGTTTCGAGCCTGGTCTATATTGCACCCACCGATCCCTGGACGGAAGGAACAGTCTTGCTGGAGCGCCCGGACGGCGACAACGACGGCAATCCCGCCAACAACGGCGATACCGGGGATTCGCTGAACATCGCTCCGTACAACGACTCCGCTGACGCGGTCTGGGTGCTGCGCGGGTTCGACGGCGATACCAACACCTACACCCGCGATACCGGCTGGAAGGGTTTGTACGATCGCGGCGTCCTGCGTGACGGTGCCCGTATTCAGATCCCTTACGGCACCGGTGCGTGGTATACCATCGACACCCGGCTTTTCAGCAGCTTCGACCCAACCGACGGAGATCCTCCATTGAGGCTGTTGCTGCAGCAGGAGTATCGCGAACCGGCCGACACCCCCGCCACGAGCGTGCAAGCCTTCGACCGGGCCAGCCCGTCGCTGAAATACCGCCTTGAATTGCTCCCTGCACCGATGCCCAATCAGGAGCCGATCCAGCTGCCTAAAGGGGTCGTAGTCCATCTGGATCGCTGCAGCAACGATCCTGACGGCGTGGGGGGTCTGACCCGCGACCCTAATCTTCGCGGCAACCGGCTCCCTTCCACCTGGAGGCGGAGCATCACCCCGGCGAACGCCTGGTCTCCGTCCTTTGAGTACACACCTTATTGCGACATCCTCTTTTCGCCAAGGGGGTCCGTGACGGGGTTTGAGGCAAGCTCGGGATTGATCCACCTCTATGTCGCCGATCAGAAGGATGCGGACCGCGACCGGATTGACTGGTCCATTCGCCGAGATCCGATGGACGCAGCGCCTTGGACAGCTCCTGAAATGGTACCGGGGTTGACTGCCTCGGATGCCGCCGAAGCCTACCAACGCAGCGATAAAGTGATCGTCTCCCTCTTCACGCGAACCGGTGCGATCACCACCAATCCCATCTACGTGAACGCCGATGGGACCGACAACATTCCCGAACGGTTCCGCTACTCCGAGACCGGAGAGGTGGCAGGACGATGATGACCTACCGACAGATTTCGAGGCGCAAATTGGAAGGCGGAAAGCGGAAGGCGGAAGGTGCTGCTGCCCGCTGCTGGCGACCCGCTGCCCACTGCCACCGCCGCGGCACCTCGCTCAGCGAAGTTCTGGTCTCCACCCTGGTGATGAGCATCGGCGTCGTGGCGCTGGCAACGCTGTTTCCAATCTCGGTGCTGCGGTCGATTCAGGCGTCGCAACTGACGAACGCCGCGAACCTGCGCTACAACGCGGAAGCCCAGGCCCGCGCGGTCCCGGAACTGATCAACATCGGCGTCGAATGGCAGCCGGCTGCGGCATACAACCAGTTTGACGTCGTCGTACCCACCTTGAACGTACGCCGCAAGACTCCCCCCGCCGTCTACGCGTGCAACATCAACGGGATGTCCGGCGGCGCAGAGCCCATCTGGTCGTTCGTCGAGGGAGGAACGACAACGGACGGAGGGACCGAATGGAGCACCGTCACGCTGAACAACTATGTCATTGATCCTCTGGGGTTCATGCTGGTCGATTCCGCCGATGCGGACAACAACTTCCGCGGGGCCGGAGTTACCGGCGCTCGGCAGCACTTTGGCAACATCAACGGCACCCCGTACCTCCCGCTGCTGAACCGCTTTCCCGCCTTCGGACTGTTCAACTTCGCCGATTCGGCCGCACTGAACGAATTCCGCTCGGCGTCGGCCGTGGTGCTCCCCGATAGCTGGATCACTCAGGCGGAATCGCTCGAGTTGGCCAACGTCACGGCGACGTCGATCGATTTATTGGGGGTCGATTTCAACGACCTCAGCCAATCTGTCACGACCCCGACGCCCGACCTGGTGCCCGACCGCCTGCTGCTGCTGGATGAGACCGGTCGACGCAGCCACTCTCTCAGCGTCACCGGACTTGCCGCCGTGGCGAACGGGACCACCATCAGTTGGCCGGCGGCCCAATCCATTCCCGCGGGGTTCACACCCGTCCGGGCGCGGGTTGAGTCGCTGGAGCGTCGTTACTCGTATGTCCTGTCGGTCCGCCGCAGCCCCGGGGGTGCTTCTCATGTGGACTGCGTGGTCTTTTTCCGTCGGTCGTACGGGGTGCAGGACGAACAGGTCTATTCGTGCGTGTTCCGCAAAGTCGACCGCGGACTGGATGGCCAGCCCGGCGTCGCCGGGACCGACGACAACAACGACGGGACTGACGACAACGCCCCGGAGTTGAACTTCCCCGGGTCCGACGACAAGACGCGGAATTTCTGCGTCTTGCAATACAGCTCGACGGGGCTGAAGCCCTTCTTCAAGAAGGGGGGCTTCGTGTGCGATGCCCATAACTTACGGTGGTATCGCATCATCGACACGGCCGAAAGCGTCTTCCCGCATGCCATCGCCGACGTGGTTCCGGCCGGTTTCGAAGCCGATCCCGTGGCGCCGGGGATGGACCGTTTCGTCCGGCTGACGCTGGATCAATCCGTGATTGAAGACTCGCCGTTCACCACCGGCACCTTGACTCCCCAAACGATCACGCGGGCGGGGGTCGACACCATCGGCGGCGCGATTCTGATGCGCGGCGTCGTCGACGTCTTCCCGTTCCGCCCACGCACGTTCTAATTGGACGGATTGAGAGGCCAATTCCATGATGTCCCTCTGCAAAACGCCTGCGACTCGGCCCATCGCCGGTTCCTCAACATCGCGCGGCCCTGGCCAACGGCGACATTTCCCGTCGCGACGCTCGGCCGCTCGCGGCTTCACGCTGGTGGAAATGATGGTGGCGGTGACGCTGGTCCTGCTGCTGATGTCGCTGTTTGCCCAGGTCTTTCAGATCGCCGGGTCCTCGGTTTCCAAGCAGCGGGGGTTGATGGAGAACGACCAGCGCGCTCGCTCTGTCCAGACGCTCCTCAAGGCCGACCTTGACAAGCGCACCTTCCGCTTCCTCGTGCCGTTCGCCTTGAACGAGGATCTGACCGCATCGGAAGTGGAAGCCGCCCGTCGGCGCGGCTACTTCTATCTCTCTGAAAACGACACATCCAATGACACCGACGACGTGTTGTCAATGACGGTCGATGCCCGAATTCGCGACGACAGCCTCGACGACACGGTGTATTACGGGCAGGCGTTGGCGTTGGCTCCATCGTCCCTGACAACGGCTCAGCAGTTTCGCTTCTTTCGCGCTCAGGACAATCAACCCGACCGCGACGATGGTCGCGTGGACCCGAACAATACGTCCGATTCCAACGCCGCAGAGGTGACCTGGTTCCTGCGCAATGGGAACCTCTATCGCCGAGTGCTGCTGTTGCGGGAACGAGACCAGAACGCCTCGCAAAATGGGCAGCCCGAATTCGATCCTGGAAC
>JANRLN010000197.1:0-1888 GCA_033762515.1 Planctomycetaceae bacterium
GGGCGATGATGCGGAAGTCCCCCGTGTTATCGCACTCCGCAACGTCTGGTGCGGGGCAGACGTCGATCTGGCGGACTTTCTCCGCCGCGAAGAGGATGTGGACGGCGTCGCGCGGGCTGGCGTCGGGGCCGTCCAGGAACATGTGGACGCTCATCGTTTCGCAATACACGAACCCCGCCTGTTGCATGGCGGCAATCGCCTGCGGAAAGTCCGAACGACGCAGCAGAATATCAACATCGCGGGTGTTGCGGACGGCGGCTTCATCCACGCGCGAGACCCACGCCGCTACGGCGTTCCCTCCCACCACCGCGTAAGGAATTCCCGCCCCTTCCAGCACCGTCACCGACCGCTGCAGACGCTCTTTGATCTTTTCCACGGCGCGGATCATCCTTTCCCAGGAGATCTCCCCGAACACTGGTCCGGCGGACATGGCAGCCTCTCGCAGTCGGCAATCTGAGTTGGTGAATGAGGAACGGCCTGAATCTTAATTGCGGAAGTGCCCGCAAGCTGCGCCGATTTGGCCTTGGACGTTCACTCGGCAGCTCGAAACTTGACCGTGATCACTCCCGAGTTGTCAGCCACGCTCTTCCAGTCGTCCTGACAACGCAGATAAACGGCCCCGTCGCTGGGGGCGGTCCAACGGCCGTCGACTCCGAGTTCGAAGGGCTCGCTGAGCTTGTAGTCGTCGAAAATCACGCCGATCAATCGACCCTGGCCTTCTGCAGTTCCCGCCGCAGTCAGCTTGTCGCCATCTTTCGCGAGCTGCCATTCTCCTTCCGCAGTGTAAGCGTACGACTCCCCCTCCTTCGCCAGGAGACGCGAGGCCTGCCAGCCGCGACCGGCTTCGATCTTCGATTGCACGGTGGACTTGCCGCGGACGGCGACCGCTTTGGTCTTCCAGTCCCAACCGCACAGGTCGACGCGGTAACCGTTGTCGAGATGCGCGAGAAACTGCAGGTACTCGAACGAAATCTCGGGAGCCATCGACCCGTAGACCGATTGAAAGGTCTCGTTCCCTTCCCGCAAGATGTCGAGTCCCAGCGGTCGGAAGCGGGCCGAATAATTGGGATTGAACGCCAGCATATGGCACAGCGCCCACCGCCACGCGTAGTTTTGCCAACTGTCGCCGGTCCGCTGCGAAAGGTCGACAATCTCCGTCAGCGGCACCGGCTCACTCTCCTGCAGGTACTCCAGCACTCCGGGATGGATCTTCACGCTGAGATCTTTGTCACGCCAGTATTGGCCCAGTTCGGCAATCCCTTCCGAGAACCAGGTGGGGCCGGTGGTGCCGAATGATTGGGCGCAGTAGGCGTGGACTGCCTCATGCAGCGGCGTGCCGCGATCGGCGACGGCGTAGACGACCGATTTCGTCCCCAGATGCTGGATCTTCTTGCCCGTTGCGCGGTTGACGGAAGCCATCGTCTGGCTGATGGTCAATCCGCCGCCGGTCGAAACGCTCTGCAGGGCATCGGGGGGAATGCTGCCGTCGGGCCAGAGCTGCAGATCCTTGACGACGTACATTTCGATGATCTGCGAATTCGGCTTGCCCCAATATTTGCCGACCTGGACCAGCATTGTTTCCAGGCGTTCGAGGAGATCCTTCGATTCCTCGGCGGTCAGATCGGTGCGGAGAACGAAATTGCGGGATGTGTATTCCTTGACCCCGGGCGGGGTTTCTTTCTTTCCCTTGGCGCCGGCCGGGGTCCGGGATTTGGATTTTTGCCCAAACGCCATCTGCGACTCGTTGAAGCTCAAAGTCAGAGCCAAAACAGCACCTAGTGAGACGATCACGCCTCTGCGAACTGTCGATCGGCATGCGATTGGCATTCGATGACCTTTGAGTTCTTGCAGGTTCGGAGTTGCGCTGCACGAAATGGTCGCGCTACCG
>JANRLN010000198.1:0-6123 GCA_033762515.1 Planctomycetaceae bacterium
CGTTGCCGTCGCGGGCCAGCATGAAGACTTCATCGCGCAGCGTCTGGAAATTGTACGACGTGTAGTTGCGGGTGATGTCCCCTTCATTGTGGAGTTCGGGCATTTTGCGGTTGGCCTTCTGCGGGAGATGGCAACCGTAGCAGCTTGGATTCCAGGATGAGTGGCAAGCGATGCAGCTCATGTTGCTGTTGGCATGAGCACAGACATGTTCATCATCGGGAACATCGCCCCAGGCAAGCCGGCCCTGCGGGTCGAAGCGCACCGTCTTTGACAGGGCCGACAGTGCGTTGTAATCGGGGTGAGTCGGAGTCACCGTGTTCTTCACCTGGGTGACTTCCCAACTGATCCCCTCTTCCACCATCGAGTGCTGCACCAGCCGGTCGCCGCGGCGTTCGAAGCGCCGCTTGCCGAACGGGGTCCGCATCACGCTGAGGTCGCGTCCCTGCGGCAAGTTCGGCGCTCGTTCTTCGGCGCACGGGCCGGAGGTCCGCAGAGTAGCGTACTTCTGCGCGGTGCCGTGACAATCAATGCACTGAATCTCGATGGCGGCCCGCACTTCGCCGTACAGCTTCCCGTTTCCGTGACTGTCCTGGACGTAGTGGCAGTCAACGCAGTGCATCCCCTTTTCGAGGTGAATGTCGAGCATGTGAACGGGGATGAATTTCTGGTACTCGCGCAGCTCGGCTTCGCGGCGCATCACCTCCTGTTTGGAAACCGGATCGAAATGGTCGACCCCGCGATAGATCTCCTTATGGATCTCCGCGACCTTGACGGCAGCCTCGCGCTGTTCGATCGAGACCGTCGGCAAACGGTTGCCTTCGTGATCCAGCGGAGTCCCGTCGTGATCCTTTTTGAAGACCGCCTTGTACAGCCAGCCGTGGCCGTGGTAGTCGGCGACGTGCATCGTGGGGAACTGGCTGTTGAGGTCGCTGACGTTGGCCAGAAACTCAGGATCAGAGAGCCTGTTCCGCGCCGACGACTCGTTCGGATTGGACATGTTGGACCGCGTGTACTCTTCCGAGGTCGGGTGCATCTGCTCCGGCGGGTAGATCCACTCGCCATCCGTCTCCTCGTCCCACCACATGTAGCCCGTATAGCTGTTCATTACGGTGGTGCCGGGATGCGTATGGCAGACGATGCACTGGCTGGTGGGCATTCCCGATCGGAAGCGGTGCTCGATGGGGTGCCCCGGTTCATTCTTGGGGATGCAGGGATCAACGTTGGTCACGAAGCCGTCGTCATGCGGTGCGGCGAGTCCGCGATTGCCGTACTTGGCAAATGGTCCCGCGGTGACCGGCGAACGATCGTTGGCGTACACGACGTGGCAGGCGGTGCAACCACTGTTGCGGAAGTCGCCGGCGTGGTCGTTGGTGCCGATGAAGTTGAGGGTGGGATCGAGGAGCCGGGTCTTCTGCAATCCGATGAGCACCGGGTCGGTCCGGTTCTGAGTGCCCAGACCGCGATTGCTCACGCGAACGCGCGGACGTCCGGGTTCTTCGGTTCGCTCGGGGATTCCGGTCTCGATCACGAAGCGACCGCCGCGCTCAAAGATTCGCAGAATGTTTGCGGGTTGCGAGACCTGATACCGCGGCAGCGGATCCAGAAACGGAAGCACGCCCTTCTGGTGCATCTCGTAGTCGGTGGGGGGCGGGACGGTCTGCAGGCGCTGCGGGGCGCCGTGCATACTGTAACTTTCACCGAACCGCGGCCACTTGAACGGCACGCCGCCGTTATTGTACAAGGCGGCGCCCCACAGCATGCAGCCGTGGGTCATCATCGACTTCTTAACCTGCAGCGATTCGGCAGGATGGCAGCCGATGGTTCCGCAGCTCAAGTGGGCGACGCGCAGGTCGCCGGGGTTCATGAAGCGGATGAACCGCCAGTTCTCATGATTCAAGGCTGCATACGACCGAACCGGCGCGGCGGAGGAGCAGAAGACTTCGGAATTGCAGGGGCGGACGTGCGCCTGATGCTTGTCCCCCGTGTTGGCGTTGCCGCCGTGACAGTCGGTGCAGCCCAATTGCACGGAATCCTTGAAGTGCGGATCACGTACGTTCTGGTGACACCCTTTGCAGCCCCAACTTTTGGCGTTGACCTGTTCCGGAGTCTGCTGCGTCAGATCGAGTCCGGCAAATTCGGGAGGGACCGGAAACGAGGTATCCTGATAGGGGGCAGGAGCCAGGGCGCGGGGTTTCGCGCTGCTCGTGTCCGCCATCGGAGCCATAGGAACTCCAACGTCTGCACCGGCCTGGTCGGCGGCGCGCAACCACTGCCCCTCATCGCGCGAGGCGGGTGGGATCAGATAACCCAGCGACAGCCAGCCGCCAAGTCCAACCAGAATTCCCACAGTCATGCGATGTCGACGAAACATAGATCGGCATCCTTGCCGGAGCGGCCTTCGGGGATCAAACACCGGACATCATGAAGAAGCCGCCGATCCGGCCGCCCTTCCTGACGCTTGAGCATCTGACGCCCGACGCCTCTCTCCCTAAAACGTGAGCGTAATGTCGGTAAAAGCCTGAAACATCGTCGGTGCATCAACGCTGCGCGAGTTGTTGCTCGCGAAGGGGTCGGTTACGCCGAACAGGTCATCGAAGCCGGCTCCGGGCAGGAACAACGCCATTCCGGTGAGGATGATCACGTTGTCGTTGTGAAACGGGCGATACTCCACCCCAGTACTCATATCCACACCGACGTCGTGATTGATGTTGTCCTGGAACGTGAAGCGTTCCAGAATTTCGGTCTTATGGAAGTACAGAAAGTTCACGTTGTTGATCATCTTCACCTTGGGCGTGATGTCGGCGTCCAGGCCCAGGTTGTAGAGAAACAAGCCCGGATTTACAAAGTTGGCCTGCCCCTGGTTCTTGCTCGAGCGCAAGTCCGGCACGAAACTTTCCCGCTGGAACAGCCCAACGCCGAACAGCCGGACGTTCTGCCGCTGAATGTAAGTCAGACCACCCCCTGCAAAGGCGGGGTTGTCCATGATGGAATCGAAGCCCCGCGCCTGTTTGTCCAGGATGTTGTCGTCCCCCGAGAACCACAGGAACGACCCGCGAAAGCGCGCCCAGTCGCGGTCGTAGGAGAGCTCCAACGCCGCCATCTGCGCATTGATCGTCTGTTCGCGGCCCGCCAGGGGATTGAAGGAATCGCGTCCCAGGACCCAGTAGAAGGCGTTGTTGACATTGATGCGGCCCATGTGGCCGTCGCCCGTAATTCCCATGTAATACGCTTCGACGCGGTGTTCGCGAAAGACGCCCGCCGGATCGGGTCGCGCCAGGAAATCGTTGTGGTCGAACTCGGTGCTGGGTCCGTCGTTGTTGTAGTGAAAGCTCGCCTGGGCGGTGTAGCCGGGATAGATGAAGTCCTGTCGGTAATAGTTGGCGATCGCCACGGTCTGCTCACGGTCGTGGGGCGAGTTCAAGCCGCTGTTCGTCTCCTTCTCCAGCATGTCAAATACAGCGAGGTTGAACTGATCGCGATTGGCGTTTCGCGTGCCGAAGACCCGCACGCCGCGATTCACGTCGGCGAAGATGAAGCCGCGGAAGTCGCTGTTGAAAACCTGAGATCCGGCCCGGACCGACATGAAGTCATAGTCGGGGCTGAGGTCGGCAAGCTTCTTTTCCACGAACCACTCCTGCAGGGCGAAGTCCTGCCGGGCGCGGGTGGTGCCGAAACGAACATCGGGCGAAACAACCCCCAGTTCGTTGACGTCGAGATAGTTCAGGTTGAATGTGGGGGTGACCTTGACGCGCCAGTCAATCGGCTTGAAGGCGGCGTTTCCGTGGAACAGATCGAACGACAGAATGAAGTTGTGGTTGTAGAAGAACTGCTGCGGGTTCCCGAAGAACTCGTTCTGAAAGGGATTCACCGTGCTTTCAAACGGCGTGGTTCCCGTCGGCACGTTGCGCAACTCGAACAGCGAGTTCGATGTGGCCGTGGTGTTCAGGAACGTGTGCTGCCCGATGATCGGGTAGTCCCCTTTGATCACGTTCTGGTTGAACGGATCGAGTTTGTGGCCCTCGACGTACGGGTAATCATCTACGGGAGGATGTCCCTTGTCGTAGCGATCCCAGTAAGGCAGGCCCACGCGCCAGCGATCTTCCACGGGAACAAAGTGCCCGCTCACCTGGCCTTCCGACGGAGCGACGCTGGAAGGACCCGAATACCCGGGCGGGGCGTCGCGGAGCGTATACACCATCGTGTCGAAATCGGGGATGACTTCACTTTCAGTGACAAGCGCATCGGGTTGCTCGAGCGGGCGAAACAGTACATCGGGATCGCCCGTTGTCGCCGAGATCTCCAGCGGACTCGGCGGCAACGCCGTGTTGAGAGCCAACTCATCCTCAAACTCGAGCGCAGCAAGCGAGACGCGACCGGCAGGTTCGAGTTCTACGACGTCGAGGCCTGACGCGGCATCAGGTTTGTCGGTTAGCTCAGCGTCGACGCCTTCGTCCCACCAGTCGTATCTCGGTTCAGAAGCCGCCGGGGCCTGCGGTGTTGCGACTTCCGGGCCAAAGCTCCACGCCTCATCAACAGCCTCTGTTGGCGACGGCGCGCTGTTGAAGCTGCCGATCTCGTCTTCTGCCGTATTGAAGGAAACTTGGATCGGTTGACGCAATCGCAATTTGACGCGAGCTGGAGCCGCGGCAACGTTCGGATATGTGTCGACAACCGCAGGCGCCATCTCGCTTGCAGACGCCGGTGCGGGAGCCGGCGGGATCTCTTCGGGCAACGCCCCGGCAACGTGAACTGGCGACGTCGGCTCCTGAGGTGCGGCGACCGGAAGCGGATGCAGACTCCATTCGATCTGCAGTAACTGCGCGCGGCCCTGCACCAACGGATCGGAGTCGTTCGAGGCGAGGTTGACCACCTTGCGACGGACGGCGATCGGAATCGGAACTGTCAGCGTTTCCAACTCTTCCAGCGCCGTCCGCCGTACTCGTGGATCGGGGTCACTCAGCCGCGCCATCCAATCGGCGGTCGACCCGCCGGTGAGAGGCTTCACACCGGCGGACCCGGGAACTAACGCGGTGGGTTCGGGGTGCTTTGACCGATCAATTGGCAACGTGGAGGTCGGTTTCGAACCTGAACCAGGTGCCGGAGCGGCCGTCCATTGGTCGGCTGCGGTCACTGATGCTGGAGAGCCGGAGAGCAGGTTCGTTACCGCGGCAAAGAAAACTGCCGCGGTGTGAGCGTACAGCCGATCGCGAAGCCGGTGTCGTTTAACAAGAGGCAAAGGAAGTGCGTCTGCACGGCGCGGCATCCGTTCGCGCTCCGGTAGGAATAAACGTGGCTCTGGCGTCACGATCTGCGTTCCCCCCCAAAGGTGATGCGTGTGGATGAAGCCCCGGAACCCCCCCGGGGGCTGCGTCTGCAGCATCACTTTCTGGCAGCCGGCGTTTCGTCGCCGAAAACTCGAATTCGACGGAACCGCCGCCATTTGGCGCACAAGCGCACTCGTCCCGTCTAGATTTCGACGGAATGCCAACCGAAGTTTGCCGAATTTTCCGACGGCAATGGATTTTTGGGTCGCTCTGAAGATTCCGCATCTTCCGGTGTCCACGGAACCGATAACGAGGGACACGTACAGTCGTCGGAGGGGGGAATTCCGCGACCGCACACGCATCGTCGACGAATCGTTCCCAAGGACGATTTGATCGCCGGTCGATGTTCGGCACATGTTGCCGATGCGGTTAGTCTGCGCGCCATTGCCGGAGTCAGGCGGTGTCGCGCTGGATGTCTCCCCCTGATCAGGGCACGGCGATCAGCGGCGAGGGTTGACATGGAATTGTCGCAGTGGTTTGCACGCGTTTGGGGATCACCGACCGGCAGCATTCGCGCACATCGCTTGCGTCCCTCAGCGATGACGCCGGCTGTCGAACCGCTGGAATCCCGTCTGTATCTCGGAGCACTTCCCGGCGCTGAAGCCGTCGTCTGGGTCGATCCGGCCGATGCACTCCCGCCTGAACCGGCCGTCGTGGAACTGGTGAGCTACCAGGCCGAAGCCGGTCTTGAGGACGAGTCGCTGCTGGAAGTCCCTTCGCAGGACCCTGCCGAGGTGAACTCCCATGCCGCCGGGGATTCCACGGCAAGCTCGCAGTCGGGTAATGCTCCAAACGACCT
>JANRLN010000199.1:0-6959 GCA_033762515.1 Planctomycetaceae bacterium
GGTCGAGCCGATCGCTGAAAATGTCAATGGCATGACTGACAATCGCGGTTCATGTTCGCCAACTGATGATCTCAAGATGAGACTTCAGATGACAACCACACGCTGCGTTTGCGCAGTTTTTCCGATCTGGGATGACGGCAGCAATTTTCTCTACTATTCAGAATTGTGTTCTACGACACCGAGCTGCGAACTCTTGGATGTCGTTTACTACTGGGATGGACCATTAGAGAACTGGCCTGTTGGCTGTAACCCGCCAGGCAACGATCCATGCGGAGACTGCGCCCCAGTCAGCATGACGGCTTTCGTTAATAGTGATCCGAAGTTTCCTCGCAATTTCTCGAAAGCAAGAAAGACTCATTCGGCTCTGCACAATTTGCCCAACAAGGTGCCACACAGCAGGTCAGGTGTGTTTGCATTGCCCCGCGAAGCCGTTGATGGAAGCCTCAGTTGCCTCGTCAAGTTCAATGCATTGACGACGGACGATCCGACTGGCGAGACGCGTGAAGCCTATGCCAAGCTCTTCATCCTTCAGGTCGACATGACCAACGACGATGTCAACGCTCCCAAAATGGACACAAAGCCATTCCGCTTCATCTACGCGGGCTATGAAATCAAACCTGAAGACATCGTGGCCGGTGACAAGGTCCGGTCGGTGACTTCAAAACTTGGCATCAGAAAACTTCGCTCAGGTGACGCAGGCGTAGATGCCGGAGTGCAAACGGTAGAACTCGACGGGCACAGCTATCTTGTGGTATTATCTCACAATGAGTAGCAATTCTTCAGGATCTAATGCTGTGCGCGAACTCCATCATGAAGTTAAGCGCTGCATGGGATAACCCGAAATCAACCGCGGGCCGTTTGCGAAAGGCGGCCCGCGGTTGTTTCGCTTAATCGCTGCCTCCTTGCGAGGATACAGTTCGGCCTAGGAATGACTTTCGAATTCAGATGGTTTGTGGGGCCCGGTAACTTCTCCAGCTTTCCACGGCCTACTGTGTGGGACTCGCCCTCGGATTTCGAATCACTTGTCCATCTCTCGATCGAATGTCAATTCTCGCTGACCACTCTCACGAAGTCGCTCTTTCTTCTTCGTGGTTTAATGCTCCGAACTCCGCGAACTCCGACATCTCGCCGGTCTTGCCATTCTCCAATGGCTTGAGAGACGATGGTTGGCTGGCCTGAAGTGGGTGCGGTTTTTGGGGGCAATCCTGCAAATGTGAGACGATTTCCAACTCCTGGAGGCGATTCGTCTTTTGGGCCGAGTGATGCACGTCTCAAGGTCCACTCCCAGGGGGGAGAGTATAGGCCTTCAATTCGTAAACCATTCGAGAGGATCAGCACATCTTGAGAGTCTTCCGTGCCGTTTGCTCGGCTGCGATCGAGTATGTAAAGCAATTCCATCTCTGATGGCATCCGTTTGCCGAGCATTTCCAGGTATGCATTCGATCTCCCAAAACGATTGTTGAATTCGGACTTGCCCGACGATGAAGTATGCCGTTTCGGGATTTGATCGCTGCAGTCAACATAGAACGATGGGATTGCCCGAGACTGAACTAGATCCCGCTTGTTGTTCGATCCGCTTGGCCTCCAAGAATCTGTTCCCTCGACGAAACCCATTTCGAGAGTCACATCCGGTCGCGGAATCTCAACTAGCTCTGTAACGACGCATCCGGCAGCATCGATTTGCCAGTATAGGTGTGGATCCAGTATAGGCATTGTCTCGTCCGTGGCGGGCACATGCCTCAGTACTTCGTGAAACCGTTGCTCATCCAGCACGGCCACGACCAAATAGTCTCCTGGGACCAAACGCATCGTGAGGGGTGTCTTTCCGTGGGCATGCTCAATCTTGTCTGGGTCGGGTTCTCCTGTTTCCGGATCTAGCCGAACCACGGTGATCTCGCAGCCCGGAGGCTCAGTTTCAAATTTGACCAGTCGTCGCGGCGTCACCGGCTGAGACCACCACCAGCCCAAGCCGGCGAGGCTGAGGCAGACCGTTGCAGTGGCCGCCAGCGACGACAAGAACCGACGTTTCCTCCATGCCCATTTCCGCACCCGCTTCTGCAGCGGCACCGGAACTCCGCGCAGCGATTCGCCGTTCAAATACCGGTGCAACTCGTCCGTGACGTCGCTCGCCGACGGGTACCGGGCGCGGGGGTCCTTTTCCAGACATTTCAGGCAGATCTTCTCCAGGTCTTCCGGAACCGCGGGGTTCACAGTTCTCGGAGGGGGCGGGGGCGTCCTCGCGATCTGCTCCAGCAGCCAGGCCAGTTCCCCTTTGAACGGCGGCTGGCCCGTTAACAGCTCGTACAGGATCACGCCCAACGCATAAATGTCAGTCCTGTGATCAATCGCATCGTGCTCGCCGCGGGCCTGTTCCGGCGACATGTAGTTCGGCGTGCCGACCAACTGCCCCTCGATCGACAGCGAATCGTACCGGTCGACCCGCTTGGCCAGCCCAAAATCGGCCAGGTGGGGCGCGCCGTCGGCATCCATCAGAATGTTGGCCGGCTTCAGGTCGCGGTGCACCACCTTGTTGTTGTGCGCATGCTGAAGTGCGCGGGCGATCGTCGCCACCAGTTCGGCGGTTTCGCGAAACGACGGCTTGTGCTGCGTCAGCCAATTCTTCAGCGAGGCTCCCTCAATCAACCCCGTGACGATGTAGCACCCCGACTCCTCTTCCCCATCCCCGACCTCGTACACCGGCACAACATTCGAGTGCTTAAGTCCCGCCGCCGCCCGGGCTTCGCGCAGCATGAGGGCGATATGCAATTGATTGAGGCGATCCTTGCGGGGAATCTTGATGGCCACGTCGCGATGCAGCCGCGTATCAAACGCCCGCCAGACCGTCCCAAAACCCCCCTGTCCGAGAACCGTCCTTAAAAGAAAGTGCTTGACCCGCGTGAAGGTGACGGGCATCGTCGAACCTTCTGGGGGCGTGGCGCCGGGTTGCTCGGCGGCTTCCCGTTCCAGTTCCCGCCGCAGGTCGGTCAGTTCCGCGGCAAATTCCGGGAACCGGCGCAGGTAGCCCTCGAATCCGAGAGTGACCCCCGCTTCGCGGTAGAGGCACACTTCCAGGGCGATCAATTCGACCAGCAGTCGCGCGCGGGCCGGCGGCGCCAGCCGGGTGGCATACGCCTCAATGCGCACGTCCCGCCCCTGGCGAAATGCGGCTTCGAATTCATCGCAGATCAGGTCGATCTGATTGCTGACGCTGGAACCCCGATCGTCCACGGATCTCTCCCACCGGGATTTATGGAGTCAATTCGCTCGACCATTGTTCGCGAATCAGCTTGAGTTTGCGCAGGATCGTCCGCGGATTCACACGCAGTTGCTGTGCAATTTCCTCTTGAGTGTAGCCTTGCAGTTTCAGCGCAGCGACCGTGCGCAACTGGTCGTCGCGCAGCCGCAGCATCAGGCGATCGTGTTCCTCATTCAAAATTGCCGCCGCATCGGGGAGTAACTCGCGCAAGTCGGCCGGTTGCGGCAGCTCGATCGTCGAGTCACCACACGTTTCGGCGGTGGGGTTGAGACTCACCACGGTTCCCGCGCGCTTCGCGGCCTTCCGATACGCATGATACTGCAGGGCTTTGCGGCGGGTGATCTCCAGCAGCACCCACCACAGTTCCCCACGGTCCTTGACGCCGTCCCATTTTCCCGTCTGGGCGCCGCTCCACAGCGCGAGGAACACGCTCTGCGCGAGATCCTCCTCGTTGGCGACCGGATGGGGGAGGTTGCCCATCCGGTTTTTGGCGAGCCGCTCCAATTCGCCCTGATAGTGCTGCCACAAACGTGCGGCCGCATCGGCATCTCCTTTGCCGAGCTGTCGCAACCAATCGGTGACAGAAGAGGGATCCATGAGGCCCAGGCTGGGAAGCGGAAGAATGCGGGTTTTCACTCGGACGTTGGAGATGGTCGCAGATTCTGACGCCGATCCCGACTTGCCGCAATCGGCGCTGCGTCAAAAACACGCTCGGCCGGCCGGCGTCGAGGAAAAAAACTGCATCAACTGCGTCGTTCACCTGCTCCCAGGCCGCGCAGCCGCGGCGACGGTCGGTTCGGTGCGGCGAGCGAGCGTGACGGAATGAGCCGCAGTCTCAAACCTCCACGATTTCCGCTTTCGTACTCTCGATGAACGCGATCACTTCGGCCCTTTCCGGGGCGGGAACCTGGAAGGCGTCGAGTGTGGCCTGCAAGTGGTCCAGGAAGATCGACCAATCGCTGTGGCTGATGCGCATCCCCCTGTGGGCCGTCACCATATCGCGACCAGTGTAGAGGACCGGACCGCCGGCGCAGGCCCCGAGGAAGCTGATGAGGAGTTGCTTTTCGCGGGCGATGCCGTCGTCGCCGCGGTGGGCCCAGAAGCGCCCCAGTTGAGAGTCTGCGCGCAGGCGGGGCAGGAGATTGTCGGCAACGGCGGCGATGGCATCGTAGCCGCCCAAGCGTTGATAGAGGTTTTTCTCGCTCATAACAGGTGTTGTCCTCCATCGAAGGCGATCGCAAGTTGGCGTGGAACTGCATGCTACACAGTTCCAGGGAAGATGCGACCGTGGCGAAACGGCAACGTCGCTCGGCAGACCTTACGACCCGCACGCCGAGACCGCAAGTTGTGTTCCTGTTGGAAAAACCTGCTGTTGATCGGTGGTTTCCCGGCAAAAATGAAGGACGCTCTTCAGCAGGGACATTTCCCGCAATCTCCTCCGCCGTTGACACCGCGTGGCCATGAATCTGCTCCCAAAGTTCTGGAAACAGGGATCCGCCGCCAGCCCCGGCGGCCAGGCCCACATGACGTTCGCCCAGAGCACGATGTCGCGCACCGTGGCGCGGACGGCGCTGGTGCTGAAGAAACAGCTCTGGATCTGGCCGCTGATTGCGATCGCCGTGCTGTCGGTGGTGGGCTACAGCGTGCGTTCGGCCATCGAACACACGATGCGCTCGAGCCTGCAGTCTCAGTTGCAGACGCTGTTAAGTGTCGAAGTGGCCATGCTGGACAACTGGGGGCGGAACCAGGTTTCCATCGCCCAGACGCTGGCCAACGACTCCCGCATTCGCGGGCATGTTTATGCGTTGCTCCAGGCCGCCGATGACGATGCGGCGCCGCCGGAGACTGCGCTTCCGGCCGCGGAGGCGGACCGCCCCGCGGCGAAGGACATCGGCGGCGAGCTGCGACGAACGCTCGGTCCGGCAATGACCTCGCACGACTACACCGGGTACTTCGTGAGCAGCCGCGATCGTCGCATTCTGGCGGCATCCGAAGCGGAACTCGTCGGTCAGCGCAACGTCGAACAGTATGCAGAGTTTTTGGAACGGGCGCTGGAGGGGGAGACCGTCGTCTGCGCGCCGTTTCTCAGCGTGACCGCCGTCAGCGGTGAAGGCCGCGGCGTCGCGACCGGAATTCCGACGATGTTCGTCTGCGCTCCGGTTCGTGATGAGAGCTTTCAGGTGGTGGGGGCGCTGGCGTTGCGGATCCGTCCGGAGCGGGAATTCACCCGCGTGATGCAATTGGGGCGCATCGGGGCGTCGGGGGAGACGTATGCCTTCAACGCCGCGGGGGTGATGGTCTCCAACAGCCGCTTCGATAATGATCTCATTCTCCTGGGCGTCCTGCCGGATGAACCCGAGTCGCAATCGATTCTCAAGCTCCCTCTGCGCGATCCCGGTCAGGACATCACCGTCAAGGGGCGTCCCAAGCTGCGCCGGGCCGACATGCCGCTGACCAAGATGGCGGCCTCGGCGATTGCGGGGGAATCGGGCGCGGACGTCACGGGGTATCGGGACTACCGCGGGGTGCCTGTGGTCGGAGCCTGGACCTGGCTGCCGAAGTGGAACATGGGGGTGGCGACCGAGATTGATTACGCCGAGGCTTTTCGTCCGCTGAACATTCTGCAAACGGCCTTCTGGATCTTGTATGGGCTGCTGACGGTGGCGGCCGTTGCGATTTTCGTTTTCACCGTGGTCGTGGCCCGGTTGCGTCGCGAGGCGCAGAAGGCGGCGATCGAAGCCAAGGAGCTGGGGCAATACAAGCTGGAGCACAAGCTCGGCGCCGGCGCGATGGGGGTTGTGTACAAGGGCATGCACGCAATGCTGCGGCGACCCACCGCGATCAAGATGCTGAACGTCGACAAGGTCAATGACGCCTCGATCCAGCGATTTGAGCATGAGGTTCAGATCACCTGCCAGCTCAATCACCCGAACACGATCGCCATCTATGACTACGGCCGGACTCCCGAAGGGGTGTTCTACTACGCGATGGAGTTCCTGGACGGGATCGATCTGCAGCAGTTGGTGGAGAAGTATGGACCACTGCCGGAAGGGCGCGTGATTCATATTCTCAAGCAGGTGTGCGGATCGCTGTACGAGGCCCATTCGAAGGGGCTGGTCCATCGCGACATCAAGCCCTCGAACATTATGCTGAACCGTCGGGGGGGCGAAGCGGATGTGGTGAAGGTCCTCGACTTCGGTCTTGTGAAAGCCGTCGATCAGGACAAACAGGCGGGAATGACTGCCGCCAACGCCCTCACGGGGACGCCCCAATACATGTCGCCCGAGGCGATCCAGTCGCCGATGCTGGTCGACGCCTGCAGCGACATCTATGCGGTCGGCGCGGTGGGTTACTTCCTGCTGACGGGTCAACCGGTGTTCCAGGCCGCGTCGATCGTGGAACTGCTGCAGCAGCACGTCTCAACCGCGCCGGCGCCCCCTTCCGAACGCCTGGGCCGCCAGGTTTCCGAAGCGTTGGAGCACGCCATCATGGCCTGCCTGGAAAAAAACCGGGCGTTGCGGCCTCAAACGGCGCGGATGCTGGCCCAGATGCTCGACAAGTCCCCCAGCGCGGGGAGTTGGAAATGGGAAGAGGCCGACAGTTGGTGGGGCCGCCACGACCGCGGCGTGAGTCCCGGTCGGCTCAGTTCGGTGCAGTCGACGCCGAATCCGCATGAGCGGACGATGATTTCGAATCCCACGAT
>JANRLN010000200.1:0-22472 GCA_033762515.1 Planctomycetaceae bacterium
CCAGCGTCTGCGGTGGTTGACCCCAGAGCGCCAGATACCAGTTCAGTAGTTGCAAGCCGAGCACCCCCCCGACGGCACCCAGCGGCACCGTGAGGATGATCACCAGCGGATAGACCCATGATTCATACAGCGCTGCCATGAGCAAGTAGGTGATCAAGAGCGCCAGCACGACGTTCATCCGCAACGAGTTCCAGGTCTCACGCAGCTTGTCGGCCGTTCCGGCGAGGGTGATGCGATACCCTCCGTCCAGATCCTTGCGGCGTTCCAGTCGGTCGATGACATCCGATTGAATGAGCGCCAGGGCTGCTTCCAACGGCATCGACTGTGGCGGGGTGACGGCGATCGTAATCGCCCGCTCCCGCTCCCGATGGTTCACTTGCTCGGGACCGCTGGAGAGTGTGACGTTTGCAAGCGCCGCGAGGGGGACCAACTGTCCGGTGTGTGTCGCAATGGGGAGTTGATCCAAGTCCTGTGTTTTTTGGGCGAATTCATCCCGACCACGCACCGACAGGTCGATCTTGTCGGCTCCGAGAAAGTAGTCGCTCGCATAGGCGCCGTCCACGAGTGCGTCGACCGTGTATCCCAATTCGACGGCGCTCATCCCCATTTCGGCCGATTGCAGCAACCGTGGTGTGATATGCACTTCCGGGCTGGAAAGGTCGAGACTGGGAACTGGCCGGGCCTGGCAATCGGGAATCAGTTCAAAGATCGATGCCACCCGGTCGGGGGTGCCCGGCGGCTCGCCCCCCAGAATCCGACCGCCGAGTTGTACGAGCTTCTTCAGGTCCGGGCCGGTGATCTCAATATCAATGGTCCGTCCCGCGACAAGTCCTTGCGAAAAGAGACTTGATTGAAAGGCCACCGCGAACGTTCCCGGCAGCTTGGCGCTGACGCCGCGGACGAGGGGGATCAATTCACCCGCGCGCTGCGGATCCAGGGCGCGCACACCGAGAAAGACTTGTCGTCCGCGGGCGACGAAGAAGAAGTCGCCGATCGCGGGCTTCTTTCCCGAGACAATCTCAGGATCGTCCTTGTCGATGTCCCAATACGGTCGCAACTCGGCTTCCACGAACTCGCCCATGTCGGTCAGCTCGTCGAGGTTGTATCCCGGCGGAGGTAAGAGGATTCCGAAGACCAGGTTACGATTGCCATTGGGAAGATATTCGACGGCGGGCCACAAGAGATAGGTACAGACAACGCCGATCGCCATAAAGAGGGCGACGGTCGCCAGGCGGCCGATGATGGTGCGTTGAATCCAGCGGTTGATCACATCCACGCCGCGGCAGGTCGCTTCGCCAAGGTGATCGAGCCAGCGGGCGATCGCCCCAGCGTCGCGGGCGACGTCGGCGGCGTTCTGGCGACGTCGCGGCAGAATTCGAGCGGCTGCCGGCGGAATCACGATCACCGCCACCAGCATCGAGAAGCCGACCGAGATCGAGATCGCGAGGGCGATGTCGCGGAACAACTGACCGGCTTCTTCTTGCACGAAAACGACCGGGAGAAACACGGACACGTTCGTGAGGGTCGAGGCGACCACCGCTCCCCAGACTTCTTGTGTGCCCTTCACGGCCGCGGTGAAGGGGGACTCGCCCATCTGATATCGGGTGTAGATGTTCTCCAGCACGACGGTGGCGTTGTCGACGACGATCCCGACCGCGAAGGCCAGACCGGCGAGGCTGATCACGTTGAGCGTCCGACCCAGCAGCGACAATGCCAGGAACGTGGCGACCACGCTGATGGGAATCGACAAACCAATCACGAGCGCCCCGCGGGCGTAACTCAAACCCGACCAGACAATCAGCACCAGACAAGGGACGAAGTACCATTCCGACAGGTAGACCGCGGCGACCCCCGTCCCCAGAATCAGCGGCGTGAGGAGGATCGACCAGCGATTCAGATGCAGGCAGAGCATCAGAATCACCATCGTCAGGGCGCTGCCCATATAGATGTTCTCGTTGACCAGTCCGATCGCGGAGTAGATGTACTCCGTTTCGTCGTAGACCTGGGTCAACTGCAGATCGCGGCCTTCGAGGATCCCGGAATTCAGGCGGGCATTCGCGGCTCGCAGACCTTCCATGACGTCAAGCACGTTCGCGCCGTCTTCGCGGAGGCAGTTGATCGCGATGCCCGATCCCCCGAACCGTCGCACCAATCCGTCCGGCTTCTTGAAGCCTTCCTGCACGGTCGCGACATCACGGACAAAGACCGGGCGACCTTCGCGGACAGCCAGCAGTTGGTTTTCAACCTGCTCCTTGGAACGGAATTGTCCCAACGTCCGCACGACCCAACGACGTTTGCCTTCCCAGAAGTCGCCCCCCGAGGTATCGGCGTTCTGGTTTCGCAAGACGTTCCGCACGTCGTAGATGGTTAACTCGCGGGCCGCCAGCAGTTCCGGGTCGACAATCACCTGCAATTCATCTTCGAGTCCGCCGATGACGTTCGAGTTGGCGACTCCGGGCACGCGTTCAAACGTCGATTCGATGTAGTCCTCGGCAAACCGCCGCAGCTTGGTGACGTCCGCATCCGCCGGGAGCAGTTCCGCCGCTTCGGGATGTTCCTTGGCCAGATCCCGGAGGCGCAGCATCGCCAGACCCACGTTGTGACACTTGCGGATGCGCACCAGGGACTCGCGCAGCTCCGGGTGAGCGTCCTCAAACTTCTGGAATTCTTCGGCGGAAGGAATTCGCGGGCTGAGAATAAACCAGGCGATCGGCGAATTCGACGAGTTCGACGTCGTAATCACCGGCTGATCGGCGTTCTCAGGATACGCTGGAACTTGCTGCAGGCGGCTATTGACCTTCAACAGCGCCTCTTCCATGTTCGTGCCGATCGCGAATTCAAGGGTGATCGACCCGGACGAATCCTTGCTTTCGGACGAGAGCTTGGTCACCCCTTCGACGCTCTTGAGCTGCTCTTCCTGCTCTTGAATGATTTCCTGCTCGACCTCTTGCGGACTCGCTCCGGGCCAGCGTGTTTCAATCGTCAATGTCGGGATCTGCACTTCTGGCGTCAGTTGCAT
This sequence comes from Planctomycetaceae bacterium, assembly GCA_033762515.1. Classification (GTDB taxonomy): domain Bacteria; phylum Planctomycetota; class Planctomycetia; order Planctomycetales; family Planctomycetaceae; genus DSVQ01. The sequence goes on from JANRLN010000200.1 coordinate 3,020, forward strand.
CGGCATGGCCAGCAGGCCGATGATCCCGAACAGCGAGACCAGTAGTACGCCGACGGTCACTTTTACCGGATTGCGGACAAACGCTTCGACGAGAGACATACGGGAACCCTTGCGGAGACGAATTCCGCGCTCGGCGGGAGCTGCGCGGCTCAGTGGTAATGACTATTGCGGCGCGGCGACGGGGTCGGTGGATCCACCATCGGTGACGGGCAGAGCGTCGGTCTCCCGGAGGATCTTGACGGCCGCGCCGGGACGCAGGCGTTCGTTCCCCAATACGACCACGCGATCGCTGGCCTTTAAGTCGGCCTTCACTTCCAGCATGTTCGCCGAGGCCACCCCCAGTTCCACGGGGACGGGCTTCACAATGTCTCCTTCTGCAGGTGCTCCCAGTCCGGGGACGGGCGCACCCTTCGGCGGAGCACCTGCGGGCGGGGCCGCTGCGGCGGCGACGGACACGACGACATAGACCATCGGCGACGGACCACCGAATACCACGGCGTCTTTAGGAACCAGCAGTGATTCGCGGACACGCCCGACCGGCAGCGTCACGCGGGCCAGCATCCCCGCCTTGAGCACTGGACCATCCTCGCGAATGATGTTCTGCACACGCACTTTCACCGGGAACGTTCGCGACTTCACGTCCGCCTGCGGCGAGACCCGCGCCACGGTGCCGATGTAGAGGGGTTGCTCCAGCGCCGAGACTTCCACGCGGGCTTCCATGCCGAGCCGCACATGGTCAACCTGTGCGTCGAGGACGTGAGCTTCGACCTCGATTTCATCCATGTAGACAATCTCCGCGACCACCTGGCTGCGCATCACCCATTCCCCCACTTCCGTCCGCTTCGCGACGACGTAACCGTCGAACGGGGAGATCATCGTGTGCTTGCGGAGTTGATCCTTGAGTTGCTGAACCATTTCGCCCTGCGCATCCATGCGGGCCTGGGCCTGGGCAATGGACTCCTCCCGCGGCCCCTTGGACATCATCTGATACTCCTGCTCGGCCGCGTGCAGCGAACGCGCCGCGGCGATCGATCCCGAGAGGAACTCCTCCAGCTGCTCTTGAGTCAGCGTCTTGCGTTCCAAGACCAATTGCTCGGCGCGCTTGTAGCGTCCCTGCGCGAACTCATTCAACGCATGGGCCGACTCCATCCGCGCCTTCGCCATCGCGACCTCTTCGGGACGCATGCCATTCTGGAGTTCCCGCAGTTCCTCTTTCCGCAACCGCAATTCGGCTTCCGCTGCGGCAATTTGCAGGTTGATCGTCTCGGTCAGAAGTTTGCAGAGAGGTTCTCCCTTGCCAACGCGGACGCCGATGTCGATCGGATACTCGACGACGCGTCCGTCAACCGCGCTGCCGACGGAACTTGTCTTGGCTGGCATCACGGTGCCGACGAACGTCTGCCCCGTTGCGACGACCTCTTGTCGCACTCGGGAGACGACAACCGGGGATGGTCCCCCTTGGGCATGGGCGCTGGCGGCGCACGCCAGGAAACAGGTCCAGGCCGTAACGAGTCGCCGAATCTCGGGCAGATATTGTTGCATTCCGGTGAAATTCCTTGTCGAACAGGACGATGAATCAGGCGATGTCGACGCAGGCCGCCTCCCGGACGGCGTTGGGTGTCTGCAGGTTCGCGAAGACATGCTGAAGCAAACGCTTGAGCTGGGATGACTCTCGCTCAGACAATCCCGCCACCGCCGCCTGGCGCAACTCCCGAGCACAGTCGGCAATCCGTTCCCAGACAGGTTCGGCGTTGTCCGTGAGACTCACGATACGTCGCCGCCGATCGTGTGGATCGCCCGAACGCCGCACCCAGCCGGCGGCCTCCATACGGTCCAAAATGCGGACCAGTGTAGGAGGTTCGATCAACATCTTGCGGGCGAGTTCCCCCTGTGAGAGTTCGCCGCAGAGTTTCAGCCAGCCAATCACGTGGGTCTGCCGATGGGTGATCCCCGCAGGCGCCAGTCGTTCCGCGAGCACGCGGTGATAGGCCTGCGTTGCCAGGGTTAGCCAGTACCCCACACTCTCCTCGAAGTCGTATTCTGCCATGCCGATGATTCCGATCGTTAGCGCAGGCAACGATTGGATGAATGTTAAGTCCGAGTCGGAGCGCAGGCAAGCCAGTACGCTGGAGATACCGGGCGGGTATGATCCCCTTTCACGATTTCGGCAGATTCTTCAGGCCGCCGAAAGGAACTGCGACATGCGTTCACGCCTGCTGCTCTCTATTTCCGTTCTCGGCGGGATGGTGTGCCTTCAAGAGCCGGCGGTTACCGGTGAAATGCACGTCGGCGAGCATCAGGTTCGCGATGCCGTACAGCGTTCCCTCATCTGGCTGGAACGCAGCGCCCACCGTTCGCTGACGGAGCGGAGGCAGTGCTTCACGTGTCACAACCAGGGGCTGCCGATGATGGTCCTGGCATCGGCAGGCCGTCGTGGTTTCCTCATCGACGAAGCGGAACTGCAGCGGCAGACCCAAGCCACTGCAACCTTCCTGACTCGGAACATCGATGGCTATCGAGCCGGGAAAGGACAAGCCGGGCAGGTTTTCATGGCGGGCTACGCGTTGTGGGCCCTCGACGACGTCGGGTGGCCCGCAGACGACACCACCGCCGCCGTGGCGGAGTACTTCCTGAAATCCCACGCCGACGACGACCATTGGACGACGAAAACCCAACGTCCCCCCAGCGAGGGGAGTCCTTTTGCGGCGACCTTCCTGGGGCTGATGTCGTTGGATCGCTACGGCACTCCCGAACAGCAACCGCGGATCGCCGAGCGTCGGCAGCGCGCTCTCGTCTGGTTGTCGCAAACCCCCGCCGTCGAGACGGAGGATCGCGTCTTCCGATTAAGGGGGTTGCATGCCGCCGGCGCTCCCGCCACGGTCATCGAACGCGCCGCTCACGATCTCCTGAATTGGCAACAACATCATGGCGGCTGGGGACAAGAGGAATCGCTGACTGCCGACGCCTACGCCACCGGAACGGCCCTCGCGGCGCTGCATCAAGCCGGCGGCATTGCGACCGACCATCCACGATACCAGCGCGGCATGCGTTATCTGCTCGACACTCAGGCTCAGGACGGCACCTGGCACGTTGCCTCACGCAGCGTCCCGTTCCAGGCTTACTACGAGTCGGGCTACCCCTACGGGGACGACCAGTTCATCTCAATGTCTGCTGCCAGTTGGGCCACGCTGGCGTTGACGCTGGGGCTGCCGGAAACTCCGGCCCCATGATGGAAACACCCTTTAGCGCCATGATCCTCGTCGATCAAACGACTCCGCTGTTTTGGTTTTGAATTGAGAAATTGTGCTTGATCACGGCGACGAGACAACCTGTCACTCCCTGAGTGATCCGTGCCAAGTCCCCGACTCTCTCTCGCCAAAACCGAGAATCTTAACTATCAATTCCGGCAGGCCCATTCCTGTTGACAGATGCCCCCCCATTTACAAGCAGATACGAGGACTCGATTCCATGAAGAGTCTGACGAGTTTCATTATTCTTTCAGCGGTGTTGGCGGCGTCTCCCGATTCGGACGTCTCTTTGGAGTCTTTTCTACGCCCACCCACCCCCGTCCCAGGCCCTCGGCGCCCACCGGCTGTGGAAGGGAAGCTCTCAGAGGCTCACGGCCGCGTGGCGGCTTTGGCGTGGAATGGAAAACCGCTCCCCAAGGAGCCCATCCGGATGACTGCCGGAGCCACGTTGGATTTGGCGGGGGAACTCGTCGCCACACGTCAGGCGTATACTGCGCGCTTGAAGCCAGCCGTGATTCAATTGGGAATCGACGAGGACGCTGTCCTGCCCGTCGGCCGAGACTGGACCCGGCAGCAGGCTTCACTCTTGGGAGAAACCTTGTTCTTCGCGGAGTGCATCGACAAAGATCGAGCCATCATGGGCGGTCGCAGTCTACTTCTGACGCGAGTTTCTCGGGATGGGAAAAAGCTCGCCTTCTACACACGCGTAAAGATTCCCGAAGACAAAGGAACCTGGGTCCTCGTGATTGCGCTTCATGATCCGGATCGTGATGTCCGTCCCGGACCGAATCTTGACACCCAGACGGCCAACACGCAACACGTTCAACCAGCGGTGCCGTTGAGGCTCTTGGTGCAGGTCGAATAGGCTCTCGCGGATGGCCAGACGGCGCGCAGTGAAGTGCATCGGACCGGCGTTGGATGCGACGCCCAACCGGGAGCAGCACTGTCTCTCCGCACTTGATGCAGCACCCGGCGTCCGTAGCTCATTCGCGGGGTTCCGTCAGATCAATTCCCTGATCAGCGCCCGTTCGTCCACCAGATATTGCGGTCGACCATTGGGGTCGGTGAGCAGGGGGGCGTTGGAGTCGATGCCGAGTTGATGGTAGACGGTGTGGAACACGTTCTGCAGGTGGACCGGGCGTTCAATCGGTTCCTCGCCGTTTCGCGACGTGACGCCGATCATCTGGCCGTGACGCATCCCGCCCCCGGCAAGGAAGAAGAATGAGGCTCGCGGCCAGTGATCGCGGCCGGCGCCGCCGTTGATCCGCGGGGTGCGGCCGAATTCGCCCGACATCAGAATCATCGTCGAATCGAGCAGCCCATGCGCGTCGAGGTCTTCAATCAACGCGGCGAGAGCGCGGTCGAGCGGCGGCAACTGGCGACGCATCTGATTGAAGTTGTCGCCGTGCGTATCCCAGCCTCCCCACGATAGGGCGACGCAACGGGTTCCGGCCTGGATCAACCGGCGGGCAAGGACGAAACGCTCAGTCCCCAGGCCGTTGGACGGATTTGCGCCGTAGCGGTCCAGAATCCGCGGATCTTCCTGACGCAGGTCGAGCGCCTGGGCCAGTTCGCCTGATGTGATGATTCCGACGGCCCGCTCCTGAAAGCTGTCCATCGCCGTCATCATGCCGTGGGCGTCGACCTCGCGGCGCAGGTGATCCAGACGCGACAGCAACTGCTGCCGATCTCCCAGGCGCGCGGCGTTGAGACTGCCATTCATCGACAGATTCGCCCGACCTTCGCCGTCGGGACGAAAACCGGCATTCGTTTGTCCGGTGAATCCGGGAGTGGTCCAGCCGGTGAGGTCAACGAACGTCGGGGCATCGCCATTTGGCGTGTGCTGCGATGGTCCCCAGAGCTTGGACATCACGGCTCCCACACCGGGGCGTCCCCCCATCGTCCGCATCGAGAGTTCGCTCCAACCGGAATCCGACTGCCGCGGAGAGTGTTCCTCGCGCAGGCCGGTGATCGACCGTACGACGGAGAACTTGTCGCCAATTCGGGCAAGTTGGGGCATCAGTTCGCAGATTTCCATCCCCGGGACCGACGTGGGGATGGGCGCAAACTCGCCGCGGAATTCTCGGGCGGCCTGCGGTTTGAGATCGAAGGTGTCGAGGTGGGTTGGTCCACCGGGGAGGTAGATGTTGATGATCGACTTGCCGGTGGCTTGACTGCCAGCGCGGCTTTCGGCACGCAGCAGACCGGGGAGCGTCAGTCCCGCCATGGCGAGACTGCCGATCCGCAGGAAATCACGACGGGCAAGGCGGTCGCAGAAGCGTTGTGAGTCACCGAACAGCGTGAACATGAGACTGCACTCCCAAGGACCCTGAGCGAGAAGGGACCCAGGCCGAAAGGGGACCGGCCGCCGCTGGAGTGTACTCTGTTCCACCCACAAATCAATATCGGCTGATTCATGGTTTGGAGTCGATGCCCAATTTCAAGGGGTTAACCCTGCGGTTTCTTGGCCGTATTCGCGGCCCGGCGCTCCTCGGCTATGCGGCGGATTTCCTTCTCCGCGTCGGGGAAGTCGCGAACGATGCGGTGGTAATCGTTGCCGTCGAGGATCAGCAGGTCGCAGGGGCGGATGGCGCGCACGGTCGCCGTTCGTGGTTCATTGAAGACCAGCGACATTTCACCGAAGAAGCTCCCTTCCCGGATCTTGTCGATCGGGTCGCCGGCGGCATCCAGGATTTCCGCTTCTCCCTGGCAGATGAAGTACATTTCGCACTTCCGCTCGCCGTACTCGCAGATTGTGGCCCCCGCTTCGACGGCCATGGGTTTTAGGGCGAGCATTACGTTGTTCAGAAAGACCGGCGAATCGACTTTGAACAGGGAGCAACGCGCCAGGATGTCGCGGTTGAGGACTTCGTGCCAATGCCGCCCATCACGGGTGAGGAGTTGATTGGCCGCCCGCGGACCCCAGGTGCCCGAGTTGTAATTCGGGTATTCCGTAGCCTTGGTGGTGCTCCAGGCATCGAGCACCGGCTGCACGATCTGCCAGGAAGTCTCCACAAAGTCCGTGCGTGAAAAGAGCGTCGGGTCGCCGTTCATCGCACTATAGAGGAGCACTTCGTACCCGGTCCCGCGCGAAGCTTCAAACGTCTCCGCATAGTCGAAGCGCATCCCGGCGTCCTGCAATACGAACGTCGGACCCGGTCGCTTGGCCTGCATCAGCATCTCGACCGCCTGCACCGGCTGGATGTGAAAAATCAGCTTGTTGGCCTCGATCGAACCGGCTGCGGGGGTATTCGCTACGAGAGATTGCGACGCCGGCTTGAAGTGCACCACGATCTCGGTTCCGCGCTTCCACAAGGATTTGCCGGAGCGGAGGTAGACCGGCATTCCCCGCCAACGGTCGTTGTCGATGTGCAGCTTGAGTGCGGCGTACGTTTCCATGTTCGACTCGGGGTTGACCTTGTCTTCCTGGCGGTACCCCTTGATCTTTGTGCCATCCCCTTTCTCGCTGGGACCATATTGTCCGCGGACGCAGTCCCGGTCGACCGCCGCCCGATCGAGCATGCGAACCGACTTTAGGAGCCGGGATTTTTCGTCGCGGACGACGCTGGGATCCAGCGATTTCGGGAGATCCATGCAAATGTAGGCGAGCATTTGAAACAGGTGGTTCTGAATCATGTCGCGGATCACGCCCGACTTGTCGTAGTAGTCGCCGCGCGTCTCGACACCGACGGTTTCCATCGCCGAGATCTGGATGTGATCGATGTGCTCTGCGGTCCATAACGGAGCGAAGATCCCGTTGGCAATGCGGAACGCCAGCAGGTTCTGCACGGTTTCTTTGCCGAGATAGTGATCGATACGGTAGATCTGATCTTCACGCCACTTCGAGAGGAGCGACTGGTTCAGCGCGATCGCCGAAGACAGATCTTTGCCGAAGGGCTTTTCGACGATAATCCGTTTCTGTCCCGGCAACTGCGGGAAACCGGCCGCGTCGAGCTGCTGATTGACTTCGTCGAACTGGTCCGGCGAGATTGCCAGATAGAGCAGGGTGTTTCCGGTGGCGCCGACTTTCGCACCCACCTCTTGAACCATCGTCTTCAGGCGGGAGTAGGCGGCGGCGTCGCCGAATTCCCCCTGACAGTAGTACAGCCGTGATTCGAGCCAGGCCCAGCGCTCGGGATCGACCGCCTTGCGGGTCTTGAACTTTTCGATGTCGGCGCGCTGCAGTTCGCGAAAGACCTCGTGCGTCCACTCTCTGCGGGCCATGCCGATGATGGCGAATTCTTCCGGCAACAGGCCGTCGCAGGCCAGGTTGTACAGCGCCGGCATCAACAGGCGTTTGGTCAGGTCTCCCGAGGCCCCCAGAATGACCAGCACGCTGCGATTGGCGATCGAAGCCTGGTCTTCGCTGGCGCAGGAAAACGGCAACGGGCTGGGCGACGGGGTCTGCATCGAAAAGTCCCGGTGGGCGCGGAGTGAGGAACAACCGCCAGTACCATAATCGGAGCGTCGCGTTCCCGCTATGGGGAAAGAGTCGCGTCAACAGCTCGGATCTCGGACTTGAAGAAACTTTTGATCCCAGCCGCAAGCGGCTGCGTTGCGCCCGTGTTCGCTGTTTGCAGGATAGTCCCCATGGAACGCAGCCTCGTACCGGAGACCCGTTGGCAGATTCGCATGGGCGTCTTGGCAGTTCTGCTGATTCCTGTGGGGCTGGCGTGGAACGTTCCGATCGTCATTCGACTCCTGTCGTGCCTGCTCCCGCTGGCACTCACGGGGACGTACCGCGTCTCTCGATTGAGAGGCGACCGATTCACCACGCGCTTTTACTTCGCATTCCTTCCGTGCACCCATGAACGCTGCAATCTGCCGAGCATTGTGTGTCTGCACACCACATACAAAGACGCCCAGACGAGCTGGGTGACGTTGCTCGTGTTTGGGCCGCTGCAATTCCTCCTCGGCTACGTCTTCGACTATCTCATCCCCTGTCTCGGCGGACCCTTCGAGATCTGGCTGGAAACCGCCAAAGGCCGGGAAATCCTCGCGTGGAACGGTTACAGTCAGCAGCATTTCGAAGCCAATCTGCAGTTGCTCCGCAACCGTACCGGGGCCGAGGTGCGGATGCGCTGACGCCAAATTCCTCTGCCGCCAGACTGCCGGATCGCTGTAAATCCCCTGACGACGGGGTTAGTATCCATCAACGCTCAGTGATTTGTTGTCCGGGTGCTTTCGGTTGCCGGTTGCAGAGGGCCAATGATGACATCCGTTCGCTCCGCCGCGCTGTGCGTTTTGACGGTGACAATGCTCGCCTTCAAGTCCACCCTGTTGGCCGCGGAACCATTCCAGTACGACTTCGCCGAGATCAAGATCCCCGCAGCCACTGCTGACGAATCCCTGCGTGCGTCAGTCTCCACCGCGCTCGCGGTGGACTATCTCGAACACGGATCGATGGCCTGGAATGGCCAGCGGAAATGCGTCAGTTGCCATACGAACGGCACCTACATGACCGTTCGACCGGCGCTCAGCCCGGCGTTGGGAAAGCCGCCGGAAACAACGCGGCAGTTCTTCGTGGAAACACTCGCCTCGTTGCAGAAGGAAGAGCGCCGAAAGCTGAAGCAGGGAACGCGACCGGCCCAGGTGATCTATCTCGCGGCCGGACTTGCAGAGTGGGATCGGCATGTCGCCGGCAGCCTTTCTTCGGAGACTGAGCAGGCGTTGGCGCTGATGTTCGACATTCAGAACGACCAGGGGACGTGGGGAACGCTCGATTGCTGGCCGCCTTATGAATCTGACGCGTTTCACGAAGCGAACGTCGCCGGGATGGCGGTGGCGACGGCTCCCGGCTGGCTGGAGAAGACTCTCGCGGCGACCAACGACGACGGTTCGCCGACCGAACTCAGGCAGAGCGTCGAATTGTTGCGCACCTACCTGCGGACTCAGACCCCGCCGCACGACTATGGTCGCACTCTGTTACTCTGGACCAACACCCGCTGGGAGGGATTGCTCGATGCGGCGGCAGAGCAGTCGCTGGTTGACTTGCTTCGCGGCCATCAGCGGGACGATGGCGGCTGGTCGATCCGCACATTCGCCGCACCCGAAGCATGGGGAAAAGGGAATCGCGCCGAGAAACTGCGCGCCGAACCCGATTTCTCAATTCCCGCAAGTGATGGCCACATGACGGGATTGGCAATCATCACTCTCCGATCCGCGGGGGTTCCCGGCGACGACCCGGCCATTGAGCGGGGCGTGAAGTGGCTGCAGACGCATCAGCGCAGTTCTGGACGCTGGTGGACGCGTTCATTAAACACAGATAGCTGGCACTTCATCACCTACAGCGGCACGGCCTTTCCGCTGCTGGCGCTGCACATGTGCGACCAGCTTCCGCGTCCCACCCCTTAACGTCCCTTCGTGGAAAAACCCCCGCTCGTCAGCTGGCAGCGACCAGGTGTCGGGGTCGCGCCGGTCGCGGAAGCTGCGATACGTCGATGGACATGGATCGACCGCTTCAAGGTAAAAGGGATCAGCTCGGAGACTTCGATCGTCGCGGTTTGTTGTGCCAAATTGGAAGTGTCTGTGCAGCTTTCGGCGACCGGCGGATTTGGTTCAGATGTTCACTTCGCAGATTCTGGAATTCCCCCAGTGGTTCCCCGAGCCGACAGTTCTGTGATCATCCATGTTCGATATAATCGCCGCGCTGGATGCCGGTTCTGCGGCAACTGGCCTTTTCTCAGGTTTCCGTGTTGTCGCGAGTTCTTGTGATGTCGAAAATGCCGCATCGCAGGTCCAGTTCAAGAGTAGGTACCTCTTTTTCGCCTGATGCCACGGAAGTCTCAAGTTGTCTGAGCCGCCGTCAGTCACCGAATGGTTGCAGCAACTAAGGGAAGGGGACGGCGCCGCCGCCGCCCGCCTCTGGGAACGCTATGGCCAGGCGCTGCGCCAACTGGCCAAGTCGCGCCATCGGGCAGTGCTTGGTCCGGCGGATGACGAGGAAGACTTGGCGCAGAGCGTCTTCGCCGGCCTGTGGGGCGGGGTGGCCTCCGGTCACATGGATTCGATTCAGGACCGCGACGAACTCTGGTATGTGCTGATCACCATTACGAAGTACAAGGCGCTTCGCCGCCAGGAATACCAGAGCGCTCAAAAGCGGTTCGGAAAGACCCTGTCGATTCACGCCATCACTGAGGAATCATCGGCTGAGACGGCGGTTGCGTTGGCCTCGAATGATCCGCCGCCCGACCTCGCGGCGATGGTTGAGGACGAACACGAGCGTCTGATGTCGCTGCTGGACGACCCCGCGATGCGGCGAATCGCCGAGATGAAACTCACGGGTCTGACCCATCAGGAAGTCGCCCGGGAATTGAAGTTGAGCTCGCGAACGATCATTCGCAAGTTGTCGATCATTCGGGACCTCTGGTCGCGTGAGTTGAGTTGATGAACGCGGGTGAAGACTGCGACGACCCGGATGACGTCGTCGACCAGCGGAAACTGATTGATCAGATCTGCGACGCCTTTGAAAGCGAGTTCCGCGCCGGTCGACGCCCTTCCATTGAAGCGGCCTTATCGCAGGTGAGCCTTGCCGCTCGCGCCGAGGCGCTGGTCGAGTTGGTGCTCCTCGAGATCGATCTCAAGCAGGAATTCGGGGAACCGGTTTCGATTTACGACTACGCCGACCTGTTTGGCGATTTCCCCGATGGCCTCGCGACGGTTGCCGCCAAGCTGGAACAACTCGACGAGACCGTCTCCCATGACCGGAAGACCCCGCACCCCCCCAATGCAGATCGCCGCCCGCAACCCCGCAAGGTCGATCATTTCCGGTTGGAAGGCATCGTCGGCGAGGGGTCTTTCGGCGTGGTCTGGAAGGCGTTTGACGAGAAGCTGGAACGTCACGTCGCAGTCAAGATTCCACATGCCCATAAGTTGACCCGTCAGGCGATCGAGATGTTGCTGGTCGACGCCCGTGCGGCGGCCGCGTTGCAGCATCCCCAGATTGTCAGGGTGCACGAAGTCGTCGAAAGCCACGAGGGAGTCCCGAGTTTTATCGTTTCGGAACTGATCTCGGGATCCAACCTGAAGGAGTGGATGAAAGGGCGCCGGCTCTCCCCGGAGCAAGCCGCCGGAATGGTCATCACCATCGCCAGGGCGCTCCACGCCGCTCACCTGCAGGGAATCATCCATCGCGACCTGAAGCCCGCGAACATCCTGATTGATGCCTCCGGACAGCCGTTTCTCACCGATTTCGGTCTCGCCAAACGCGACGCCGCCGACATGTTTGCCGATACTGGGCAGTTGGTCGGCACCATTCCTTACATGGCCCCCGAACAGGCGCGCGGGGAGCAGTCGCACGTCAGCGACCTCAGCGACATCTATGCCTTGGGGGTGATACTTTTTGAACTGATCACTGGTCGGCGACCGTTTGAAGGGGCCAACCTGCGTGCGCAGATTGGGGACGCAGCAACCCCGGCCCCGTCGCTGCGACAGTTTCGTCCGGATGTGCCTGTTGATCTGGAGGCCATCTGCCTGAAATGCCTGGAAAAGTCGCCGCAGCAGCGGTATCCGACCGCTGAGGCCGTCGCCGTCGATCTCGAACGCGCATCCCGCTACGAGCCGTTGCGGGGAGTGCCGGAATCCCCAAGGAGATTGTGCTGGAAGTGGTATCGGCGCCATTACAGGACGCTGCAGATCACACTCACCGCGGTAATGATCTGTCTGCTCATCGGCGGCGGGGTCTGGTGGTGGCTGCAGCCGGCGTCTCCACGCCGCTGGGTCAAATTTGAGACGGATCCGGAGGGGTGCGCCATCACCATTGTCCCGCTGGATCCCAGTTCCGGCGAGCCTGATCCGACGCGGATTGAGCATGCCGTCGGCAGGACGCCGGTGAAAATGCGAGTGCTTCCCGGAGATTATCTGGTCGTGGCCGTGCTGAACGACCGGAGGTTTCACGAGGTCCTGCGGCATGTGCCTGGCCCGGCAGAGACGAAGTCGTTTGGGGAGCGCCATCTGAAATGGCGCTTGGATGACGATGGATGCGTGGCCTTCACCGACGCCGATGGCGCGGGCAATATCAAGATTCCCGCGGCGAATGTGGTCGAAGACATGGGGCTGGTGGACGCCAGTCCGTCCTGGCGAATCCCCAATTCGCTGGCCGGGATTTTCGGCAAGGGGTATTGCTCCATTCCGGCATTCTACGTGGATCTCGAAGACCGTTCCGCGGGGCACGACGGCAACAGCACTGACGGAGAACTCAAAACGCTACGGTTTGGTGCGTGCAATCGATATCTGGAAGACCAGGGAAAACGCCTGCCGTCGGCCTTCGAAATCGCGTATCTGCAAGGATTCCCGCCCATTCAAAGTGAGAAGGGTCTGCATAACACAGTTTCCCTGCGCGACGGAAAAATTGTTCGAGGCTTGGCAACCGATCCGTGGGAGTGGACGCTCAACAAGGCGGCGCCGGGCACGGCTGGAGAGGGTTCGTCGACAGCAGTCGATGAAGTCCATCGACTGACCGTCGGCGGGGTGCCTGCCCGGTTTAACATGGAGTTGACCGGCGATGTCATGCGGTTCCCGATTCGCATTTCGGCCAATTGGAAAAGTCTACAGGATGTCGGCATTCGCGGAGTTCGAAGTGCGCGACCGCGAACCCGGAAGGAGGACTTCATCGGACCCGTCACTTCGGCGATTGCGCCATGAGTTACGAGTGTTGGTAGCAACTCAGGAATTCTTTACAAACATCCAACTTCCAGGAACACTTCCCACTCGATTTATGGCAAGGATGTTATGCAGCAACGATGTTGACGCCGCTGCAGTGTGCCGGTAGCGAATGACCGCGTGACTTGGGTTCGAATTCGTTGACGCGTCAACGCGGAATAAAGCGACGCTTCGGGACGGTTTGAACCTCTCAATAAGAACCCCCGGAATCCTCAGGATCCCAGGGGTTCGGTGTGCCGGAGGTCGCTCTCAGCCGCATCGCGACGGGGTCCGCAGTCAGATTGGGTCCACCGTGAAGACCACGAATTCGCGACCGTCCCACTTCACCGTGCACCGCCTTGGATCTGTGGGATCTTTGACGCCCTTCAGGAGTTTGGCGCCGGTATCAGGCTCCGGCGATTCCAGTCCGAATCGGGCGCGCCAGATGCGATCCTTCTTTGGATGGTCCGCTGCCTCGCCGTCGAACATCGACTCACACAGTCGCGCGGAAAACGGGCGACGCGTGCGGCCTTTGCAATCGATCCGAAACACCGCCGATTTGATCTCTTTGAAGCCGTTCCGCGGTTTCCACACCTGGTTAGGCTGCGTCGGGTGGGGATAGGTCGGGGGAACCATGTTCACAAAGGGGGAATGCAAGTCGAGGAGCGACGGTTGGTGGCCGGTGCCTTGGGGCTGGTCGGTCTCTCCCAAGGTTGTCAAGGTGCAGCCATCGCTGCAGTCGTCGGGACATTCCGTGCTATCCAGATCGCCCCAGACATAGTACGGGTCGAGCGGCCAGCAATCGCGGATCAGCTCTTCGGCGAAGAACAGGCAATCATTGCCATCCCACCAGAGTGGAAAGATTGCACAGTAGATGTCGGACGCGGCAACGGGGTCGCTCGTCGCGGGAGCAGCTGCCTTCGGAGTCTTGGCTTTGGCTTTGGCCTTCGCTTTGGTGGGGCTTGGCTGAGCCATCACCATCCACGAGGCGCCCAACACAAACAAACACATCAACACGGCCCGTTTCATTCAACGCTCCTTCTTTCAAAGAAGAACTCGAAAAGTGCGATGCACCTCATCCCGACGAGACGCATCGTTGGTTCAAACACGAAATTCTCGACTTACCTTCAGCCCGTGCTCCGGACGTCCAACGGTGTGAACAGCACCCCTCCGCGAAATCGTTGCGAATAGGATGCCGAACGATTTATCTCCTCGAATCGTCTTTCGCCGGAGGAACGCAGTAGGCGCCGCACTTGGGGACGTTTTCAGATCCGCTCAGCCAAGTCACTGACGCCCATTTTCGTCCGCCGGTGGACCACCGCTGCGGCATGCGTCAGTTATAACGCCTTGCGCGACGGACTGGATCACACACGCTGAGAATTCTCACAATCCTCAAACTGGCAGCGGCGGTTCGACCACCGTGATGCGGTAGCTCGGCGCAGTGCTCAGGGTTGAAGCGTCCGATCTCGCGACCATCCGCGGCAACAGCAATGGAGTGTGTTCCATTGTCCATCGCATGAGTCGGCCTCTGTCGTCTCGCGAGAGTCGCCAGCTCTCCTCGTCCCCTGCCGATTGTGGGGACGTCCTTCCGACTGACCCACACCTGTCCGTTGAAAGGGCACGAGTTCTCAAACAGCAGGCTCGCGGAAAAAATGGCGCGACTCCCGCCGTCATCATCGATCAAGCCGTCGATGCCAGATCGCTGCAAAAACTCGGGCTGAGAACCAAACGAAGCATGGCGAACGACCCAAACGGCCGCCCGCCATGCTTCTCAAACAAACAATGTTTTCCAACTGGCCCGCCGGTCAGCGAATCGAGATTCCGCTTTCTTCGCCCCTCGAACATGCCGTTCCCCTGCGAGCACGGAGAGCGTCGGGATCCCGGGTGCGACTTTGCCTGACTTCCTGATTCGCTGTGGGGAAACAAACCATTTATCAGGACATTACGGCTCACCATTCCAATTGGTGTTATCACCCGCAATTCCAAGGCGCCAGCGCTCGACCACGGATTCGGGCCAACAAACGGGTTGATGAATCTCGAACGCCGCAAGATCCCACGGCAATCCCGAGAACATTGATCCTGGTGACGTCGGCCTCATGCCTTCGCAGATACCCGGCATTACGCAAACAAACCGACGACTCTCAACTCAATGCCAATCTTACCGGAGCAGACACTCCGACCTTTTTCGTTGATGGCGATTCGTAGCAGCCTGCGGTGTGGAACGCGGCTCTGCGGCAAGAGTCCCCGCCGCGATCATCGATCGATGCCCACCGCTCCAGCTCACCGCGCGATGTCCGCTCTTCGCACACCCAGGGAGAGATACCTATAATGTCACAGTCGGCATACAGCCCCGTCATGTTACTGACGCGGATGCCGCCACCCCTCTACTTACTTAATGGGGAAAACTGCCCCGCTGATGACGCGAGAGCGTTCGGATTTTTCGTTTTTCTGGAATCTTCACGAAATCCTGCGGGCCCACGGGGGGCGTCTCCGAATCCGGTCGAAAACACTTCGGCGGGCGGAATGCCGTCGAACCCTCGGTCGACGAGAATCGTTCGATTCCGCTGGAACTCTGGAATGATCTGCGGAACGCAAAGACGGCGCGAAGCGCCGCTTCGGCTCGTCCATGGCATCGGGCTGCACTTCGCGAACTATCCGTGAATCCCGTGGGAACCGAGGAGTTCCCCGAGGTGCTCTGCCCGGGGGTTCGGTACAATTCCGGGGCGCTGGAAGGTCTGCGGCGCAGGCGACCGTTTGCAGGCGCCCGCCGGCACAGGTTGGCAGCCATGTCTTGGTCAGGCTCCCCGCAATGATGTTTGAGCAGCGATCTCCGTCCACTCAGTGGGAGCCAATTCCCCTGGTTCCCGGCGGTCCTTTCTCGCTGTGGGGCTGGTTCAAGCCCGCACACGCTCCCGCGTCGGTTGCTCTCCGAACCCCCCCGGAGTTGTGGCGAAATCCCGAGATTGTTCCGCATCTCACGGTTCGTCAGCTTGCCGAGGCCACCGGGATCGATTGGCTCCATTCCTGGATGGTGTACGGCCAGCCGTATGTGGTCGACGAACGCACCGAACCGTTGCTCGACATGCCGATCCCCACTCCGCCGGCCGGGATCGATCCCCTGGTGGTCCTGTGGACGCATCCCGTGCCGGCAGCGGTCGCGTCGCCGGTCGTCGGATCCGTCATGCCGGCCGCCTCGATAGCCAGCGGCGTGCTGCCCGCAGGCGTCGATCCCACTCCGATGTTCGAGCAGATCGAATACTATTGGACCGCCGTCTTGCAGATCGAGTCAGATGTCCGCCGCGCACGGATGCAGTTGGAGCAGGCCGTGGGGAAGCTGGCATCACTGAATCGCGACCTCAACACCGAGGAGGCCCTGGCGGCGGATACGCTCGACAAGAAGGAATGGCAGGACACCCGGCGCTGGTTGCGGGACTGCATGGGGGGGCTGTCGCGGTCGATCAAGGAAATCGACGTCGGCACGCTCAGCGGCGCCGGACAGCGGCATCGCTTCGAAGACCTGATCAAGAACTTCGTCCAGCCGCGGATTCCGTTTCCGGGTCTGCCTCAGGCCGTCATCGATTTCGAAATGCATCACAAGACCGCCAAGAACGTGCTGACGGCGGCCCAGACAGCCCTCAACAAAGGGAGCACCGACGGCGAACGCCGGGCCAACATGGTGCTGCAGCGGATCGCGGGCAAAGTGCGGCAACGCCGAAGTAAGGCGCGGGGAACGTGACGTCCGGAACGCCAGTTTTCGACGCCCGAATCTCAATTCCAGAATTCCAAGAACATCCCCAGCGCGAACCTCAACCAAGAACACTGCAAGGCTCCGGTCGAAATTTGGACTTTGGTCTTTGTTGGGAATTTACCGGTTGAGATTTGCAGCTTCTCGGCTTCAGTCTACTCCACGACCATGTTTGCCAGTTTGTCCTCCAGCAGCTTCTCGGCAGCGGACTCGAGTTCGCGGGCGGCGGCGAGATCTTTGACCAGTTTCTCGATGGCCGCTTCCGCTTCGCCCAACTTCTTCAGATAGATTGGCCGGAGCTTGTCATCGGTCCCCACCGCTTTCAGATTGTCGCGAATGCGGGTTTGTTCGGTGGTGTAGTCCCCCAGCGATTTTTCGACCAGTCGGCGCGAATCAGCCGCCTTGCTCAGTTCGGTTCGCAGGTCAATCACTTGGGTCAAGGCTTGGGCAATGGCTGGAGACTGCTCCGCCGATTCCTGAATCAATATCGCCAGCCGCGCACTCTCCAAGCCCTTCAATATCTGCGTCTCTGTCGCCGGTCGCCGTTCCGTGACGACCAGCTCCGTCGTCTTGCCTGCCGGGGCTTTCACGTTAAAACGGTGCTGGCTGCGGGTCGTCTCGCTCGGCTTTGGCGTCACTTCCGGCCAATCCTTGTCGAGCGGTCGTTCGATGAGGATCGCATACTCGTGCGGGCCCAAATTCTTAATGGTGTAATGTTGCTCGCGCGATTCGATCTGATGCAGGATCAGCCCGCCTGACTTGATGCTCAGTCGGGTCGTCTGCTTCTTGCTGGGGAGCGATTTCGTCGCGATTTCGATGTCGAGCGCCAATGCGTAACTCAGCAGCCGTTCGGCGGCCGGGCTGATGTCGGCGATGCGGGCGTCGCCCGCGTAATCGCCGGCGTCGAAGACGGTGATCGGACCCGGCTGCAGATGAATCTCGGTGGTGTTCTTGAGCTTCAGTCCCGCCAGCGGATGCTCCGGGTGTTGGCCCGGACTGTAAATGGCCACCCGCTCGCCCCCGATTTCTTGATTCACGATCGGAAACAGCGACGACTTGTGCTTGGGCAGGGAGATCGGATCCTTCAACGTGAAACGGAACGCCTCGCCGGCGTCTTCGGTTTGTGCCGCGGTCTCGACGCCTGCACTGACATCCTCCCCTTGTGCTTCACTCTTTCCTTTCGGCTCAGAAGTTCGGCCACCCATTCCCATGAAGCCATTGCTGCCACCGAAAAAGCCACCACCCCCTCCTCCGAGACCGCCGCTTCCTCCGCTACCGAACTCTCCGCGCGCCCTCTCTCCCACAACGACGGCCTTGCGGCGGGATTCGACCAGAAACGGATCATCGTGCGAACGGAGGTCCTGCGCGTAAATCCGCGGCCGGACTGGGAGCGAGGCGTCGGTCTCCACCATCGGCCGGCTCGTAAAGAGGGGCGAGAAAAGGTCCATCTGGAAGGTGACCGGACGGCCCCCCATTAAGGCCAGTTCCACATGGTTCCAGTCCTGTTCCGTTGTGTTTTCGATGATGGCCCAGCCCTGCAGAAACGGGGGCTTCTCGTCGCTGAGGACCAGCCGGTAGCTCATCTTCCAGACGGGGGCTGGCTGCACGTATCCGAAGCGCACCGTCCGCTTGCCAGCTCCATCGAACACTAGACGCACCTGCTTCGAGCGGTCGGAACGGTCTTCCGCCAGCAGTTCCAGGGCCTTTTGAAAGTCCCCATCGACCGCCGGGTCTTCGAAGCGGGTCGAGGCGATCTCGGAAATCTTGACGGTGAACAATTCCTCGTCAACACGCACGAGGACGAAGTCTTCATCGCGCAGCGTCACGCCGGTCCCGGCGATCGCCCGCCGTTCGACGCCGACGATTCTGCCGCGGAAGGCACGGGCGCCGTCGGTGTGTTTCAGTTCCACCCGCTGGCCGCGCAGTTGATGCAGCAGCATGCCGAGCGTGGGATTGTTCGAGAGGTCGATTTTGAGCGCCCGCAGCGCTTCCGACGCCGGTTCCGGGGAGTCGGATTGGATGGCGCTCACTTTGCCGCCGGAGATGTCCTGCACGACGAGACTTTTGAGGAGGTCGTTGATGCCGTCGCTGGGGACGGTCAACCCGATGATCTGTCGGCCCTCGACTTCGCCGGAGTGTTCAAAGAAGGCCAGACCCGAGTTCAGGAGTACGACGCGTTTCAGCGGCAGCGTCGCTGGTGCGTCCTGCGCCGAGGCGGACGTTGCTACGCAAACCAACAGCGTCCAGCCGACAGCGAAACCCCAACGATGCAGCCGATGCATGGCGATCCCTGGCTCAGGAGGAAATTCTGAGTGTGTCGTCAGATCCAATTGCCCGAAGCCCGTCTGGTGTTGATAATTCTCGTCACGATTTGCTCGATCCTACCGCGGAGCGCCTGGCCATGACCAGAGGCTGTCTCATCTTGGCGACGATTCTCATCAGCGGCGCTGGTTCTCTGAGCGCCGCCGATCCGTATCTGAATCGGTTCACGCCCACAGACCGCGTCGAGCGGCTGCTGCAGACGCGGTTCACGTTCGATGTCGGCGAAACGACGATCCGGGATCTCGCGGAATACCTGCGGCAGCGATTTCGATTGACAGTGATGATTGATGAAACGGCACTGCAGGACGAGGGCATCGACTCTTCGAATCCGTTTGTTCCTCTCAAGGGGGCGACGAAACTGGAAACGTTTCTGGATTTGAGCTTAGAGTCTATCCGAAAAGTGATATTGCGGTAAGTTCAGTGATTGAGCGACATTGGGTGTTCCTCGAACCTGGAAGGAACGACGCATGGACGCGACGACTCGGAAGGCTTACCCCAG
>JANRLN010000201.1:0-5476 GCA_033762515.1 Planctomycetaceae bacterium
CGATGGACGACCAGCCTCCCCGCATCGTCGACTTGTTCCTTTGGTGCTTCTTCGGCGGCGTCATCGGAGTGTTGTTGTCGGGTTTGGGAGATTATCAATTCCAGCAGCATGTGAACGTTTTCTATCCAACTGGCTCTCCCCACTCGACCGTGATGCAGTCCGTTGCCTGCGTGGGTGAACTCTTTTGCCCCTTCGCCTGGGCCGGAACGTTATGGGGCGGCCTCTATCCCTGCCGACGCAGCCGCCTCTGGTGGAGGACTGTCTCGTTTTATGGGTTCATGGGCTATGGCGTCGGTCTTCTGACATCCGGCTACGTCGTGGCGGACCCCGGTCCCAATTTCATGACTTACGCTTACAATATCTCCGGCGGCTGCCTCGCTGGGACTCTGCTGGGATTTGCTTCCGCAGCCATCGCCCAGCGTCGACTGTCGTTGGATGAGACCCCCGCGCGCCCTGAGCATGTCTCGTCGCGGAGCGCGACGTAGGCTGTTGTCGAATTCAGCGACGCTTCGACCGGAGCCTCGCACCTCCGTCTTCAGAACGGCGGCGCTGCAGAAACGCGGCGGGCTGACGCCGCGCCGCTCGCTTGGGTCTCTCTTAGCGCATCGTTGCCCATTGTTGACGACCTACGATCTTGACTTGTGAGTCGTCCCAGACGTCCAGCGGGCTGTAACGCGGGTGCTTGGAGTCCTTGTAGGGGTCGTTGTGCTTTGTGTTGTAGCAGCAGATGAACGCCCAACGGGGATGTTCGCTCTTGTTCTGATCGGAACGATGCAGCGTGTTGCCGTGGAACAGTACGGCGGAACCGGGGTCGAGCTCCACATGGATGGTTTCGAGTCGCTGCGTGATTTCGTGAACGCGTTCAGGATCGGCTCCTGTTTGATCGCCCACTTTGCCGTGGTCGAGGCGACCAATCTTGTGCGAACCTCGGACCACCTGCAGACAGCCGTTTTCACGTGTCGCTTTGTCGACGGCGATCATGCAACTCGCCATGTCGGGCCAGAGGCAGCCGTTCGAGTACCAGTAGCCGTAGTCCTGATGCCAGGCCCACGCGCCGCCGATTCTGGCTTCTTTCAGGATCATTTTGTGATGGTAATGGTAGACCTCGTCGCCGAGGACCTGCTCGCACGCAGCGACGATGCGGGCGCTGCGGACGAGCGCCCCGTACATGGTGTCTGCGGGGAGGTCATTCCGGACGACGAGCTTGACCGCTCCTCCTTCGCCATCCGCCCTGCTGCCGGCGTCGCGCTGCAGGGCATGATCGGCATGAGCGATCTTTCGCAGCAAATCAATTTCCTCGGCGTCGAGCAAGTGGGGCAGCAGAATGTATCCGTCGGCGTGAAAGTCAGCCACTTGTGCGGCGGTCAACGGCAGGTGTCGCATGATGATTCGCCCGTGAATTGGTTCAGCAGCGTTATTTGATGGTCGGGTCTTGTTCGAGATGGAATCGCTCTGCCGCGATATAGGCTTCGGTCTCAAACACCTTGAGCGCCTCGGCGACGAAGGGAAAGTCCAATGAGGCCAGATGCTCTTTGGTGTAGAGCTTGGCAAAGAACTGGGCGCGTTCAGGAATGTTGATCTCGCCGTGCCGGCTCAATGCGTCAAGTAACTGGTTGCTCCGGCGAATCACTTCAGTGACGGCGTCCTCCCGACGGTCCAACTCCAGATTGATCAGCTTCTCGCAGAGGACCGCATCGGCAGTCTCACCGACCTGGAGCGGATGCTCGATCGGGGGGAGCTGACGGACCAAGTATTTCAAGAGCAACTTCGCCCGCGGATCGCAGCCGACGGCGACGTGATCGAACTCATGTCGCAGAAGTCGACTTTCCCAGGGCTTCGGCCGGGCGTAGGGGGCGGGCATTCGGATCGCGTGGGACACGGTGACGGTCGGATCAATCGACGTCATTGTGATCCTGACGAGCGGCTTGCGGCTGCGACGGATCGTCTGAAAGCGATACTGAAACGTCCGCGCGAACTCGAGCTGAAACTCGCAGTTGCCGCGGTCCAGTTCCACGAATTCGGGATCGCTCACGTATTCGATCGTGACTTGCCCCGCGGTGACCAATGCTTCCATTTGCGGGGGCGGATCGGGAGGCAGCTCCGCCCCGACCGTCCCGCCCATGATCAGCGCGCAGGTGAAACTGAATATGGATGACATCTGTGAACAATGGCAGGAACGTCCAGTCATGGGAACCTCGGAAGGATCATATCGGGTCGCCGGACGTAGCGCAAAGCAGATCCGAATCCAGACGAAGTCCATCCAGCCAACCGTCGCCGATTTGCCGGACGGGGAATCGTGACCTAGGTTTCCTGGGAGTCACTCCTGGGACACGAGCGCGCACCCCGCGCGATCACTTCGAGCGCGATCATGTCGGCTGTGCAACCTGTGTCGGATCGAATGACAGCGCCGAATCTGCAGCCGGGGGTGGACCTGCTTCCATCTCGACCGATCGACGTCGACCAGTGGAATGATCTCGTGCACTCGGCCGCTGCCGGGCGCCCCCCTGCTCCAGCAGCGTCTCCAGCGGCCCAGGTTCTCCGGCTCCCGTCGGCGCAGGCAGACCGTTTCGGTGATGCGTTGCGCCGCCTGCAGTCGATCGTCGGTCCGCCATGGTCGACAACCGAGGCTGAAGACGTCTTGAATCCCGGGCGCGAGACTGCGGCACCTGCGGAGTTCGATGCTTCGGATCGACGGAGCTTTCCGCGGCGCGAAGCCCATGGACACGCTTCCGTGGCCAGTTTTCCGCACGTCGTCGCTCCCACCCGCGAACTCGCCGACGCCTTGTTGCGCGACGCGGGGGTGTCGGGCGAGTTGATTGACCTCAGCCGCAACGGACTGGCGATCGTGTTGCTCCAACCGCTCGCGGCAGGCGAAGAGATCATCGTCCGGCTGTGTTACCCAGGTGGTGCTGAAACGCGGGACGTGCTCGCAACGGTGGTCCGTTCCACGAGCATCGACGGCGGATTGTGGAAAATCGTCGCCCGCCTCCTGGAGCCTCTGAGCTTCGACGCCGCGTACGATCTTTTCGATCGTCAGCCTCCGCTGGATTGACGGCGCCGCATCAACAAAGAAGCCCAGGGATGATGATCCCTGGGCCTCTGCACTGTTTCACACGCCGGTCCGCGGGAGACTAGTCGCGCGGTTGCGGCACGGAATTACCCGATTCCGTCGTACCGACTCCCGCGTTCGGAGTCTCTTCGGCGTTGTCGGCGATCCGAGCACCGCGACGTTCGAGGATGGTCTTGGCGACGTTGCGGAGTTCGTCGTCGCTCAGACGGCGGACGTTCCCCAGTTCGAGCAGCGGCTGGAGCATCTTGACCGCCTTGGTGACGGACGATTCCATCATGCCCAGTTCGATGAGGCTGCGGCGCATGTCGCCGAGGAGCTGAATCTGGCTGGCGAACTCTTCCTGGAACTCGGTGAGGAGCTCCAGCGACTGAATTGCGTCGCCGACCGCGGAGGTCTGGGCGGTGAGGGTCGATTCCACCTTCAGCAGCGAATCGAGATTCCGCTGAGCGAGTTCCAGGTCGACCACATCGTCACGGGCCGAGGCGTTGAGAGCGATCAGCTGGTTGACCCGGCCTTGAGCGACTTCAACACCCGAGGCGCGGTCCGTGATCTGCTGCTGCATGTCGAGGAGCTGCTGCACGATGGACTGTCCCAGTTCCACATACTGCGCACCGCTCTGAATCGTTTCCCGCAGGCTGATGAGGCCCTTCAACCCGGTCGCCGCCGCATCAATCGCCGGGGCTTCGGATTTCAGTCCGGCAATCAACTCAGAGGACTGGCGAGCCACATCCTGGGCCTGGGCGAGATTCGCCGCTGCCGCAGCGGTCGCGTCCCGTTGAGCCAGAATCTGTTGCTGAAGTTTGCCGTTCTGCTGAATCGCGGCGATCGCCTGGGGGAGTTCGCGCCCCTGGTTGAGGGCCAGCGTCTTCAGTTCGACGAGCTGATTCGCAGCCGCCATGGCCCCTTGGTGGGTCGTCTGTTGATCGACGATGCGGTTCTCGAGCGCCACCATCTGCTCATAGGTCATGGCGGCGGTTTCGGTGTTCTCACGCTGATCGATGATCTGGCGATGCAAATCGGCGATTTCCGTCAGGGTCTGCGTGGCTGCGGCGATCGCCCGGCCTTCATTGACGATCTCCTGGCGGAGCTGCGCGATCGCTTCGAGAGATCCGCGGGCCTCTTCCAACTGGGTCCGCTGCGCCTTCAGGCTGGAGAGCAGGCTGTTGGCTTCCCAGGCCTGATCGGTCGCGCCGGTGAGTTCCTGCATCCGGCTTTCGACTTGCACCAGATCCCGCTTCATCTGTTCCATTTCGCGAGTGAGAGGTCGGGCGACGATGAAATGCATCCCGACGAAACCAATCGCGACCCCCAGGACCAAGAGGCCCCAGGTCAACTTCTGCTGTTCGGCAAGTTGCGACTCGATCGAGCGCAGCTTGATGCCCTCCGATGTGTACACGTTCGTCACTCCGCTGGTGTAAAGCTTGAGAAATTAGAAAGTCACGGTCCGCAGGTTGAGCGCGGTCCCAGGCATCGGTGTTCCAGAGCGAAGCTGTAAAGTCTTCGCAAGCATCCTCGCCTTCCCAATATCGCCATTTTTCGTGCGGCGATTTGTGCCGTTTGGTGAATCTGGATGACAATTCACAATTCCGAGGATGTGAGAATCGCTACCACACGCAGACGCCGGGCGCTGGTCCCTCATCTCTGGTCCGGCAGAGGACCCCTGTCCGTCCGGAATTTGCCCGGGCGCAGCCGAGGAAAGCCGTTGGATGGACACCGAGAACTCCCCTGAACCCCGGAAATTTCACATCCGAAGTGCGGGTCTGGCAGACCTCGAAACGATCGCCGACTACAACCGCCGTCTCGCATGGGAAAGTGAGCGACTCCAGCTCGATCCCCTGCGCGTTCGCGATGGGGTCCGGCGTGTGCTCGAGGGAGACGTGGAAGCCTTGTACTTCGTTGCGGTCGCAGAGTCAGAGATCGCAGGGCAATTGATGCTCACCCGCGAATGGAGCGACTGGCGAAGCGGCTGGTTTTTCTGGGTGCAGAGCGTCTATGTTGCGGCATTACACCGGCAACAGGGAGCGTTTCGCCAGCTGCTGGCGCACGCCGTCGATTACGTGACGGCTCGCCCCGACGGCGTCGGCCTGCGGTTGTACGTGGAAGAGCACAACACCGCGGCACAAGAGACCTACGCCCGCCTGGGATTCCAGGTCACAGGTTATCGCGTCCTGGAACTCCCGATCCGGAATGCGCCCAAGTCGGCGCTGGAGTGATTCCCAGCGCGCTTGTCGCAGCCGGAAATCTATCGCAGCGTTGTCTGAGACACCGCTTGCCAAGCTCGCGCTGCGCCCGGTACCGGACGGAACATGCCAGACGTGGAACGGAGCACCGGAGTTTTGGCGTCTCTCGGAGGTAGGGGAGCTTCCTTGGCCCTCGGCACGGGGTCCGACATCGGAACCGGCTCGA
>JANRLN010000202.1:0-7296 GCA_033762515.1 Planctomycetaceae bacterium
GTTCTGGGCGACCTCATCGATGACGGTTTCGATGGCAAAGGCTGCGTTGGTCGATCCGGGGGCTCGGTAGGCGTTCGTTCGCGGCTTGTTGGTGCAAACGTCGTAGCCTTCGACCCGAGCGTTGGGGAAGTCGTAACACGAAAAGATGCACATACATCCGGGGCCGATGGGGGAACCGGGATAGGCCCCCGCTTCATAGGCCAGGTATGCATCACCGGCGACGATTTTGCCTTCCTTGGTGGCCCCGACTTTCACACGGATGTACGAAGCCGGCGTCGGCCCGGTGGCTTCGAGGACGGCGGTTCGATCCATCACTAACTGAACCGGACGACCGGACATCTGCGACAACTTAGCTGCCACGGGGGGCAGATAGACCGAGATTTTCCCGCCGAAGCCGCCGCCGATTTCCATCGGCACGACCTTGACGTCAGAGACGGGAATCCGCAGCAATTCGGCGGTTTGTTGACGGGCCGTGAAAGAGCCCTGAGTGCTCATCCAGACGGTCACTTTGCCGTCGGCGTTGTAGAGCGCTGTGGCGTTGTGCGGTTCGATGTAACCCTGGTGGACTGTCGCCGTACGGAACTCCCGTTCAACGACAACATCGGCCTGGGCGAAGCCTGAAGAAAGGTCCCCCTTTTCAAAGAGAATGCGGCTCGCCACGTTGGTCGGCTGATCGGCGCTGCCCGGACATCCAGAGACGAAATTCCTGGTCCGCACATCGTCATTCAGAACCGGCGACGAGGACTGCATCGCCTGAATGACGTCCAGCACCGGCGGCAGAACTTCATAGTCAACCGCAATGAGCTGCAGTGCTTCCTGTGCGATATGGATCGAATCGGCGGCCACCGCTGCAATCGCATGCCCACGGTAGAGCGCCTTGCCGTGCGCGAGCACATTCGCCGACAGGTGTTTCATGTTGACTGCGCCCTCGCCGAGTTCGACCATGCGGTCGCCCTGATCGGGGAAGTCGGCGGAGGTGACGACGGCGCGCACGCCGGGCAGGGCCTTGGCCTTCGAGGTGTCAACGCCGCGGATCTTGGCGTGGGCATGCGGGCTGCGGAGGACCGCTCCCCAGAGCATGCCGGAGAGGCGGACATCGGCCCCGTACTTGGCCCGTCCGGTGACCTTGTCCACGCCGTCATGACGAATCGGTCGCGTCCCGATGACTTTGTACTTGGGCTTGTCGGTGGCGGTCATGTCGCGTCCCTGTTTGGTAGGGTGGGCTGCACCCACCGCGAATTCTCAATCGGTTCGTCCAACGTCATCGCCGGTGGGCACAGCCCACCCTACTCACTGACTACTGACTACCTCCCGCTGCACTTCGGCGTTCCGCCGCGCACATCACTGCGCGCACAATCTTGTCGTAGCCAGTGCACCGGCAGAGATTCCCAGCAAGGTGAAAGCGGACCTGCTCTTCCGTGGGATTCGGGTTTTCGGCAAGCAGCGCCTCGGTCTGCA
Source organism: Planctomycetaceae bacterium (assembly GCA_033762515.1). Classification (GTDB taxonomy): domain Bacteria; phylum Planctomycetota; class Planctomycetia; order Planctomycetales; family Planctomycetaceae; genus DSVQ01. The sequence continues at coordinate 1,459 of JANRLN010000202.1, forward strand.
TGATGAATCCTGGAGTGCAGATGCCGCATTGCAGCGCCGCCCCTTCCAGGAAAGCCTGCTGCACCTCATCGAGCGCAGACCCGCGGGCGACGCCTTCGATGGTCCCGACTTCGGCGCCGTCGGCTTCCACCGCGAGGACCAGGCAACTGGTGACCGGCTTGCCGTTCATCAGCACCGTGCACGACCCGCAATTGCCGTTCGTGCAGCCTTCCTTGGTGCCGGTGAGCTGCAGAACGTCGCGCAGGGCTTCCAGGAGCGTCTGCCGCGGTTCGCACAGAAACTCGACGGCCTCTCCGTTCAGAGTGGTGGAAACAACTCGCTTTTTCGCCATGTTGGACTGCCTAGTGCGTGGGCGAGAGAAGGCTGGAAGGGAACGCGTCGCAAGCGGGCCGCTGACGCGGCGGGAACGATCAATGTCCGGGTCGATAGTCCAGGGTTTCGCCGCGAGCGCGGGCAACCGCCCCGCGGAGCGTGCGCTCCACGAGGACGCCGACCAGATGCAACCGGTACTCTTTCGTGCCGCGCATGTCGTCAATCGGCGTCGCGATCTCGCGCGCCGCGGCGCCCGCGGTTTTCAAGACATCGTCCGTCGGGGACTTGCCGATGAGGGCTGCCGCCGCATCCACCGCCAGCAGCGGAGTGGGGCCGACGGCGCCTAAAGACACACGCGCCGCGATGATCGTGTCTTTGGAGGCGTCCAGCGTCACGCTCGCTCCAACTCCGACGACGGCGATGTCCATCTCGTTGCGGGGAATGAACCGACGATAATGGGAGCCGCTGTTCGCTGCCGGCGCGGGAAAGCGGATCTCCACCAGCAGTTCCCCGGGATGCAGCACGTTCTTGCCGGGACCCGTGCAGAAAGCCTCCGCGGGCACTTCGCGAGTTCCCAGCGCGCTGGCAATCACGCAGACGCCTCCCAGGGCAATCACGCTGGGCGTCGAGTCGGCGGCAGGTCCTGAATTGCACAGGTTGCCGCCGATGCTGGCCCGATTTTGAATCTGCACGCCGCCGATGATCTGACAACTGTCGGCGAGGGCGGTGTACTGCTCACGAACCGCAGCGTGGGCCCTGATCGTCGAGCAGTCGACCGCCGCCCCCAATCGCAACCCGGCAGCACCGGCTTCGAGAATATTGAGTTCGGGAATCTTCTTGATGTCGACGATCACATCCGGGGCCAGCCTCCCGGTGCGAACGTGGTCGATCAAATCAGTTCCCCCCGCCAGGGGACGCGAGCGCCCGTTGTACTTCGTCAGCAACTGCACCGCCGCGGCGAGCGTTGTCGGAGCTTCGTATTCAAAGTCGCGCATCAGCAGGTCCTCGGTGGCGGCCGGATCCCGAACCCGTGGCCGAAGATGGTGTCTATCGCTGGAGAAACGTATCTTCAGAGTTTGAACGGCGGACTGCAACGCCGTCCGCCGGAAAAATTGGCCGCGCCGCGTTGACTTCAGCGTACGAGACGGCCTGAGTCCCAAACGACCTCGGTGGCCGGCGTTCGGGAACATCAACGGTTGGGAGAGGGATGATGAATCGATTGCAGCTCGCGCGAGAGCGGATGCAGGTGGCACGCGACTACACGCTGCGATTCCTCGATCAGACGCCGACGTCCGACTGGCTGCGCATCCCCGCATCGGGGGTGAGTCATATCGCCTGGCAGGTGGGCCATCTGGCGATGGCCGAGTACCGATTAACCCTCGATCGCATTCGCGGGCGGACCAGCGACGACGAAACGCTGATCAGCGACGCCTTCCTCCAGACCTTCGCCCGCGAGTCGGTTCCATCAACGGACATCCCCTTCAGCGCGGAGGTGATCCGTGAGATCTTCGACCGAGTCCATGCGAGAATGCTGACGGAATCGGCGAACTGGAGTGAAGAGTCGCTAGCGGCTCCGGTGCTTAAGCCGCATCCCATCGTCCGAACGAAACTGGAAGCCCTCGAATGGTGCGCCAACCATGAGCTGGTGCACGCGGGCCAGATCGGTTTGCTCCGCCGACAGCTGGGGCATCAACCCCTGTGGTAGCCGTGGCGGAAGATCAACGGCGCCGTCGGATCCGCCTGCCGGTCAGGCGTCGTCATGGCGAAATTCGTTGAAGTGCAGGTATTCCCAATGTCGGTACAGCGGCGATTCCTTCACCAGGACGGAATGCGAACCCATCGCTTCGATGCGGCCGCTCTTCAGCATGAGGATGTCGTCGGCGCGGCGCAAGGTCGACAGGCGGCTGGGCAGGAAGAATACGGTTCGACCTGGACAGATCCGGTCGTAGGTGTCGTCGAGGAGTTGCTTGGTGTCTTCGTCCAGACCTGAAGACGGCTCTTCGATGATCAGCACCGAGGGCTTCCGCAGAAGCGCCCGGGCCAGGGACAGCCGCAGCCGTTGGCCCGGGTCCAGCAGCGATTCCTGGCCCTCGAGAACCGTCTCGTATCCCTGAGGCAGTCGCGACAGGAAATTGTGCGCGCGGGCTTCCTTGGCTGCTTCGGTCGCCTGCGTGAGCGTAATCTCTCGCTGGCCGGCGCGGATGTTGTCGAGCACCGTCCCCGCCAGAAGTGGGTCGCCGGCGGTGACGAATAGAGTCTCAGCGCGAATGGATTCCAGCGTTCCCCACGCGATGTCTTCACCGTCGAACAGTATCCGCCCCGACTGCGGTTCAATGAATCGCGGCAACAGGTAGGTGAACGCTCGCGCCTCGAGCGGATCGAGGCTGACCACCGCATAGGTGCGACCCGCAGTCAATTTCAGATCCACGCGATCGAGAAGCGGCTTGCCTGAGGAGAGCTTGTAACTGGCATCGACGATATGCAGAGACTTGGCGAGCGGTTGCACAAATCGAGCTCCGACCGCCTGGCTGACGGTCGGGAGTTGATCCAGATAACGCCACACCTTGTCCGCCGTGAGGGTGACTTCCCGCTGAAACTCAGGCAAGCGGCGCAATTCACGGATCGCGATCACACCTGCGGTGAACGCCGCCAGGAAGACCGCCGCTCCGGGAGCGCTCACTTCCCCTCCCAGCACCTTCGTCCCCAGCACGAAGAACAGAAACGAGGCGAGAAGAATGCAGGCGACGCTGACCATCAGCCGCAACCAGAGCGGGTCATCCTGGACGCGGTTCTGCACCGCGACGGCTTCCAGGTATTTCTTCAGTCGAACCTGGAACTCATTCTGTTCGGCGACATCCATTCCATACCCGCGAATCAGTTTGGCGGCCCGCATGGAGTCGGCCAGTGATCCAAGTTCCCTGGAAGCTCGGTCCGCCGCCAGGGCCCGCGTTCGCTCCGCCTGTTGCTGGCTGCGAACGATCAGGTAGGCGCCGAGCATCGACAGCAACACCCATTGGGTCGCCAGGAGGGCTTCCACGCTGAACGCGGCCAGGATCAGAAACAGCAATTCCCATGGATAGCGGGCGGCGCGCAAGAGCCATTCGAACAGGCCCTGACGCAGTCGATCGACGTCTTGGCGGAACAGCTGCACGGCTTCAACCAGTCCCCCGCCGTCGACATCTTCGGTGGCCAGCCGCATCGACTGTCGATGCAATTGTCGGCGTAATCGCGTCGAGACATCCAGGGCGACGCCCCGGCAGGTGCTGCGAAGCTGCGCCAGACACCAGACTCGGGCCAGCCAGGTCACCGCAAAAACGGCCAGCAGGGTCATGAGCGCCCCGACATTCTCCTGGAGCGAGGGAACCTTGCGGTACGCCAGTGAGAGAAGGCCGCCCCACCAAGAATCGCGCGCACGCCAGACGCTGGGCAAGATTCCGTGATCCTCGTACCGCTGCACAAAGACACGCTCGGTCTCAGCCGCGGGAATGTCGAGCTGCGCGGGTGCGGGTGCCAGAAAATCGTCGGGAGACGTCTTCAGGGGCGCGGCGGCCTCGGCGCCGTCGTCCGCCGATCCGTCTTCTTCGTCTTCGTCGGCTGAAGTCGAATCCGCGCCGGCGGGCGCCGCGTCGTCAGGAAGCGGTGTTGCGGGGGGCGGCGTTACTTCCTCTGCGGAGGGGGTCGTCGATTCCGGCGGGGCGGGCCCTGGATCCGCAACGGGTGTCGGGGCGTCCTCAACGGCGGCGGCGATCTGGAGTCCCGTGACGCGCTCGAACTCGCCGATTCCGGACTCATTAAGCACCGCGACCAGGACGCCGCGGTCGACGAGCAGACCAATCACCAACCCGCCTTCCAGCAGCAGAAGACAGGTCAGGAACCCGTTCAACAGCGCCCACAGCAACGTCAGGCGCCCCAGTCGGGCGTACCACTCTCGGCGAGGAAAAGTCCTGTTGAAGGCGTCAATTGAGGCAGCAGCCACGGAGATCCCCCTCGTCACCGTCACCCGACGGCCTTGCCTCCGTGCCCGTTATGCTTCGCTGCGGCGGTGAGAAATCCTGGACAGGCGGTTTGCCGCGCAGCACTGCCTCACATCCTACGCCAAGTCGCGGTCCTCGAACAGAATGAATCCGAGCAACATTGCCGCCGTGCAGTAGCAGACGCAGTAAATGGCCGTCATCCCCAGGTACTGCGGCGGCACCATCGTTCCCGTCGCCACGGCGGCGTTGGTGTTGAACAGATCCAGCGACGGCAGAACCGTGGCGATCAATCGCGCCATAAACTCCACGAATTCAATCTGCAGACCGCCGGTCAGCACCAGCACAGGGGTGAGATGACCAACCACGAAAATGGCCAGCATCGTGGTCAGATTGACGATCATCGGCAGCCGAGTGGAAATCGCCACCGACACGGCGCACAGGATGGCGATCTCCATGAACATCAACAGCAGTCCGGGCAGAATCTGCACCGTGACGGCGAATCGCTCCGCCACAGTCGGGGGATCAAGGCTGCTTTCCCGAGCGTCGTAACCCACCTTGTAGAAGATCAGGCCCATGAAGACGAGGGTCACCGGGAGCATGTACCACATGATCCCCTGCAGAATTCCGATGTATTTTCCCAGCACGAACTGGCGGCGATTGATCGGCTTCGACAGCAGCGTCATCGCGGTCTTGCCTTCGATTTCCTCCGATACGCTCGTGCTCGCCGTCCAGACGGCGATCAGCAAACCCGTGATCAGAATCGTCGCCAGCCCGCAATCCTTCAGCATCTTCACGTCTTCGCCGAGCGAGAAGAACGGCAGGAAGGTGTTGATCACGAGGATCACAATCGCCAGTGCCAGCGACAGCAAGAAAACCGGCTGCCGAACCGCCTCCTTGGCGGTCGCCTGTGCAATCACCCCGGCTTTCGAGCCGTACGTGAAGATCGCGAGAGCGATCAGGAAAAGCAAAATGACGGCATGGACCGGCCACCAACTTGCCGCCAGGACGGAATCGCCGATGAGTGTGCAAAGTTCGCGAAAGCCAGCTAACACGCTGCAGCCCCTGCTGTTGGATCGTCTGGGTTTGTCCACTATTTTCTGGGATCGCACGCGGAGGTGCGACATCGCCGAAACACAACCACGCCTACGACGCGTCCTGCCGATTCGCTGGACCGATCGCCGAGAAGTTCGTGAATCACGACTCTAACGCCCACCTCGACCGGAAGAAATGGTCCGCAGGGATTCTCGACAGAGTCTGACTGTGGTCAGGCCAAGGATTCGGTTTCGGAAGCTTAAATCGAGAATCACCTTTAACAGAGCGATGGATGCAAGCGGCGCCGGTCGTAATCGATCAATGGCTTTCCTGGCCAAAAAAACACCACAAACCATTCCCCCGGTTTGACTTACAGCAGAAACACCCCACGTCTCAACCGCCGGCGTCAAACTTGACCGGAAGATCGGCATCCAATTTGTCCCGATTCGGCGCAAAGCCGCCGCCGTCGACGTCGACGAAAATGGGATTCGTCATGGCGGCAGGTTGACTGGTCGACTCG
>JANRLN010000203.1:0-2751 GCA_033762515.1 Planctomycetaceae bacterium
GAAGCCGTCCTCGGCGGCAGGGGTTGCCAGCGGCGCGGCCAGCGCCGCGGCCAACAGGACCAGAGATTTCCAAGCGGGCATATTCGGTCTCCAGAGTTGACGCATCGAAGGAGCGAGTCAGCAGCCGCGACGCGGCCTGACGAATATTGGATCACATTCCCGCGCCGCCCCGCAACGGCGACGCGATGCCCGCCCCCGTCCGAATTCGTCAGAATCCGCGGACCATCTCCGCCGCCAGCAACGCCACGGCAAGACAGCCGGGGAATCCCCAGCGCCAGAAGAGCAGGTCGCTGCGGGTCGGAGACCAGGGGCGGCGGGCCGCAAGCGCTGCCGCCATGATCCAGAAGGCCAGCATCGCCGCGCCGCAGATCTTTGCCGTCCGGCCGAAGTCGAGGATCAGGATACACACCAGGGTGAGCGGCAGTTGCAGCGCCAGGGCCACTCGCGCTGCGTCACGGTAGTCAGGAGACAAGACCGACCGATCGGGGTTCATCACATGCTCCCGGGTCAACCAGCACGATTCCCGAACCAGAGTGTGTCACAACGCACGGTTCGCAGCCAGCAAATTCCACACCTCCTTGGAGTTTCGTGCGGCGCCGCTTCCCCCCGCCACGAGAGGTCGGCGCACGGCGGCTGATCCCCGAAATTCGCCCAGCCCGCGACCGCCGAGAGCGATTTTTTTCAGGGTGGGCAGTTGTTATGATTCGGCGGCTTTCCGTTAGCGCTCAAACCGAGACGTTTCGTTCAAGGAAGCCGCCGATGCTTGTAGCCAGCGTGATCGTGTACATGGTGGCGACCGTCGCCGTGGGGCTGTACGCCGCCCGTTTGGTGCACGGCTCGAAAGACTTCATGGTCGCAGGCCGATCGTTGCCGCTGTACATGAATTTCGCCTGCGTGTTCGCCACGTGGTTCGGTGCAGAGACCGTCCTTTCCGTTTCGTCCAAGGCCGCACACGAAGGTTTGGGGTTCGTCTCGGGAGACCCCTTCGGAGCCTCGGTCTGCCTGATCCTGGTGGCCCTGTTCTTCGCCCGCACGTTCTATCGCATGAACCTCCTCACCGTCGGCGACTTTTATCACAAGCGCTACGGCAAAACCGTCGAAGTCGTCACTTCGCTGGGGATCGCCAGTTCGTATCTCGGTTGGACCAGCGCCCAGCTTTCCGCGCTCGGTTTGACGATTCACGTCCTGTTCGACGGGATCTCGCTGGACCAGTCCATCATCATCGGCGCCTGCGTGGTGACCGTTTATACGCTCTTCGGCGGGATGTGGTCGGTCGCTCTCACGGACGTGATCCAGACCGCGGCGATCGTGATCGGATTGACACTCGTCGCCTGTCTGTTGGGGGTACGGGCCGGGGGCTTTGAACACGTCATTGAACACGCGCGCGAAGCGGGCAAGTTGAATCTGTTTCCGCACGTGACGACGGTCGCCTGGATGACGTTCATTGGTGAGTTCTTGACGATGGCCCTGGGGTCGATCCCGCAGCAGGACGTCTTCCAGCGCGTCACCAGCGCCCGGAACGAACGCACCGCCGTAATTGGCACGATGGCCGGCGGCGTGTTTTATTTCTTCTTCGCCTTCGTGCCCATGTTCATCGCTTATTCGGCGGTGGTGATTGATCCCGAATTTTCCAAACTCTTCGAGCAGGAAGATGCCCGACTGGTACAGCGGATTCTTCCGGACCTGATCCTGCATTCGACCCCCATCTGGTGTCAGATTCTCTTCTTCGGGGCGCTCCTGTCGGCGATCCTCTCCACTGCCAGCGGTACTCTCCTGGCGCCCACAAGCGTGCTGATCGAAAACGTCACTCAACCCTTCACGAAGCATTTCAGCGACGGCCAATTGCTGTGGCTGCTGCGGACCGTGCTGGTGCTCGTCGCGACGATCGCCACACTGATTTCGATCAATTCCAACGCCACGATGTACGAGATGGTGGAAGCGGGCTACAGCGTGACGCTGGTCACCGCCTTCGCTCCCCTGGCTTTGGGAATTTACTGGTCCAAGTCCTCCACCCAAGGGGCGCTGTTCTCGCTGGTCTTCTCGGTCGCCGCGTGGCTCGGCACAAAGTATTTCTGGCTACCCGAAGAGCCAGTCGGCTTCTGGGACGCCGTTCCCGCCCAATTGTACGGCCTCGCCGGTTCCATCTTCGGCATGGTCGTCGGCTCGCTCTTGCCGCAGTTCATCCGCCAGGCCCACCCGGACGACTCCGACACCGGCGAAAACGGCGACGAACCCAAAGAGCAACGTCGGCCCATCGGAGGACATTAGTCGGTGCTCCCAGGTTCCGCGTCGATTCCGACAGCGCCCGGAGTTGGGCGCGCACCGGGAGCGCGGTTGACGGTCAGTGGTCCGTTGTTAGTAGTCCGTGGTCAGGAAAAGCTTTGGGCTGATCCTTGCTGCTTTCGCCTTCTCACTTCCACCTTGCATCGGTCTTCCTCGCTCGGACGTCTGGCGGCTGTGACTCGATCACGGGCCGCCGGACGTCGTTGGAGCAAGGCGAATCGCTCGAGCCTTGCCGTGGCCGGTTTGGCTCTCCCTCAGATTGCGAAGTCGGCGCGCGTTCCTGGAGCGCAGGGAATGCGCTCCCCGCCGCCGGCGGGATGCCGGCGACGCCGCGTGTCGACCGCCCTGACGACCGCTGGTGACGCGTCGACGCCAATCGCAGGTGTTACCCCGCGACCGGCGCGTGCACGCGCGTCGCAAACACGGCCTCGGATCTCCGCTGATGTGGGCGGGGTACTACTCGCTGCG
>JANRLN010000204.1:0-2110 GCA_033762515.1 Planctomycetaceae bacterium
CCCGCTGCGGGCGCGGCTGGTGACGCGGGCCGAGGCGTGGCCGTGGTCGAGCCTGGCGGTGCGGCTGCTGCGACAAACGCCCGACGCGCCGGACTGGAGCAAAACGTTGTTGTGTGACGACCTGCTCGCACTGCCGGCGGATTGGATCGAGTGCGTGAACCAGCCGCACACCGCCGCCGAGGAGCGCGCGATGAAACAGGCGATCGCGCGCGGAGTGCCGATGGGCGAAGAGGTATGGCAACATGCGACGGCGGAGAAGTTGAACATTTCCCTGCGCCCGCGCGGCCGGCCGCGGAAGGCGGTGTGATGGGCCTGGGAATTGCAATTGGTTAAGAAAGTTCCTTAAGAAAGATTCCTGACCCCTTTTCTGTTCCCCTTTTCTGTTCTGACCCAGCGGCTCTAGCGACGGCGTATGTAGGCGGGAGACGTCTCGTCGTTTCGGGGCGAGGAGACCGCTGTGCCCAACAACTCACCATCGCCGGATCCCGGCCAAGCCCTCAATTGAGAAAGCCCCCGGGCGTGTCGAGGGCCGGGGGACTTTACTTGCAAGGCTTCGATCAACGGCACCGACGAATGGCGAGCAGGCCGCCGAGGCCAAGCAGCGCGACCGCGCCAGGTTCGGGGACCAGTTCCATCCGCAGCGGCCCGGAGGCGGGCGTCCAGGTCTGGCCGTCGTCGAGACTGAGTTCGGTGAAGATGTCGAAGAACCCGCCCACGCGGAACAGGCCGCCGTCGATGGCCTCGACCTGGATGCGGTCCCAACTTTGGTAAAGAAGTTCCGGCCTCTTCCGCATCCGTACGCCGGTGTACAGACCGGTGGTGGTGTTGTACAGCGGCACGTCGAAGCTGCTGATGAACACATCGTAGAAGACGACGTTGCCCGCCGAGCCAGCGTAGACGTCGGTCACGCCGATGGTGAAGTCGCCCACGGTGGCGAAGTTGTCGATCACGCCCGGCTCATCCACCGCGAAACCCAGCGGCCCGTCGAGGATCACATCGTGGAAGAGCGGGCCGGCTCCCGGCAGCGGCAGCGGCTCGTAGGCCAGGTTCTTGATGTTGGAGTTGGAGCTGTTGACGGCCGCCTGGGCGGGGCCGGGCAGATCGAACGTGGGACCCCCGCCGACCTGAGCCAGGCCGCGTTCCGGGCCGATCCACGACGGAACCGACGTGACAAAGTCCGCGTGCGCCACCCCGGGGACGTGGAGGACTGCCATCACGCAGACGAGCAACAAACCGACGCCGTGCAACCGTGTCTTCATCTTCATCTCCGTCTCCTTGTCTCTCTCACTCCGACCGGTCTGCGGGACGCTCGCACGCCCCTGACCTTCACCAATAGTGTACACTCTGCTTCTTGACCCGCAAGCCGAATTTGGACGCGACTACCCGTTTCAAAATACCCGAGGCGGGAAGCGTGCTGATGTTACTGTGTTGATCTGCTCTTGCAGCCATTTGAGCAGGCGGTAGTAGGCGAATTTTATCTCACGAGTGCCGGCGCGGGCTTTGCAGAGGTGATGGATGAGGGTCGGGCGCAGAAGCGTGAGCCAGCTCAGGAACCCCATCGCCAAGGTCGCCAGCAGCAGCGGTCGTTCGAACGATTCGTACTTTCGAAGGCCGATGCGTTCCAAGTGCAGTCCGCTCTTGAGGAATTGCGCGCCTTCTCGCATTTTCACTGGAAACCGTCGGATCTTCGATGCTGTAGGGCCGTAGCAGCAGCGGCGTGACACAGTGCTTGTTGAAGCGGGCGTAAATCTCCAGACACCAATAGCCGCTGACCAGTTCGCCCTCGCTGCCGTCGCGCACCTGTGCCAGGTATTTTAGCTTGCGGGCGCGGGGCCGAGGCAGGTCCGACAAGTCCACCACCAGCGGTGTGTCGATCGTCACTTTCTCTCCCCACTTCTGCTGATAACTTGCTAGCACCGACGCGGCATCCCACTTGCCCTGATGAAGCTGATTCAACAGCCGCTTGTGACGCCAGAATCGATCCTGACAGCGATCATGAACGAATCGCAGCCACTTGGACACCAGCAGCGAAGTGCTCAGAACAATCCCCGTAACCGCCTGAAAGAAAAACCGCCGCCGAGTCTTGTCCAGCCCTGGCGTAAACTGACAA
>JANRLN010000205.1:0-11613 GCA_033762515.1 Planctomycetaceae bacterium
TCAGCCGGACGTGATGACGCTCGGCAAGGCCCTCGCGGCCGGCGTCGCCTGCGGAGCCATGATCTGCAAAGCGGAGTTGGCGCCGACGCTGCGTCCGGGGATGCACGCCAGCACCTTCGGCGGCAATCCGCTGGCGATGGCTGCGGGCATCGCCACGATTCAGATGATTGAAGACGAGCAGTTGCTGCAGAACTGTCAGCGAATGTCGGACCGCTTCAAACAGCACTTCACGAAGCTCAAGGAGGAACTCCCGTGCATTCGCGAGCTGCGCGTGCGGGGAATGATGATCGGCATTGATCTGGCGATTTCGGCGATCCCTGCGGTTGCCAAGTGCATGGAACGAGGCGTCCTGGTCAACGCCACCCACGACACTGTTGTGCGGCTGCTGCCGCCGATTAACATTACGGCAGACGAAGTGGACGAGGGGAGTCGCGTAATTTGCGAGGTCTTAAGGGAGATGGCGGCGGAGGCCTGACGGTCTCGCGTTCGCCGGGGGTTCATGGATGAAGCCCAGGGATCGTGATCCCTGGGCTTTCGATTTCAATCGTTGCCAAGAATAACGGGATGACGCGAAGCGGGTTCGGCCCGCGGGGGTCACGGCGTAATCACAGAGTCGATGCTTGCTGAATTGCACGAGGCGGCCGGTCAGGGACCGCAGGCCACGAACGGAAGACCGAGATTTCCAGCAGCGAAATCCTGGTCTTTCCTGCGTGTCCTGCGTGACGGGTTAGCTCGAACAGTTCTGCGGTGCTGTGTTAGCCGATGACCGCCCGCCGCCCGCCGGCTTCGGGGAAACAGACGATGCGGCACATCAACGCTTTACTGGAATTGTCCTGCGCGGACATTGAGCAGATCTTCGCCTATGCACGATCGCTCAAGGATCGCTGGTTGCGCGGAGACCGTCCGCAGTTGCTGTCGGGACGCGTGCTGACGCAGGTTTTCGAGAAGCCTTCGCTCCGCACCCGCGTCAGCTTTGAAGCGGCCATGATGCAGTTGGGGGGGAGCAGCCTGTTCCTCGACGCCAAAGAGACCGGCATCGGCGGACGCGAAGCGGTCTGCGACATCGCCCGTGTGCTGGGCGGATACAGCGACGTCATCGTGCTGCGCACGTTTTCACAACAGCTCATCGACGACTTCATCCGCTGTGCGGGGACGTCGATCATCAATGGGCTCTCCGATGTCCGACATCCCTGCCAGGCGCTGACGGATCTGTTCACCATGCGCGAGGTCTTCGGAGATACCAAGGGCCGCAAATTCGTCTTCGTTGGAGACGGCAACAACGTCGCCACCTCGCTGGCGGCGGCCTGCGCCCTCCTCGAAGTGCCCCTCACCATCTGCGCGCCGGAAGACTATCGTTTTGAGGATGGATTCCTGGCGGAATTGCATGCCAAGGTTCCCGGCGCCCAGGTGACGCAAACCTGCGATTTCGCGTCAGCCCTCAAGGATGCCGCCATCATCTACACCGATGTCTGGACGAGTATGGGGCAGGAGGCCGAGGCGGCGGAGCGGCGGCGCGTGTTTGCGTCCTATCAGGTCAATTCGGGTCTGATGAGGCTCGCCCCCGAGACGGCGCGCTTCATGCATTGTCTGCCCGCGAAGCGGGGCCAGGAAGTCACCGACGACGTCATCGACGGGCCGCAAAGCATTGCATTCCAGCAGGCCGAGAATCGCATGCATCTCGCCAAGGGACTGTTGTGCTGGGTCCTGGGGGTCGCACCGTAACCCGGTTTGGCTCGGCGTCACGGGCACTGCCGGGAACGTCGTGCAGGATTTTCCCGCAACGATTGCATAGGATGAGGGTTGTGGATGCGGATCGCGCCCCGCGTGAGCCGCAGGCTGGGAAATCTGAGGAGACCACGCATGTCCGTTCGTCGTAGTCTCGTGACGCTGATCGCCGTCGTGTGTTGGGCCGCGATGATCGCGCGCGCGGGTGCTCAGGCGCCGGCGGGTGATCCGCTTGCTCAAGCCGGACCCGCTCCTGGAGCGCCGGTCGCCGGGGGAAATCCGGCTCCCATGGGCGGCCCCGTCGCCGGCGCCCCGGCAATCGCCGGTTCGATCCAGCAATTGCCTTCCATTCCCGGACGCATCTTCTTTCGCGGAATCGCGACCTTTTCTCCTGACGGCAGTTTGACCCCTCGGCCCGATCTGGGGGGCTTTTATATGAGCTGGTTCAAGACCATTTTTCTCGTGGCCCTGTTCACGCTGTGGATCTGGACCGCCAACTGGATCAACGACGACGCCGGCAGCCTCAAGGTTCGGCAGGAGTTCTGGAACGGAGCCGTCCTGCTGACGGGCGTTGCGGGTTTCATCCTCGCGCTGTGTTCTCCCAGCTTTTTCATGGCGTTCATGGCGATGTCGCTGGGTTACGCGGTGCCGATGGGCATCTACGTCAGCGAACGGAATCAGCGTGTTCCAGATTCGGGCAAGGTGCTGACCCCGAGACATCTGCAGTCAGTCGCGAATCGCGTTCTGGCGCGATTGGGGATTCGCATCGGCGGGTCGGAATCGAAGGTCCATGTCGGCGGCCCTCCAATCCGCCTGATCGGCAAGTCCGGCGGGGGCAAGGGTGAGGTGGACCGTTCGCGACAAGTGGAGAACTCCAAAGGCTACATGGCTGCGAAGGAGCTGATTTACGACGCCATCCTGAGGCGATCGACCGACGTGCATCTGGAACCCAAAGAAGACGAGATGGCGGTTCGGCTGCGCATCGACGGCGTGATGTATCCTGCCGAACCATTCGACCGCGTGACCGGCGACGCGATTGTCAACATCTTCAAGGTGTTGTCGTCGATGGATATCACCGAACGCCGCAAACCGCAGGACGGCAGTTTCCGGGCGGAGATGGAGAACCGCGAGATCGACTTCCGCGTCGCCACGCAGGGTCTGCAGGCGGGCGAGAAGATGAGTATCCGTATTTTGGACAAAGGCTCTTCGGCGCGTCGACTGGCCGATCTGGGGCTGCGGAAGCAGGTGCTCGATCAACTGGTTCAGATCGCCCATCAGCCGCATGGTCTGTTCCTCAGTTGCGGTCCGACGGGCGCCGGGAAGTCGACCACGTTGTACGCGGCGCTGCACGAAATCGACGCCTACGAAAACAACATCATCACCGTCGAAGACCCCGTCGAATACAAGATGGAGAACGTCACGCAGATTGAGATCAACACCAAGGCCGGGCAGACGTTCGCCAACTCGCTCCGCAGCATCCTCCGTCAAGATCCCGATGTGGTCATGATCGGGGAAATTCGCGATGGAGAAACCGCCAAGATCGCCTGCCAGGCGGCCAACACCGGTCACATGGTCTTTTCGACGGTCCATGCCAACGACACCATCACCGCCATGTCGCGGCTGATGGATCTTGGTGTAGAACCTTACCTGCTCGCCGATTCGATTTCCGGCATCCTCGGTCAGCGGCTGGTGCGAAAGCTGTGCGAGGACTGCAAGGAAGCTTACAAGCCGTCGGCCGACGAATTGCAGAAGGCGGGGTTGCCCGCCGACAAAGTGGACAAATTCTATCGCCCCCCCACCAAGACCGAAGCCACCTGCCCAACCTGCAACGGCCTGGGGTATATGGGGCGGTGCGGCGTGGTGGAACTGCTGGTTATCACCGACCGGATTCGCGATCTGTTGCGCGAGAAACAGAGTATGACCACCATCAAGGCCGAAGCCCGCAAGAATGGCATGCTGTACATGAAGGAAGAGGGCTTGCGGCTCGTGGTCAAAGGCATCACATCGCTCGACGAGTTGCTGCGCGTCGTGAAGTAAGAGACCGGGAGCAGCTATCAGCTTCGGACGAAATCACGGGGACTTGTTGGGGTGATCGGCGCATGATTGACATCATTCTCCTTGGGATTCTGGGCGGTGTGACCTGGTTCGTCGCCAGCGAAGGGGCCTGGTCCGCCGGGGTGACGTTTGTCAGCGTGGTCATCGCCGGCCTGCTGGCCATGAATTTTTTCGAGCCCGCGGCGACCCTGCTCGGCAGCAATCTTCCCGCCTACGACACCAAGATGGATATGGTGGCCCTGGTGGGCATCTTTGCACTGGGGGTCTTCCTGCTGCGCCTGGCCGGCGAGCGGATGGCGCCGACCTATATCCAGGTTCATGGCATGCTTGAGAACATCGGCCGCTGGGGCTTCGGCCTGGCCGCCGGTTACGTCACGATGGCCTTCCTGCTCACGGCGCTGCATACCGCGCCGGTGCCGCGGGAGTTCCTCGGCTTCACCGCCGAACGTCAGAATCTGCTGGGAATGGCGGCTCCGGATCGCCAGTGGCTGGGATTCACGCAGTACGTCACCGAGCATGCCTTCAGTCGCCAGGACGTGGCGTTTTTGAAAGGGGCACCAGTCGGCACTCCGCATGCCTTCGACGCACCGTATCATCAGATCAGCGAAGGGGTGGGCATCAGCAACACCGTTTGGCCGTCGTTCCCCATCCGGTATGCAATGCGCCGCGAGCAGTTTTCCTTGAACGCGCAACTGGTGCAGCCCGGGGTTCCCGTCCCCGGTGGTCCGGTGCAAGGGGGGCCGGTTCAAGCTCCCGTGGCTCCTCCCCCCGCTGGCGGCGGAGGCCAGGCGCCGGCGTTCTGATGCCCCGCACCTGTCGATTGGCCGAGCGTCCTTGAGGGCATGGTCGCCCATGGCTGAAGCTGCCTCCGATTCGACCCCTCCCGGCGATGCGATCCATCCCCGCGAAAAGGTCAAGACATTTCCCGCGACTCCCGGCGTCTACCTGATGAAGGATGATCGCGGCCGGGTGATCTACGTGGGGAAAGCCGTCAACCTTCGCAGCCGGGCGGGGAGCTATTTCCTGAAACAGGCGCTCCTGGATCGCCGGACTTGTGATCTCGTCCCCGAGATTCGCGACATCGATTTCATCAGCACCGACAGCGAAGTCGACGCGCTGCTCCTGGAAGCTCGGTTGATCAAGGATGTTCAGCCTCGTTTCAACAGCGAACTCAAAGACGACAAGACGTTTCCCTATCTGCAGATTTTCATTCGCGAACCCTTTCCGCGAGTCGAATTCACGCGTAAGCCGCGTCCGCGGGGAACGAAGCTCTACGGTCCGTTCACCAACGCGCGCAAGTTGCGCGGCGCGATTGCGGTGCTGCAGAAGATTTTCCGGTTCCGCAATTGTTCGCTCGACATCCGCCCGGAAGAAGAGCGGTGGCGCTGGTTCCGTCCCTGCCTGCTGGCGAGTATTCAGCAATGCACGGCGCCCTGCAATCTGCGGGTGACCAAGGAAGACTACCGCCGCGATATTCGCCGCTTGATCCTGTTCCTTGATGGGAAGAAGACCAAGTTATTCGAGGAATTGCAGGGGGAGATGCAGGCGGCGGCAAAGGAGCTCAAATTCGAAAAGGCCGCCCGTTTGCGTGATCAGATCTCGGCTCTGGAAAACCTGAATTTGCGCGGGGATCTGCGGGAAGATGCTCAGCCCGAGGTCTTTCAAATCGATCCCAAGCGGGGCGTGAGGGGCTTGCAGAAGATCTTTGATTTGCCCAACCCCCCGCGGCGGATCGAAGGCATGGACATCGCCCATCTGCAAGGGGGCGAAACCGTCGCCAGTCTGGTGCAATTCATCGACGGGCTCCCCTTCAAGCACGGTTACAAACGGTTCAAGATCCGCTCGGTGGACGGCGTCGATGATTTCGCGTCGATGCGCGAGGTCGTCAGCCGGAGGTTTCGACGACTGCAGCAGGAGGGGGAAGCATTCCCCGACCTGCTCCTCATTGACGGCGGCAAGGGACAACTCAGCAGTGCGATGGAGGCCTTTCGCGACCTGGAGATCACACCTCCGTTTACGCTGTCGCTGGCAAAGCGCGAAGAAGAGATTTTCCTGCCGGGGGTCTCGGAGCCGCGCGTGCTGAGCAAACACTCCTTCGCGCTGCGGCTGCTGCAGTATGTGCGCGATGAGTCCCACCGGTTTGCCCAGCAGTATCACCATCTGTTGCGCAAGAAGTCGACCTTCGACGAATAGCGCAGGCAACTTCGCCCGCCGTTTCGCGATCAGGACGCCGCACGCGTTGTGAAGGCAGGCCTTTTCGCGACGAAAGTCGTTTCTGCGGCGGAAGTTGCCGAAGTCGACATGCGGCCTCAATCGGATCGGGGAAACGGGGTCTCAGCGCTGCGCCTCACCTTGACACATCGAGAATCGCCCCCTAGATTCCCCCATTCCCTCCTGCGGTTCCCGTGAGTCGGATCCACGCTCGGCGCGGTCCTGCGATCGGTCGTCGCAAGAGGCTGTCAGCAAAGCACTTCTGGTTCAAACGGATGCTCCGCCGAGCCAGACATTTTCACACACGGTTTTTCGCCGCGGTTCTGTCAGGATGACAACCGGCGAGAAATCACGGATCGCCGGTTGCGAAGGGAGTCGCCTGATGACCGTATCCGTCTCGATGTTGTCCGCCGTGAATGAACCCGTTCCGTTCATTGATCTGACGGCCCAGTTCCAATCGATCGCCGGCGAAGTGATGCCCGTCGTCGAACGCGTGTTTGCCGAGCAGAAGTTCATCTTGGGTGACGAAGTTACGGAACTGGAAAACGAGTTGGCGACCTACTGCGATGCGCGGTTCGCCATCGGCTGCAACTCGGGAACCGACGCCTTGATCCTCGCGCTCCAGGCGCTGGGGATCGGCGCGGGGGACGAAGTCATCACCACGCCGTTCTCGTTCTTCGCCACCGCCAGTTCGATTGTGCGTGCCGGCGCCACCCCGGTCTTCGTCGACATTGAACCCGACACATTTAATCTCGATCCCGCACAGATCGAAGATGCGATCACGCCGAAGACCAAGGCGATCATGCCGGTCCACCTGTACGGCCAATGTGCCGACATGGAACCGCTGTGGCGGATCGCGACGCAGCACGGTCTGGCGATTGTGGAAGACGCCTGTCAGGCGATCGGCGCCGAGTACCGGGGTCGTCGCGCCGGGGTGCTCGGCAGCATCGGCTGCTTCAGCTTCTTTCCCACGAAGAATCTCGGCGGCGCGGGCGACGGCGGCATGATGACCACCGACGATCCCGAACTCGCCAAAAAACTCCGCCGGCTGCGCGTGCATGGCGACATCGGCGGCTACGAACACATTGATGTGGGCATGAACAGCCGCCTCGACGCCCTGCAGGCGGCCGTGCTGCGGGTCAAACTGCGGCATCTCGACGAGTGGTCAGTCGCCCGGCAGCAGAACGCCAAGCATTATGCTGAACTCTTCCGTCAATACGGCTGCCTCAGCCAGTTGCAGATGCCCAAGATGTTGCCCAACACCCGGCATGTGTTCAATCAGTACTGCGTGCGTTTCCGACACGGGCTACGGGACGCCGTGATGCAGTCGCTGAAAGACAAGAAGGTCGGCTGCGCGGTTTACTATCCCAAGCCGCTGCACGTGCAGACCTGCTTCAAGTCGCTCGGTTATCGCCCGGGGCAGTTCCCCGAGGCGGAAGCGGCCTCGGCAGAGATTCTGGCATTGCCGATCTACCCGGAACTCCCAGTGGCGCATCAGGAACGCGTGGTCTCGGCCATCCGCGAAGCCTGCGACGCCGCACTCGGACAAGCCACCCCGGCGATCCGCCGCGCCGCGTGATTTCGGGGCCGCGCCCATTCGGCCGGTTCCCGTCTTGCGGAAAGAAACCACCAAATCTCAAGCAGCAAACCTCAAGGAAATCCCAAGGACCAAATCTCAAACGGGAAACACTGGAAGTCTGGTTTGAAGTTTGGAAATTGGAGCTGGCTTGAGATTTGGACTCTGAGATTTGGAGATTTGAATCTCAACGACCGCACGTCTGGGAATGATCCTCGCGCGGCTCGGAGAGTTTTGCGAGCGTGGTGATGGGCGTCTCTGTAACGTCCGCCAAAGCTGCGTAACCGGGAAAATCCTCAAGGTCCGATCTGGCGAGACCGATACTGACAATGGGGCGTTCCGCGCCCTGCCGACACCGGTCTGTCTCAAAAGGCAACGGATGCCTCAGTCTCCCGCAACTGCGGACGCTTCTCCCCCGACCCCCGCGCCCTCTGCCCCAAGCCGGGGAGCGGGCCGCTGGCTCTGGGCGGCGTTCCCCATCTTGATCGCCGGGATGGTCATGGTCGGCTTCGCCATCTCGCAATGGCGTCCCATCGACGATCAGACCACCACCGATGAATTCGACTTGCACGACGAGATCGCCCTCGGCGAGGCATCTCCACTGAACATCACAGCCCCGGCCGGGGCTGCATTTGCCGATGCTGCGGCCGTGGAATTCCTGGACGAATCGCCGGCCCTGCCGCCGCCTCCGGGAATGCTGGACGTCGCGGACGAGTCCCAGGAAGTTCCTCGATGGGCGACCTATGAAACGGTCGATGCCGTGGAATCACATACCCAGCCGGTGTGGCTCGATGGTACGATTGAAGAGGTCACCGATGACCTGGACCTGCCGATGTTTCCCGCCCGCCCGCTGCCTGCGACGTTTGGATCAGCGACTTCCCGCTAGTGATCGTCCTGCCTCGCGTGATTTTCCGGAGAGGTCCCTGCGATGTACGAACAGCACTGGTGTTTGAATCGGCCGGCGTTTCGTTCGTGTGCGCCGGCGGAGTTCTTCTATCCGGGACGCTCGCACGAAGCTGCGATTCTGAAGCTGCGCTACCTGGTCGAACAGCGGCAAGGCATCGCCGTGGTCTCAGGAGTCTCCGGCAGCGGCAAGAGCTGTGTTCTGGAGACGTTCTGCGAGCAACTTCCGGCCAGCGGCGGACCGGTGGTGAGCGTCCTGTTCCCGCAACTGACTCCGGCGGAATTGCTGGGATACCTCGTCGCGAAACTGGAATCGGCCGAAGGGGCGCCTCCGGCTTCCAGCGACGGTCTCGACCACATCCTGCAACGGCTGGAAAATCAGCTGCTGAAACTTACGGCGGCCGGTCGCCATCCCCTGATTCTGATCGACGACGCCCATCTGATCGCGGATCGTCGCGTGTTTCAGACCCTGCAGTTGCTGCTGAACTACCGGAAAGCGAATCACATCGAATTTTCGGTGATCCTTGCAGGGCAGCCGGAATTGATCGGGCAGGTGAAACGGTACGCGGCCTTGCTCGATCGGCTGGCGTTCATCTCCACACTGAATCCGCTCGATCAGGAAGAGACGTCGGCTTATGTGCGACACCGCCTCGTGACCGCCGGCGGCGCCGCCACCATCTTCGATGACGACGCCCTCGCGGCGATCTACGAACTCTCAGGGGGACTCCCCCGGCGGATCAATCGCGTCTGCGACTTCGCACTGCTCGTCGGCTATGCCGACAATCTCGACCGCCTGACGCCGGCGCAAATTGAAGCCGTCGCGGAAGAGATCTCGCTCGCGGCTTAGGCGGGAAGTCACGATTCCAGACTGGGAAACGGCCCCCGAACGCCATCAGCGCGGGAGATATGCGTGGCCGAAGGTCGAGGAAAAGGGGTAGAACGGGTAGTAGTGCCGCCGGACGCCGTACCGGTTGTAGATCAGCGGATCGAATGCCACCGGCGGAGAGTTCAGTTCGACCTCGACTTTGGTGGTTCCGCGCTGAATTTCGGTCGGCCTCATCTGCCCGAACAGGAACTCCATCGTGGCGTCATGGCGATACGACGGATTGGCGTCGTACTCCGCCCGGCTGAAGGGAATCGAATCGTAGACTTCGCGATACAAGTTCACGCGTCCCAGTGCCTCCGCGGGCGTCACCGCGCAGGGCGCGGTTTCTGAATCGGTTGGCGCAGCTGGAGTGGGCGGCAAGTCATCGGCAGCCGTCGCCGCGGCAGGCTCGGCAGCGACCACGGCTTCGGCGGCCGGCGTTTCCTCAACTTGGGTAAAACCGGCCGGCACGATCTGCATCGATGCGTTAGCGGGCGTCTGAACCACGCGTGCCGGGAGCTGTGTTGCCGGACTCACGGTCACGGTCCAGCCCCCGAATTTGTAGGTCTGGTCGACGACCAACTGCTGAGCCTGGGATTCTCCCGTCCAGACGGCGATGCACACCGTCATCCCGCAACTCAATGTGGTAATCCCCGTCGCCAGCATGCTGTCACCTTTCCGAACGGAACGAATCGCAGCGATTTGCCGATTCTCCGTTTACGTTAAACAGCGCGGGCGACCGTTGTCAAAACGGGTTTCGCCGCCCTCGTGGCGTTTCGGCAACACAGAGTCCGGTTGTGACGGCAGATTGACCGGGTGCGTTTCGCAGACCACAAGGTTGAGAGATGGCGGTCCTGCGGCCAGAATGTGAGGGAGACGCATTCACACTGGAAGATGCTTCGTCCCGCCTGACGTGCGCTGTCACCCCGAAAGGCTACCGATGACGATCCCTGGCATGCCTGATCGATCCACCCGCCGCGATTGGCTGCGAGGCAGTCTGGCCGCGATGTCCGCTGCAGCCCTGTCGGGAGGGTTGTCGGCCGCGGCGCCGCCGCAGCGAAACGGGAAGCATCACTTCAAGCTCAGCCTCGCGGCCTATTCGTTCAATCGATTTCTGACGAAAGCCTGGACTCCCGAGCAACTCGCGGACGCCAAGTTCACGCTGGAACAGTTCATCGACTTCTGTGCCGAGCAGAATCTTGACGGCTGCGAACTGACGGCCTACTACTTTCCCAAAGAGATCACTACCGAGTATCTCCTCAGCCTCAAGGAGCGGGCGTTCCGGTTGGGGTTGGACATCTCGGGGACGGCGATCGGCAACAACTTCTGCGTTACCGATCCGGCCGAGCGCGCCAAGCAATTGGAAATGACCCGGCAATGGATTGATTACTCGTCGATCCTCGGCGCGCCGGTCATCCGCATCTTCGCGGGAACGGCTGCCAAGGGGGACACGGAAGACCAGGCCCGCGAACGCTGCGTCTCGGCGATCAACGAATCGCTGCAATACGCCGCGACGAAGGGGGTCTGCCTGGCGCTGGAGAATCACGGCGGGATCACGGCAACTCCGGAGCAACTCCTCAAGATCGTCGAAGCGGTGGAACCGTCTCCCTGGTTCGGCGTGAACTTCGACGGCGGCAACTTCCGCACCGAAGACCCCTACGCCGATCTGGCGAAGATCGCCCCATACTCGATCAATTCGCAGCTCAAAGTCGAAATGTACCCCGGCGGCAAAAAAGAACCCGCCGACCTCGCCCGCGTGGTGCAGATCCTCAAAGAGGCCCACTACCGCGGCTTCGTGACGCTGGAATACGAAGCCGCCGAAGACCCGCACACGGCGATCCCTGTGCATATCGCCGAATTGCGGAAGCTGCTCAATTCGTGAAATTGGCCCCGCACCCGCCCACGTATTGAGCGTTCCGTCAACCAATGCCTTCGTGCTTGTCTGCGATTTATCAATTTCAGGTCTCAATCCTCAGAAATCCTCGCTGTATTCAAGTTCGAGGATCGCCTGGCTCAGATCATCAATTGAGTTGAGACCTGTTACAGAGAGACCAAATCGCTGGGGAATCACCTTTCGGGTGGCCAACACGGAATCAACGACATAGAAGTGAAATGCAGGGCTCAGTTTGTCGATGTGAAGGTCGTCAAACAGTCTTAAGTCCCGATGCACTTTGACGTGCGGTACATCAAGAAAACGTGCGATTGCGTTTCTGACTTCCAGCAGCAAAGCCGCATCTTCACTGGGTCGAGATGCGAGAAACGTGGCATCTGACATGTC
>JANRLN010000206.1:0-5655 GCA_033762515.1 Planctomycetaceae bacterium
GTTTTCGGTCCAGCGATGCGCGTCGAGAATTACGCGGATTGGATCGCTTGAGGGACAGAGATCCTGAGTTGCTGACACGCCAACTGGTAGGTGGATTCGAAGTCGACCGGCAGCGTGGGTCCGACTCGCAGGCACAATGGCATAATCGGCAACGGCCGTCCGAGTTCCAGCGGCTCTTCCCAGATATGGACGCGGTGATGGTCCGGCTTGTCGCTCCGGAACACGCCGTACGCCACTGTATAGAGACGCGGACCTGCCCCGTCCTGCGGACGTCCCAGCCGATCCAGCAACTCATAATGCAGGTTCTTGCGCCGTTCGGTCACGATATCCATTACGATCAACCCCGCCCCTTCATGGAGGATGGCGTGGCACTTCGACACAAAGGCCCGGCGATGATCCGGCCGGTCTTTGTTCGCCGGGCTGACAAGTTCAATCGCGCCCACAACGCTCGGGCTGTAAGACCGATTGATGATCTTGACTTCTACGGCGTCGAATGGCCCCGGCATCGAAAGAACGGCCGAGGGCGGCATCCAGTCCGATGGCTCTTTCAAACTGTCCGGCTTCGAAGGTGCGTCGTCGGATTCCACCACCCCCACGTCGACTTCGATCCCAAAATCGACATCAGCCTGCGCTCGCCAACCCACCGGCAAACGGGCGTTCAAGTCCGCCGCCAGTACGGCGGCCCATTGGTGATGGAATCCCTTCCAACCCAGTTCGGACAGCGGCGGATGAAAATGGTCCAGGAGCATCTCGCGTCGTCTTTGTTCGCTGCCCCAATTCTGCGGCGGGTATCGCGGCCATCAAATCGCCGCCACCGCCTTCTGAGCCGCATCCGTTAGATTGGTCCCCGTCACAATCTTCTTCCCGCTGTCGGCGAGCATCTTGCGGGCGAGGTCGACGTTCGTTCCTTCGAGCCGGACCACGAGCGGAACTTTGATGCCGATGTTGTCGTATGCGGCGAGCAGCGCCGTTACGATGGTGTCGCACTTCATGATGCCGCCGAAGATGTTGACCAGGATCCCCTTGACGTTCGGGTCGGCGAGGATGATGCGGAAGGCTTCGGTCACCTGGTCGACGTTGGCGCCGCCGCCGACGTCGAGGAAGTTCGCCGGTTCGCCGCCGTGGAGCTTGATGATGTCCATCGTGCTCATGGCGAGCCCGGCGCCGTTGACGAGGCAGCCGAGGTTGCCGTCGAGCTTCACGTAGCTCAGGCCCGCGTTCTGGGCGGCGACTTCCATCGGTTGTTCTTCACTGAGATCGCGCAGCTCGACGAGGTCTTTGTGGCGGAACAAGGCGTTGTCGTCGAAGGTCACCTTGGCGTCGAGAGGAATCAGATCCCCCTCTTTGGTGACGACCAGGGGATTGATCTCCGTCATGCTGCAGTCGTTGTCGAGGAAGAACTTGCAGACCTGGCGGAAGAATTTCTCGGCGTGGCGGACGGAATCTCCCGACAGGCCGAGAGCGAACGCCAACTTCCGCGCCTGGAACGGGAACAACCCCGCATCGGCGTCGAAATGCTCGCGGAGGATCTTTTCCGGGGAATGAGCGGCGACCTCTTCGATGTCCATGCCCCCTTCGGTGGAGGCCATCAGCACCGGCTTGCCCACTTCGCGGTCGATGACCACGGCCAGATACAGCTCGCGGGCGATGTTCAATCCCTGCTCGACGAGAAGCGTCTGAACCTGCTTCCCTTCGGGACCGGTCTGAATCGTGACCAGCGTGTTCCCCAGCATCTTTGCGGCCTGGGCTTTGGCTTCGTCCGCGGAACGGACCAGCACGACCCCCGGTTGATCCGGCTGCTCTTTGAATCGCCCCTTGCCGCGACCGCCGGCATGAATTTGCGACTTCACGACCGCCAGCGGACCGCCCAATTGCGTAAAGGCGGCGGCGGCTTCGTCCGGCGTCTTGGCGACAACGTGCTTCGGAACCGCGATGCCGGCTTTGGCGAAGAGCTGCTTGGCTTGGAATTCGTGGATTTTCATGCGGGTTCGTAATTGCCAGAGGAATCCGGGGCGGTGGAAACGGAGCGAGCGACTCCGACACGCGTGTCCGGTAGCATAACCGGTGCGCGGAAATGGGTCTAACGTCACGCCCGCGTGTTTTCCGTCGGCTCGCGCAGACCGAGAGGGGCAGACTTCGATGACCGCCTCCACACCCGATGCAACGACGCGATTTACCAGCCGCGTCGACGACTACGTCCGCTGGCGCCCGAGTTATCCTGCAGCCGTGGTCGCATTGATCGCTGAACAGACGGGAATCCGTCCCCCGGCCTGCGTCGTCGATATCGGCAGCGGGACCGGGATCTCCAGCGCGCTGTTTCTCGATGCGGGTTACGAGGTCTTCGGCGTCGAACCCAACGACGCCATGCGTTCAGCGGCGGAAGCCCAGTTTGCCGGTCAGACGCGGTTTCACAGCCTCTCCGGAACGGCCGAAGCAACGTCGCTCCCCTCCGCAAGCGTCGACCTCGTCATTGCGGCCCAGGCGTTTCACTGGTTCGACATCCCCAAGACGCGGACGGAATTCCAGCGGATACTGCGCCCGCCGGGATGGGCGGCCCTGATCTGGAACTCCCGGCGACTGGACGGCACGCCGTTCCTGCGCGGCTACGAACAACTGCTGCTCGACCATGGCACCGACTACGCGAAGGTCCGCCACGAGAATATCGATGAGGCGGGATTGCAGTCCTTCTTCGGCGGTCCCTGTCAGACCCACCGGCTGGAGAACGTGCAGCGGCTGGATCGAGCAGGACTCCTGGGGCGGCTTCGGTCCACCTCGTACGCCCCCGGCCCCGATCATCCGGGGTATCCCGCACTGGCGGCCGCCGCCGAACAATTGTTCGACGCAACGGCACAAGCGGGCGAAGTCGTCCTGGAGTATGATGTCCGGGTCTATCTTGGCTGCCTCTCCCGTTCATTCCCCGAACCTGGCCCGAAGGACTGATTGTCGATGCTTAAAGGCATTCCGCCGATTATGTCGCCGGAGCTGATGGAAGTTCTGATGCGGATGGGGCACGGGGATGACCTCGTGATCGCCGACGGGAACTTTCCGGCGGAAACGATGGGGCGGCGAGTGGTCCGGACCGATGGCCACGGTGTGCCGGAGATCCTGGACGCCGTCTTGACGTTCGTCCCCGTCGACACGTTCGTGAGTGATCCCGTCAAGGTGATGCAACCGGTGGATCCCGACGTCCCGGAACCACCCATCTGGACTCAGTTTCGGGATCAACTGGCCCGGCACGAGGCCCGCCCGATTCCCTTGACGTTGGTGGAGCGTTTCGAGTTCTATCGGCTGGCCCAATCGGCGTTCGCGGTGATTGCGACGGGTGAGACCGCAATCTATGCCAACATCATCCTCAAGAAAGGCGTCGTCACGTCTTAGCTCCCCGTCAGTGACGGGGGGGCGGAGGCTCGCCAACGCCATGATCCGAATCGTTGAAATCAAAGTCTCGTGAAGCCATCGGCCCCCGGTCACTGACCAGGGGCCAAGACAGGGACCCAGCAGCGCATGCCCACCATCAATACGGAAACGGTCCTCACGGACCTGCGCGAGCGGATCAGCGCGGGATATTCGCTGTTCTTTCTGCGGACGCACGAAGAGGATCGCTGGGAACGCCTGCTGGCCGAACTCTCGCTGGAGATGGAGCGGGGGCTGATCGTCTGGAGCCGAACCACCGGCTGGCAGCCTCCTCCGGATGGAGCGTCTGGGGATGGAACCGTCCTTTCGGCGATCGCCCGCTTTCCGGAAGACCACATCTTTCTGCTCAAGGATTTCCAACCCGAGCTGACTGAGCCGTTGACCATTCGCGAGCTGCGCGACCTTGTTGGAACGATGGCGGAACGTCGACAAGCCGTCATCCTGCTGGACCCCATTGGGAAAGTCCCCCTGGAGTTGGAGAAGGAAGCCGTCGCCGTTGCACCGCCGCTGCCCGATTACAACGACATGCGCGCCGAACTCGATGACCTTCTCGCCTCGCCGCTGGCGGAGAATTCGCAGATCACACCCGAGCAGGAAGACCGGCTGATCAAGGCGGTGCTGGGTTTGACGCTTCGCGAAGCCCGTCGCGCGTGGCAGCGCGCCATCGCCGGGCGGACCGAGATCGATGATCAAGTCATCGATTTGCTCATCGCGGAAAAGCGGAACATGGCGGCGGCGTCAGACTTCCTGGAGTTCCACGACCTCAGCGCGAGTGCCGACGACGTCGGCGGTCTCGATGAACTGAAGGGCTGGCTCAAGCGCCGGGCGATGGCCTACACCCCGGAGGCGAAAGAGCAGGGAATTCCGCTTCCCAAAGGGGCGCTGCTGCTGGGGGTGCAGGGGTGCGGCAAGAGTCTCACCGCCCGGGCCACCGCCCGAATGCTCTCGTTTCCGCTCTTGCGGCTGGATCTGTCGCGACTCATGGAAGAAGGGCAGGGGGCTTCCGAGCGTAATCTGCGGAGCGTCCTGCATCTGCTCGAATCCATCGCCCCCGTGGTCCTGTGGCTGGATGAACTCGAAAAGGGGTTTGCCGGGGCGGACGGAGACAAGTTCTCCGACGCCACGATGGCCCGCATCCTGGCCATGTTTTTGATGTGGATGCAGGAACAGACTCATCCGGTCTTCGTCATCGCCACGGCGAACTCGATCCAGAACCTGCCGCCGGAATTGCTGCGGCGCGGACGTTTCGACGAATTGTTCTTCATCGACCTGCCGAATTTCCACGAGCGCCGACAGATTCTCCAGATTCATCTGACGCGCAAGGGCTGGAAACCCGAGCGGTTCCGGCTGGACGAGTTGGCCCAGAAGACCGATGGCTTCTCGGGGGCGGAACTCGAACAAATCGTCGCGACCGCGATCATCGACGCCTTCGGCCACGGACAGATGCTCTCCGACGAAATCCTCGACCGCACCCGGCGATCGCTGGTGCCGTTGTCGCGGACGATGGAGGAGAAGATCTTCGAACTCCGGCAGTGGGCTCAAGACCGTTGCCGGCGGGCGACCTCCGACAACCGGGCCGCACAAATGCTCGACGAAGAGACGCGCAGCGGCCCGCTGGTGTTGGAAGAGGAAGAACAGGAAAAACCCAACTGGGCGGCCCTGGTCGAGGCCGGTCAGCTTAAGGCCGCCATCGTTGAGTTCATTCGGAGCGAAGGGGAAACCGCCATTCCCGCCCTCGTGGAAGCCTTCAGCACCTACACCGAAGTCGAGGGAGAACAGGGACTCGCCCTGCGCAGCGATCCCCAAATGGTCCTCTGGGTCGGCATGAGCCAGGAGTTCTGTGAGACGTTGATCGAGCTGATCTCCAATCGTCGGATCTACGTCCACCCCACCGACGTCGAACGCTATCGTCCCTTCGGAGGGTTGAAGCTCCCCATCCAGCCCGCGCCGACGACCGAGAAGCTCGCCCGCCCTCACTGGTTCCCGGCGTCGCTGCGTAACCGTCCTTACCCGCAGTTCATGTCACAACTGAGTCGCCTGCGACGCGTGCAACTCAGCCGCAGCGCACGGGGCTGAAGTGGTCCCATCCCCGAAACCCGTCTCCACCAGTCCCCGGTTGATGCGCCGGACGACGCCGGGGCCTTCGTAGATCAGGGCCGTGTAGATCTGCACCAGTGATGCGCCCAGCCGGAACTTCCGCAGGGCGTCTTCGGCGGTGAAGACGCCGCCGGCGGCGATCAC
>JANRLN010000207.1:0-1761 GCA_033762515.1 Planctomycetaceae bacterium
CCCTACGGCGGCTGGAACATCACCCAGGAGGCCGCCGTGAGCACGGCCGCGATTGACAAGTCGGCGAATCAGCAGGCGATGGAAGTTCGTTTTTCCGAGTGGAAGCAGATCGAGGACGGATTCGCACAGATCCGCCGCCGCCTGACGGAGAAATTGATGGCGGCCTTTTGAGACGCGGCATTCCGGGAACTCGACGCGGCCCCGAATTTGAACCGTCGGCGGAGGGGCCCCCGTGTTCCCTGGAGCCCAGAAGCCCGGCTTCGATTCAGCGATAACTGCAACCTATTCACGTGCAGCAGTTTACGGAAAGTAAACTGCTGCAGCGATGGGACTTGCGGCAGATCAACTCTGGACATCGTTGGACACGGATTCTCAGCCTTGGACAGCTGCATTGGCACACTGTGCCAATGCTCGAGTTTCGCACCTCGCACTCAGCGCGAGGTGATTCTGTGCGTCCAACATCTTCAATCCGAGCCGCATCGGCAACTCATCACGAGACAGCGCAAACCGCAGCGTGCGATCTTTCGTCTCATGCCCCGCCCGCTCCGGCGGCGGCCATAGGATCGGCAGAGGTCCTGCCCCGCGCAATCCGCCGCCGGCGACGGCCGCTCGCCGACCGTGGGTTGCCGCCAGATGACGAGCTCGCGCGACTGTTCGTCGCCTTCGTAGAGCGGCAAAAGAAGCATTGGCCGGACTTGGCAAAACTGGGATTGATTCCTGAGCCAAGCGCCGAGGTCGTCTTGCGGATGGTCGACGACTTCAAATCTCGACATCGCGGGACGCTGCCAGACGCCACGGCCCTCGGCCAGCTGAGGAAGCATGTCAAAAAACTGGGCGGCTCGTACTCGCGGTACTCCTGCGACAACAGCAGCCCGACGTCGATCGTGGATCAAGTGGTCAATATCCTCGACAAAGCCAAAAGCGAAGATCGCTTCATCCCCTGGGCGTACGTGTTCGCTGATTATTCGGTCTCGGGCCTGACGGCGTCGCGGTGCGGGTATACGGCGTACAAACGCGTCCTTTCAGACGTCTCTCAGTTGATCGATACGACCTACGTTGATGACTTTACCCGCGCGTCTCGCAGCGAGTTGGAGTGGTGGAAACTGGCCGCTCTTTCGAAGCGTCATCAAAAGCGACTGATCGGCGCGTCGGACGGGTTTGATCTGTCGAACCCCAACAGCGAAATCATGATTACGATGTATGGGCTTCTCTCGCGACTGTTCGTCAAATCGCTTCGCGAAAAGGTCTCGCGCGGGATGAAAGGAGCTGCGCGGCGCGGCACTTGTCTGGGCAAGCCGGCGCTGGGATTTGCACGTCGTCCGAAGCTGGATTCCGACGGTCGCCCCCTGGTGGGAGCCGATGGCCAATCCATCCACGAGTTCTGCATCGATCCCGCGACGGCTGCCCTGCGACTCCGGATGTACGAACTCTACGTGAGTGAAAATTTGTCTTGCGGCAAGATTGCTCGGCATTTCAATGAGATCCGCGCCGACGGCGGCGACTCGTGGACGCAAAGTAGCGTTAGAAAGCTGCTCCTGAGCCCGACGGCGATTGGAGTTTTCCTCTGGAACCGAACGCGGCGGGAGTACGACGCCGAACTCGAACGTTGGGTCGTCCTCCGAAATCCGAGTTCGCAATGGGCACGACACTTCGATCCGGAACTGGCCATCGTACCGTTGAAATTGTGGCGGGCCGCACGCCGCAAGCTGGCACACGCTCGCCAAGCCAGCCCGCTGACGGGGCGGCCGCTGAGTCGTAATG
>JANRLN010000208.1:0-17089 GCA_033762515.1 Planctomycetaceae bacterium
GGAGGGTGACGACGGGCTGATCGACGAATTGCTGGCGTCGAATCCGAACTTTCAGGCGCTCGTGGTGAAATCGAAGGGGAGTCCGCGGCAGCCGTTTTCGATGGGGCCCCAGGGACACAACGGGGGCTGACGCTTCTTAGGAATTGCGCATTTTGACGATGCGAATGCTCGCGCGGGGGTCTGGAGACTCGAACTCGACCCGGACGCCGCTGACACGGCCCCCTTGCCCGGCTCATCCGAGGGGGAGCCAAAAACGTGAAGACTCTGGATGCTGCAGGTTGAGTCCGGGGTTTTCAGCCTGTCCAAGCGCTCTCCGTCGTGCAGCTTCGGGGGATCAGGTCCAGTCGTCGATGAGAGTTTGTCTTCGTTCGCTGGGTCTCGCTCACGTCGGGAGGCACAGTTGACTTTCCTATCCCTGCTCCCTAGCTTCATCGACAGCGGGCTGCGCTTCTTGTCCGCGCAGTTTCTACACCTCTGATTTCACACCCAGAACGCCAGCCAAAGGAACTTGTCGATGGGACGTCCCGTGACCCTCTTCACCGGCCAGTGGGCCGACCTCAAGCTCGAAGAGCTGTGCAAGAAGGCCAAGGATTTCGGCTATGACGGCGTCGAACTGGCCTGCTGGGGGGACCACTTCGAAGTCGACAAGGCCCTCTCCGACGACGGCTACTGCGCCCGCAAGCGTGAACTCCTGGAAAAGTACGACCTGCAGGTCTTCGCGATCTCGAATCACCTCGTCGGCCAGGCGGTACTCGACAACATCGACGCCCGCCACAAGTCGATTCTCCCCCCTTACGTCTGGGGCGACGGCAGCCCGGCGGGAGTCAACGCCCGTGCGATGGAAGAAATGAAGAACACCGCCCGCGCCGCCAAGAAGCTCGGCGTCGGCGTGGTCAACGGGTTCACCGGTTCCAGCATCTGGCACCTGCTGTACGACTTCCCGCCGACGCCGAAGTCGATGATCGAAGACGGCTTCAAGCTCCTGGCCGAGCGTTGGAACCCGATTCTCGACGTCTTCCAGGAATGCGGCGTCAAGTTCGCCCTGGAAGTGCATCCGACTGAGATCGCGTTCGACATCTATTCCGCTGAGAAGGCCCTGCAGGCGCTGGATCATCGGGAAGAATTCGGCTTCAACTTCGACCCCAGCCACCTGATCTGGCAGGGGGTGGATCCGGTCGAGTTCATCCGCGCGTTCCCGACCCGCATGTATCACGTCCACATGAAGGACGCCAAGGTGACCCTCAACGGCAAGACGGGCATCCTCGCCAGCCATCTGTCGTTCGGCGACGCCCGTCGCGGCTGGGACTTCCGCAGCGTGGGCCGCGGGGGAGTGCAGTTCGAAGAGATCATTCGCGCCCTCAACGCCTGCGGTTATGCCGGTCCCCTGTCGATCGAATGGGAAGACAGCGGCATGGATCGCGAGCACGGAGCGCGTGAGGCCTGCCAGTACGTGAAGAACGTCGACTTTCAGCCGTCGAGCCGGGCGTTTGACGCCGCGTTCGCCGAGTAGCGCGCTTGTGCCTGCGCAGTGAAGCCTGTTGGAAGCCCAGGGATCGCGATCCCTGGGCTTCTTTCCTGCGCTCAGCGCGACAGCCATTCGCGAATGGCCGCGTTGACGGCGGCGGGGTCTTCCTGCGGGGCCATGTGACCCGCGCCGGGGATGATCTTCACCGTCGCCTGCGGGATCGCCGCGGCGAACTGCTGCATCTCCGCCGGGGGAGAGATGAGGTCGTGCTCCCCCACGAGGATCAGCGTCGGCACGGTGATGCTCGCGAGTTCCGGCGTGCAGTCGGGTCGGGCGCCCAGACCCCGTTGAGCCGCGGCGACTCCCCGTGACGACGAAGCCAGGATCACATTGCGGACGGCGTCGACCACCTGCGGTCGGCGCTCGTTGGTCGCCGGGCCGAACAGTCGCGGCAGCATCACCTCCGCCACCACACGCGGACCATCCACCAGCACGCGGTCGGCGAGTTTGCGCCGGTTCTCGGCGGCTTCCGGCGTGTCCGGCAGCGCGCGGCAGTCGCAGAGGATCAACCGGCCGATGCGGGCGGCATGACGGCGCAGCATCGCGAAGGCCACGCAGCCCCCCATGGAGAGCCCGCACAATGTGACCGGTTCCGCGACGCCGACGGCGTCGAGCATGGCGGCGCAGTCATCGGCGAATTGGTCCATCGTGACGATGTCGTCCTGCGACGCCGTCCGACCGAGCCCACGCTGATCGGGGATCAACACGCGATGCGAAGATCGGAACTCCCGGCGCTGGCCGTCCCACATCGAATGGTCGAGCGGAAAGCCGTGCAGGAAGACGAACGGCGGGCCGTCCCCTTCATCGATCAGATGCATCCGCAGTCCATTGACGTCGACAAATGGCACGTCCCAGTCCTTTCCAGCAGGAATCGAAAGCGTTTCCGGAGTATAACCCGACCAGCGCTTCAGAGTGAATTGTCAGCGGAATCCCCCCATGATCTACGTGCGGATGGCAGTGCTGCTTGTTGTGGGAATGAGCGCCGCCTCGGCGTCGTCGGCCGACTGGTCGTTTCAGGTCGAGTTTCGCCGGGAGTTGCGTGCCGAAGCCTTCAGCGGACGGGTGACGCTGTTTTTCAGCGAGCGACTGCCGGAACCACGGACGGGTCCCGACTGGTTTCAACCCGAGCCGTTCGTTTCCCTGGATGTGGTCGACTGGGCTCCGGAGACGCCGTTGACCATCGGGCGCACCACCCCCGGTCTGCTGACATATCCCCGTGAATTCGTCGATCTCGCCGCGAAAACCTATCGCGTGCAGGCGGTGGCGCGATTCAACCCCTGGGATCGCAAGGTGGGGACCGGGGCCGGAAACGGTTACTCGGCTGCCGGCGAGCATCGTGCCGGCAGCCGCGACGCCGGCCGTCTGATCATCGACAACGTGATTCCCGCGCGCGTGTTTCAGGAATCGGAATGGTCGAAGTTGTGCGAAGTCCCTTCGCCGCGTCTGACGGAGTTTCATCGCCGCCCGGTCTCCGTGCGCGCCGGCGTGATCCTGCCGAAGAGCTATGCGCTGGAACCCGCGCGGAAGTATCCGGTGATATTCACCATCCCCGGCTTCGGCGGCTCCCACGTTCTGGCGGAGCGCCAAAGTCCGGTCGAGGAAGCCAACGCGGAAGGGGTCGAGTTTCTGCGCGTGATCCTCGATCCCAGTTGTCCCTGGGGACATCACACGTTCGCCGACTCCGCGAACAACGGCCCCTGGAACACGGCCCTCATCGAAGACTGGCTCCCCGAGTTCGAGCGGCGGTTCCGGGTCGCCGAGCGCGCTCGCTATTTGACGGGGCATTCGTCCGGCGGTTGGACGTCGTTGTGGTTGCAGGTGACGCATCCGCAACTTTTCGACGGCGTCTGGAGCACGGCTCCCGACGCGGTCGACTTCCGCGACTTCCAGCAGGCCGACATCTACCGGCCGGGGGAAAATGCGTGGGTCGATCCGCGAGGGGAGCGCCGGCCCATCGCCCGCCGCGGCGGGCAAGTCCTCGTCTGGTGGGACAGTTTCGACCGCATGGAGCAGGTGCTCGGTTACGGCGGACAGTTTCAGAGCTTCGAAGCGGTCTTCAGTCCCCGCGGCGCAGACGGTCGCCCCCGTCCGCTGTGGGATCGACGCACCGGCGCCATCGACCCCGTGACCGCGGAAGCCTGGCAGGCCTACGACATCCGCCGGAGACTGGAGCGCGACTGGGAGACCCTGGGGCCCCAGCTCGCCGGCAAGTTGCACGTCTTCATGGGAGCCGAGGACACATTTTACCTGACCGGAGCCGCGGTGCTGTTGAAGACTTCGCTGCAAACTCTGGGGAGCGACGCCGTCGTCGAGATCCAGCCGGGGAAGGACCACGGCACTCTCCTCACCCCCGAACTTCGCGAGCGAATCCGAGCTGAAATGACCGCGCAATACCTGCGATCGCGCTGAGTCCGATTCGCCGCCGCACATCGGGAGGGCGAGGCTCCCGCCGAGCCGCGCGCGCTTTGCAGGACGCCCCTTCTCGAAGCGAAAAACGGTTCGCCCAATGTCTTGCCATCTCGTGAGCCAATCACGGGGCAAATCCGGAATCAGCTCTTGAGCCACGGAGGGAACACCGATGAAACACGGATGCATTGCCGAGTTTCAAAGTGTGAGGAGCTCCCATGGGAACCAGCCTTGTTCCGCGTTTCATCCGTGGCTGATCTCGGATTCTGTTCGCTTCCAAAAGACACAAGCTCGAAGATGACGTGGAATTCAGTCCCCCATGCGCGATGTCTGAATTCTTGCGAATTCAGCTACGGGACGACTCTGGCTCAGCTCGCGGCTTTGCGATCCCCGCTCCGCAAGATCAGCTTCGTCACCTCGGGACGGCAGTTGTAGCGAATCGGTTCGCGACCCGAGACGCCGCGGGTGACGCTCATGAGCGTCGGCGGTTCCCAGAAGACGCCGCTGGCGTACCGGCAGCCATAAACGCTGGGGGAGTAGACCGGCCCCAGAATGGGGAGCCGGATCTGTCCCCCGTGCGTATGACCGGCGAGCATCAGGTCGACGCGGTTCCGCCGCGCCCAGACGATCTGGTCGGGACTATGCGACAGCAACAGCCGAAACGCGGCGTCGTCCACGGCGGAGAGATCGGGGGCAGTTCCCAGCCAGGGTCGCTCCGAACCGCAAATGGCGACCCGCGCGCCCTCCCGCTCCAAATCGATCACCCTGCCGGAGATGTCGATCCAGCCCGCATCGGTCAGCGATTGGCGGATCAAGTCTTCGATTTCCACATACCAGTCGTGATTGCCGAGGACGAAGTAGCACCCCAGGGGAGCCGAGACGCGGCCGAGGGTGCCGGGAATCCAGCGGACGCATTCTTTGCGGTCGAGGAGGTCCCCCGTGAAGGCGACGATGTCTCCCTGCAACCGCTGCACCTCGTCCATCACGTGTTGGAAATAGGCCTCCGTCACGAAGCCTCGAAAGTGGCAGTCCGAAAAATGGACGATCGACAGTCCATCCCACGCCTGAGGCAGGCGCGGCAGGACGTAGGTCTTTTCGTGGACTTCCAGCGTGAACTGCTCATTGAATGGGAGTCGGGCGATCCGGCTGCCGCGGACGGCGCCGACGAGCGCCTCGGTGGTCTGGGCCGCGATATCGACGATTCGCGAGCGCACCGCGGTTTCACACGCCGGAGGACGATAAGTCCAGTGTCGCACGGTGGAGGCGATCAGGTAGCCGAAGCCGACGCAGCCGGCGCCCAGGGCGAGCCAGCCGGCGACGGGAATGCGCGACCAGTCCTCGGTCCACAACAGTCGGGGACCGCTCAGCCCCAGGGTCCAGAGGATCGTCGGGGGATAGCTGAGCAACAGCACGTTGTGGACGGCGCGGACACGCTGCAGGAACGGGCGTTTCCAGCCCAACCCGTGAATGCTGTTTTCCGCCATGGCCAGCAGCTTGGCGGCTCCCGCCGACGCCACGAACCAAACCACCCAGAAAGTTCCGTGCATCATGCGGGAAACGATACCGCACGGGATGGGCCTGGAAAAGCAGACGGAAGAGATTGGATGGATCGAAGCACGAAATCCGAAGCCCGAAATTCGAAAGAAATCCTCATCTCGAAATCCCAAACAACTTCACCTGCGGAAGCTGTTTCGAATTGGGAGATTGCTCCTTCTTTCGAATTTCGTGCTTCGAATTTCGGATTTTCTCACAAGCCATGGAACGGAGAGCGACAACCCTCAATACCTCGGCTCCGGTCGCTTGTCGCAGAAGACGACCAGCAGAAAGGTCGCGACCGGCCCCAGAAACAGCGACACGAACCACCAGAACAGTCCGCTGCGATTCTTGGACTGCGCCAGCCCTGCGTTCAGCAACGTCAGGGTCATCCAACCGACGGCGTAGCCCGGTTGGGCATTGAAACCTTGTGCGAGCAGCAGTGTCGTCATTCCAGGGCCTCGCCGGCAGCGTCGAGAATTCAGAGAAGGCAGTGTGCGTCGGTCATCAACGCCGTTGACTCCCACTCCCAAGAACGTGCGGGACCGACAACCGGATCAACACGTTTTTGAAATCCCCGGCCGCGCCAATGTCAAAACTCCTCGAAGGTTTCTTTATGGAAGAAGCTTTCGAAGATCAGTGTTCCCGCGAAAACCTCGAAGCCATTCGATTCCACCAGGCCGTCGCGATAGTCGGCTCGTTGCCCCGTATCCTTGGCTGTCTCCTTGACAGGTCGGTCGACGGGAAACCCTGGATTGATGAAGCCGTCACCGTTTCGATCGGTCAGTTGACGGACGCTGCCGTCGGCCATGAGAAGTTGCAGTTGGCCGCGATGGACAGCCGCCCAATGCCGGGTGTCCTGCAGCACGAGCGTTCGGCTCGGATTCCGTGTCACTTTGGCCGCCATTTCCCCAGTCATGATCTCCCCCACAGGCAAGGGAACGCGATCCGGATTCAAGACACGCGCCGGCACCGCAGTTGACGCGGTAAACCGCTCGACGGCGTGCGTTTGAGGGTTCCAGGTCGCTGGTCCAACGCCAAAGTTCACTGCCAACGAACTTCCTTTCGGCAAGTTGTAGCCCATCGACGCGGACAGCCGAATGTCCGCCAAAGCCGATCCGCCATCCCCGAGGAATGGCAGCGCGCTGCTTGGCACATCTGAGTTGTCGATTTGCCGGCGCGTCAGTGGTCCGGTCGTGCAATTCAGGTGCGACAGCCCCGGACAGCCGACATAGACGTCGTCGGTCTTCATGGAAAGTTGCCACTCCGTTCGCCCGCCGGGATTGACGCCCGTTCGCTGGGACAACCACCGTGCTGGTTCCCCGCGGACGAGAAACCAACTGGCCGCGTAGTTCGTGTTCCAGCCGCCGCGGACCATGGCTTGGACCGACGCGGCGCGTTCGACAGTTTTCGGGGTCGTCGACAAGATCCCATCGACGGCATTGCAGATGCCGACTTTCCAACGGGCGATCCCGTTGACATCAACTGGCGGCAGACGTGCAGCATCCGCGCGGAGCAGGTCTTCCATCACCCGCGAGCCTCGGACGGGATTGCCCGGACACAGCAGCAGCGATGTCGCCGGAGTCTCGGACAGGACTGAAACCTGGGGCTCGATGGTTCGCAGGGAACTCACCCAGCCAAATTGATCCGGGCAGCCATCGTCGATGAAGTCGAAGGCGCCGGTGGTGAAACGTTCGAGTTTGTCGTTGTCGGCGTGCACGGAAAACGCCGTGCCGATCAGCCGCAACTGATCCTGACACATCACGGCACGGGCACGTTCCCGCGCTCCCAGAAGCATCGGGATCAGCAGGGCGGCTACGATGACGAGCAACCCCAGAACCAATAACACTTCCAGGAGCGTCATTCCCCGCCGGTTGGTGGCTCGTCGAAATGCGTGACGCTGCTGCAGTGCCGGTCTCATCATCTCCCCCTCTCTGGATCTGCGAGTCCGTAAGTGCGATCAAATTCCCGCTCGTCAACCAAGGCCTTGGCAGAGGAAACGAACAGGGACGGGTTTGTTGCTGGCTGGATGCCCGCAACTCAAGACACCTGCCGTCGTTTTGGCTGCAACAATTCCGATGCCCGCCGAAACTCCAGTTCGCTCTCCATCGGATCAGGTGGAGACCAGGGATTCCACAGAAATGACCAGTCTTGCCGAAGAATTCACGCACGGAGCCCGGCGAAGATTTCCGGTCAAGTTCCGGACTGTTGCGGCAACTTGATGCGTTGTGCGCTGCTCAGTCACCGCGCGGCATCAGACCGACCGCTGCGGCCTTGCATGCCTCGCAGGAAACAGGACTCAGTCTGGTTGCGGGATGCTGGCTTCCGATCCTGGATGCGGCCGCCGGACAACTCGCAGGAACCGCGGAGTCGCCGCCTCTGGATGAACTTCCTGGAACACACGGCTCGCCAACCGGACGGCGTCTTCGCCGCGACCGGAGCGCGGACGCACCACGGTGATCTCCGACAGCGCCGTCCCCGACTCCACTTCGAGGTCTTCCTGCCGCTCCAACCAATGCTTCAAGGCGTTCTGCTGCTGGGGCCGAGTTTCCTCGACGCGGACTTCCGGCAAGGCCACCAACTGCGCCCCTGCGGCTTCGAACACCGGTTGAAGTGAACCCTCGGCCTGCAACTCCGCCCGCTCGGCGGGAGTCAAGTTTCGACTTTCGGTCAGAGACCAGCCGCGCAGCAGCGGACGCAGTTGCGGTTCGAGGACCCTGCGACGTTGGGGGGAAAGCCGTCCCGGCTGCGTGACGCAGTCCTGCCGAATTGCGACCACTTCGTCGCTCAGTGTCAGAACGATCCGCTTTCCGTCAGCGTAGTAGTCGAACTCAACGGGTTTCATCAACACTCCCACTCAAAGGTGCGAGGAAGGTTCTCAAACCCAATTCCCAGGGAACGGCCTGCAGTCGCGGCAACTCGGACGTCAGCGTCGGGCCGCACGCAGGGCTTTATAGATGTTGAGCCTGCCATATCCGACGCTGCTCTGCCAGCCCGCTTTTGTCGTAATCTGATCGGTCGAGGCGATCAACAGATTGCGAACCTGGAGCTCGGTGAGTTGGGGATTCACGCTCAAGATCAAGGCCGCTGCGGCGGCAACATGGGGCGTGGCGGAAGACGTACCGTTGAAGTTCTTCACGAAGTTGTTCGTGGAGTAACCGGCCGCGCCGCTGATGTCGGTGGTGGCGATCCAGACGCCCGGCGCGACCAGATCCAGTCCCTTTCCGGAGTTGCTGCCCCACCAGTTCTCACCATCCTTCGACGTCGGACTCTTGCGTTCGTCCCACGGGGTCGACGCGCCCACACCCAGGACGTTGGGCAATGTTGCCGGAAACGATACGGCGGCATTCTCATTGCCGGTGGCAATGGCGATCACGGACCCTTTGCCGCCGCGTCCCCGAGTCCGGGCGCGCTCGAACGCCCGCGTCAATGAATCGACCGGGGGGCCTCCGCCCCAGGAATTGGACAGCACGTCGGCCTTGCCATCCTGCCATGACCAATCGATGGCGTCGGCGACGCTGGCGTCATCAAAGATCCAGCCGTCCCCGCCGTCTCCCTTCGCAATGCGGACCGCGATCAGACTAACTGCCGGGGCCAGTCCGGGGAATTTCGAGTCACGGCTGAGGATAATTCCCGCGCACGCGGTTCCGTGGGCGTCATCGCCGTCGGGGCGCGCATGAGGGTTGTCGTCCACCACATCTTTTTCCGCCACCACGGCGGCTTTCAAGGCCGGGTGATTGGTGTCGCAACCTTCGTCGAGCACGGCCACGCGAATGCTGCCATCACCGCGCGAAATGGTCCAGGCGGCGTCGGCGGCGACATCGGCGCTGGCCACACCGGGATTCCCGTCATTGTGATGATTCCACAACGGCTGATTGCCGGCAGCGGAGGGACGGACTCTCCGCATGACCCTGAGAAAATTGGGTT
Source organism: Planctomycetaceae bacterium (assembly GCA_033762515.1). GTDB lineage: Bacteria > Planctomycetota > Planctomycetia > Planctomycetales > Planctomycetaceae > DSVQ01. Next base: position 9,392 of record JANRLN010000208.1, read on the forward strand.
GAGCCGATTCGATGCCGCTCATCTCCTGGCCACCGACCGCGGCTTTCGCGGCCAGTTGAATGCCCGCGATGCCCCCTTCCGGCGCCAGCATCAAGACCTTGCCAAAGGTTCCTTCCCGGACGATGGTGAGTCCAAATTTCTGCTGAAACCGCTTCACGGCTGCGGTCGACTTCGCTTCGATCAACACGGTTTCCGTGGGGATTACTGAGAGACTGCTTTTCGAGGAGGAAGCCACGTACAATTGGCTCTCTGAGAGGTGATGAAACAGCGGCTGCATCTGCTTCATCGCGTGCATTCCCGACGCCCGTACCTTCGCGATCGGACTCGCCGCGGCGGCGCTCAAATGTGCGGACTCTATTGCTGTTCCTCTCGTAGTTCTCTTGCCGGGTTGGGCGCCGCGGGGGGGGGTTGACTGCAGGGCCTCCAAGGTCGACAACGTCAACGAGTGTAGTTTTCCATCTGCGAAGTAGCTGAGCTTGGCCATAAAATCGATCTCCTAAAGAGTACGGACCAGTTCTCGGACCTGTGGAAGTTAACACTCACGGCTTTCCTCTTCCAGAAAAATCGGAAGCCGGCAATGTTTCGACCTGTGACTTGGCAACGCACGCGACCGTCGACTCACCCGAGCCGACTCGGTCTCAATTCGGGTTCGGGTTCGGCAGAATTCGCCGATTTCTGTCGTCGGATCGACGTCAGGTGTCGCAATTCGACCAACCTGCCGCGGCAGGCTTCAGTGCATCCTGTCTCGGAGCAACAATTCGTTAGTCGCAACCCAGTCGGCTGTTACGGCCGCACGACCCGCAGAGGCGGTGCCTTTCCGCTGCGATTGGCACGGAACGCGCGACCATTGACGGGGAAATCCTTGTGAAAATCCGCTGCGGGCTGCGTACCATCTCCCTGGGAGGGAACATCATGAAACACCGAACATGGCGCCTGTTGACGACGGGGCTGCTGGCTGTGGCCGCGGTGGCGATCAATGCCGCTGCAGATGACAAAGACCGTGCTCCGAAATTCCGCCGCGGCGAAGAGCCCAAGAGCTCCGGGGGGGGATCCAATCCGCAGTTCGAAGCAGCACGTGATCGTCTCCAACAGCGCAATCCCGGCGGTATCGGCAACTCGAAACCATCGACCAACAACGGTGAAGGTCTTCCGAATAACCCGCCGCGCAACCGCCTGGAACAGTTCCGCGGTCAGAACCAGGGAGGTCAGGTTCCGACGGGAAACAGCGCCGGCAATTCGGGAGTCGTTCCCAACAACCAGCTGCGGGATCGCCTCGAACAGTTCCGCGGGCAAGCCCAGACGGGCAAAGCTCCGACCGGCAACAACCCCGGCAATCCGGGCGTTGTCCCCAACAACCAACTGCGGGATCGCCTGGAACAGTTCCGCGGGCAAAATGAGGATGGCAAGGGACCTGCTCGCAACAACCCCGGAACTCCCGGATTGGGCAACAATCTGGGGAACCGTCCGCCGCGCAACAACGATCCGGGCGACAGCGGTTCGGCGATTGATCAACTCCGGGAACGCCTGAAACAGCAGGCGGATCAGAACCAGAAGAACTCCGGTCGCGGCGACCTGGGAAATCCTCCCGCCGATCGGCCGAACTTCGATCGCTTCAAAGACCGTCTCCCCGGCAACGCCAACGACGGCAAAAGCGTTGACGGGTCGAAACCGGGCTTGGGGCAACCGGGAACCAACCCGAAGCTCGAGGGCCTGAGGGAGCGGATCGAAGCTCGCAAGCCCGACGTGTCCAACCCGGCCGGGAAAACCGAGGCCGATCGGTTGCGGGATCGCCTCAAGGGATTGAACGGCGGCAACAACGAACCACGACTGCCGGGTCAGGCGGGGAACCGTGGTCCCGACGTCGACAAGCCTCGCTTCGACATCACCCGCAACGAGGGTCCGCGCCCGAACCTGAAGATCGAACGCAACGCCTTCGACCGGACGAAGACGGGAAAACTCGAAGTCGCCGACCAGATCAAGCCCGCTGAACGCTTTCGCAATGCGGACGACTTGCGGCGCCACCTGGATCGTTTCCGCGACCAGCCCGACGTGCAGAACGTCTTGAAGAACACCAAGCTGCAACTCACCGATTTTTCAGGGGCCTTCCAGACCAAGGTGGCGCAAGGCTCGTTCAACAACCTCGCGCGGACGAACATCGGCCGGCAGTTCAATCTTGATCGCCAATTCCATCTCTTCGTCCAGGGCGACGTAGGCCGACAGCTCAATCTCAACCAGGTGCTCATTCAGAACGGCGGTTGGCAGAAGCGGTCGATCGGCCCGGTTTACTCCCGTTACACGTCCGTGCACTTCAGTTCCTATTACCCAGGTCCCTCGTGGTGTCCGTCGTACTGCTGGACGCCGAACTGGAGTCCGTGGGTGCAGTGGTGCTTCTGGGATTACTGCCGCCCGATTTATGATCCGCGGCCGTTCCTCTGCCGCCCGATCTACTACTACAACCCCTGTCCGCCGATCGTGTACTACGAGTATCCCATCTGGCAGCCGCTGCCGGTGGTGACTTGCGGCACGTGGGTCGATGTGCCGCTGACGATCGTCCCTGAGAACTACGATGTGCAACTCCTCGCGGTGCGATTCGTCGACCCGGGGCACCCGGAAGAAAACCTTGGTCCGCGCTACCGGGTCTGGATCGCCAATCGCTCGAACCGCCCGATCCAGTCGCCGTTCAACGTGTCGCTCGTGGCGGCGAACGATGAGAATCTGGTCGCCAATTTGCCGCAATCGGGCGTGACGGTGGAAGGCATGGAACCGGAAGGGGTGGTCCCTGTCGACATTCGCTTGCCGCTGGAGGCCAATCGTCTGAATCGCGGACCGAACGGGCAGCGGATGCCCTTTACAACGCTGCACGTGCTGGTCGACAGCCATGGCGAACTGCCGGAAGTCGACGAACGCAACAACGGCCTGTTGATTGCCCGCGGGGACATCCTTCCGGTCGACCCGGCGGCCTTCTCGACAGAGGAGCCGTCGGCATTCCCGGGAGACATGGTCAGCCTCGCCGGCGAAGGATTCGGTCCGGAACCGGGTCAGTTGATCGTGACGGTGGGAGACCGCCAGGTGCCGGCGGAAGTCCACGGGTGGTACGACCTGGGGGTCTATTTCAAGATGCCCAACCTCCCTGTCACCGGGGCCGGCGCCGCACAGATCCTGGTGATCCGCGGCGACGGCGCCGCGAGCAACCCGGTGACCGTGGAACTGGCCGGTGGAATTTGAACGCGACCCCCGAAGCCCAGGGATCGCCATCCCTGGGCTTCCTTGCGGTCGGTCATCACCCACCCTAGGCTGCATGAATCGTCGCGGCGATTGACTCGGCTGCGGCACTGCTCCCTGGGACTCCTGCGGCATGGCGTCGGTGACGCTCGTTCTGGCGTTTGGTTTCGCGGCTCCATGGCTGCTGTGGGGCATTGCGCTCGCTGCGGCGCCGGTCGTCATCCATCTCCTGTTTCGTCGTCAGTTTCGCGAAACCCCCTGGGCGGCGATGCAATTCCTGGCAGCGGCGGCGCAGCGGCAGTCGCGGTGGTCGCGCATCGATCAATGGCTGCTGCTCCTCGTGCGAACGCTGATTCCCCTCGCGGCCGCAATCGCCCTCGCCGGTCCCCTGCTGGATCTCGCGACCGGCGCCTCCACGTCGACCCCCACCCATCGCGTGTTGGTCCTCGACGTCAGCCTGAGCACCCAGGCCCGCGAAGCCGGAAGATCCCATTGGTCGCGAATTCGCGATGCGGCGACGGCGCTCGCCGGCGAGGCCCGCCCCGGGGACACCTGGCAGCTGTATGTGATGGGTGGGGCCGCGCCGCGCGCCGTCATCGCTGAGCCGACCTTTCTCTCGGAACCGCTGCTGGAGGAACTCCGTCAGCTCGAAGCCTCCGCGGAAACCGGTCGCTTCGCCGACACCCTCGGACAGGTGGTGGAGTCGCTTCAGAAGCAGGCCCCGGGGCGCCGCGCCGTCTACCTGATGACCGATGGTCAACGCGCCCAATGGAGACCGTCCTCCGAGGCCGAACGCGAACAACTCCAGACAACCCTCGCCGAACTCCACAAACTCGCCCGCGTCGTCTGGGTCGATGTCACCACCAGTTCCCTCGGCAACGTGGCGGTGACCGATGTCTCCCTGGGGGAACCCTATGTCCTCGCCGGGCAGGGGGTCCGCGCCAGCGCCACGGTGACGCGCTACGGCGACGCCCCCTGGCCGAAGACGCTGGAATGGCGCGTGGACGGCCGGCTGGTGGCGGCGCAACCGCTCGACGACCCCCAGGGGAACGAGATTCGTCGCGAACTGCAATACACTCCCCCCGCCGCCGGAGAGATCCGCATCGAGGCCGCCCTCCCCGCAGACGCATTAACCGGCGACGACCGCCGCGGCGCCGTCTGCGTCGTGCGCGACCAGGTGCGCGTGCTCCTCGTCGATGGTCGCCCGTCGGGCGTCCCCTTCGAAAATGCCACCGACGCCATTCGGCTGGCGCTCGCTCCCGATGCCGCCATTCCAGGGCAAATCCTCGCGACGGTCGTCTCCGATGGCGACCTCCTATCGGCCAGTCTCGAAGACTTCGACGTCGTCTGGCTCTGCGATGTGCCCCGTCTCACCGAGCGCGAAGCCGAACTCCTCGGCCGCTACACCCGCGACGGCGGAGGCCTCGTCATCAGCCTGGGACCCGGCGTCCGCGAGGAAACCTACAACGCGGCGCTCCTCGACGACCCGGCGCCGCTGCTGCCCGCGCGGATCGGAGACCTCGTGGGGGACCCCCGACGCCGCGACCAGTCCTTCGCCTTTCGCGGCGACGATTTCAGCCACCCCATCCTCGCCCCCTTTCGAGGCAACCCCAACACCGGCTTCGAACTCACGCAAACCTTCGCCTACCGCAAGACCTTTCCCACTCCCCACGCCCGCGTGGCGGTCGCCTTCGAGACCGGAGACCCCGCCATCGTCGAAGGACAGTTCGGCCGCGGCCGCGTGCTCCTCATCACCACCGCCGCCGATCGCACCTGGGGCACCTGGGCCGTGTGGGGTCACACCTTCGTCCCCATGCTGCACGAAACCATCCGCTATCTCCTCTCCAGCCAGCTTGAATCGCGGCAGGTGGAAGTCGGCAAAACGCTCCTGACCGCGCTCCCCCGTGCGCAGTTGTCCGGCGTCGTCGAGGTGCTGACCCCGCAGGACGAACGCAAGCCGGCCGAGGCTGTCGATCCCGCCGGTTCCACCACCGTCGCCTTCAGCGAAACCACCACCCCGGGCTTTTACGCCGTCGATCCCCCCGGAACCGTGATCCCCTCACTCTGGTTCGCCGTGAACCCCAACCCGCGCGAGAGCGACCTGACCCCCCTGTCCGCCAGCGAACTCCGCGACGGTCTCTTCGCCGGGCGAACGGTCGACACCCCCGCCGATCTCCCCTCCGGCGACGCCCCCGCCACCGCCCCGTTGGACTCCCCCCGCGACGATCCCCTCCCCCGCTGGCTCCTCGGTTTCGTGCTGATTCTCCTCATCGGCGAACCCTTCCTCGCCTGGAACCGCAGCCTCGGTCTCGCCATCGCCGCCAGTCTGCTCCTCACCGCCGGCGCCGGATTCTTAGGAGGCAACCTCGCGGCCGCAATTGCTGCAACCGCCGCCGCGGCTGCCGGGGTAGCCATGTTCGGACGGCAGCTCTGGTCCCCCGCCGCCGACGCCCCCGCGGTCAGCCGCGAACGCGCCTGACCGGCGCTCCCCGGGAAGCACCATGCCGCTGATCGAACTGCGCGACATCTGCAAAACTTACGACCTCGGCGAAGTCCAGGTCGCCGCCCTCCGCCCCACTCAACTCGACATTCAGACCGGCGAATTCCTGGCCCTCATCGGCCCTTCCGGGTCGGGCAAGTCGACCCTGATGAACATCCTCGGCTGCCTCGATCGCCCCACTTCCGGCAGCTACCAGCTCGCCGGCGAAGAAATCGCCACCATGTCGCGCGATGAACGCGCCCGCATCCGCAACCACCGCATCGGCTTCGTCTTCCAGAACTTCAACCTGCTGTCGCGCACCTCGGCCCTCGAAAACGTCGAACTCCCCCTCCTCTACGCCCCCGCCGTCTCCGCCCGACAGCGCCGCGAACGAGCCGTCGACATGCTCGCCCAGGTCGGCCTCGCCGACCGCCTCGACCATCACCCCAACCAGCTCTCCGGCGGCCAGCAGCAGCGCGTCGCCATCGCCCGCGCCCTCGTCAACGAGCCCACCATCCTTCTCGGCGACGAACCCACCGGCAACCTCGACTCCCGCACCAGCCGCGATATCCTGCAACTCTTCCAGACCCTCAACCGCGATCGCCAGATCACCATCATCCTCGTCACCCACGACCTGCACGTCGCCCGCATCGCCCGCCGCAACGTCCTCCTCCGCGACGGCCGCATCGTCTGCGACACCACCGACCACGCCGAAGCCGCCCAACGCCTCCAGGCCGCCGCCGCAGACGACTTCGCCGAACTCGCACCCACCTGATCGCCAGCCGCACTCAATGCGAGCCGCACTCAATGCGAGCCGGAAGCGTGAGCGCCCGGAGTCTTCCAGCAACCAGCCCCCCTCCGCCTCGACAACTCCCCCCATCCCGAGCAGCGCGGCATCAGCCCGCCGAGCCTGCCATCAACACCGCTCGGAACGCGTAGCAGAATTCGCAAGAATTCTGATCGTTACGCAGGAAGCGCAGCAACACCCAACGTGGCTCGTCAAAATTCTTGCGAATTTTGCTACGAAGTATCGCCGCGGCGGCCTGCGTCGAATGGCCGCAATCGATGCTCAACGCGTCAGGGTGGCTGGGGTCGAGTCTTCGAGCCCCCAGCGTCATCGACGCAGTGCTGGGGGCGAATGGCCATCGAAGTCCTGTTGCATTGAGAATCGATGGCGGCCATTCGACCCCAGCCACCCCGCCGCCGGGTGAACCAGTCGTGCTTCATCTTTCCGACCCGATCGACGTCGGCCCAGCCTTCGGCTCCGCAGATAGCGGCACACAGCGCGATGGCGACCATGTCGGTCAGCGAGTGGACTCTCGTGCGATCGATGCGGGGGTCGGTCAGGTGCTCAAAGTGTGTAAGAATCGCCGGCGCCGTTGTAGAAATCCCAAGTCGTCCTCCATGCTGCCCTGGGACCCGCGAGTCGCCCACTTGACTTGTCATCATGCACCGCAACAATTCCGCCACGACTAGAAGATGCGATAGCCCTGAGGTGCCGTACGAGCGGGATTAGCACACTTCAAATACGGATAACATATCACGCCGCAGTGTGCTTACGATGTCTTTGTGATTCAGCAACTGAAACTCATCAATCATCCGTTCAATAGAAACGAGCGGGCTCCCAGAATAATTTGTGTTGCTCACTTCGCCTGCGATTCCAAACAATCGATCAGGCGACAAATATCCGCGAACTAGGAATGACGCCCATGCGCAATAGCCGATGGGAGTAACAAACACAATATTTACTCGGTCGTGATTGGCGGTACTAATGTCGATTCGGCTTGTTCGGAAGTCAGCTGCATCTGCCCACGGCCATACGACGCAACACACTGCCGTCACCCGTCTGGAACCGCCAGGGCGATTGCACGTTAACTCACGCACCGAGCAGGACTTTCTGAAGATAGGCATCATCCCAGCCCGCTTTGAGACGTTTGTTCTTGATGCCGACTTTGGCGGTCCGCTCGTTCTTTAAGAGGCTCAAGGCGGTCCGCCGC
>JANRLN010000209.1:0-6144 GCA_033762515.1 Planctomycetaceae bacterium
GAACTGCGTCGTGACGTCCATCACGCGGTTGCCCGCAGGAACATGCGCGCCGGGAACGTCACTCACCGGGGTCTTCAAGCAACCCGGCGCGTGCTCCCAATCCAGACTCCAGTCACTCACGTTCCCTGTTCGAGCAGGCGAACGTAGGACCGGCGCCGCAGTCCTGCGCGGAATCTGCTTGCTTCCTGGAAAATTCAGCGGCAGGATCAATGGTGAACGGCGAGGGTCTGCGCTCATAGTTTGAGCGCGGCGCCGCGGAAGGAGACGTGTGCGATGCTGACTCCGGCGCGCGCCATTGTGAAACCGCGCATCGTCGCGGACGCTACCGGTGCGGCGCTGCCCCTCGAAGACGAGGTGGAGCGCCGTCTCGACGAGAGGCGCGGCGGGCTGATGATCCTGCGCGGTGCGGCCGGTTGCGGCAAGACAACGGCCCTGGCACATTTGGCCGCGGTGTTTCCAGCACCGGAGCGATTGCAGTTGCTGGATGATCAGGAATCCGCAGCGACGTTGTTGGCGATGTCGAAAGAGCGTTTGGTCGTATGCGCCGAAGCTCCTCACACGCCGCTCCTCGATTTTCCCGTCGCGCGGCTGGTCGGTTGGGGGCCGGACGAATGGCTGGAATACCTCCTCGCAGTCGCCAGACCCCGTTGCTCCGCCGTTCTCGCGAAGGTCCGACCTGGCGACATCGCAACTTTAGGGGACTCCCCGGAAATCTGGAGGGCCGTGCTCGATGAATTGATCGCTGACGAGACCCATACGAACGCGGAAAACGCCCTCCTCGCGGTGCTGCGAAAGTGTTTCGCTGACGAGAAGGCCTGGGAGCGCGTGCAGGAGACTTGCGCCCTCGATGGCATCGACGTACGCCAGATCGGCGATGCCGAGTCGGTGACTCGCGCGTTCACCGACTCGGCGCCACCGGCGGCCCGCCGGTGGCTCAGGCATCGGCCGGTGCAGCAACTCCTGGCTGTGCAACGACTCGCGGACGAAATCGAACAAGACCGCGCGACCTACTCGCTGGTTCGTACGTGGCCCCGAGAGTTGATTCGGCGCGCCGCGCTGTGCCTGCGTCAGAGTCTTAAGGCCCGTTCGACATTGACGCATGCGCTCCAACACCGCCAGCAGCAGCCGACTGCCGCCAGCTTGTTACTGGCCATCGACGACTGCTGGAAGCCGAATCACGGGATGTGGAATTTTGCTGGGGCGTCTCTCGAAGGAGCACTGTGGCAGGGATTGCGTCTGGGGCGTTCTGAGATGCAGTACGCAATTCTGTCCGGAGCCGATTTGCGCGAAGCGGTCTTGGACCATGCCCAGGCGCAAGGAATCGAACTCAACGGGGCTCGTCTGTCTGCGGTGCGAATGCAGCATTGCTGTGCTTTCGAAGGTCAGTTTGTCGGAGCCGACCTCAGCGACGCGTCGGCGCAACACGCGAACTTCGAAGGTGCCGTTCTGGAGTCGGCGAATCTCCAACACGCCAACCTGCATCGCGCCCAACTCGATCGCGCCGATCTCTCATCAGCCCGCTTGTGCCATGCTGTCCTGACGGGCGTCAGTTTGCTCGCCGCCCGCATTGAGGATGCCGACTTTACCGGAGCCGATCTGACGCTGGCGAATCTCTCGCGACTTCCCCTGCGTCTCGCCAATTTCCGCGGCGCGTGCCTCCACGCGGCCAACCTTACCGGCTGTGATTGGGAGGAAGCCGAACTCGAAGGGATCGATCTTTCCGAGACCCGCCTCGATCAAGCGCTCCTCACGGCAACCGTCTTCACTGACGGCAATCTGCAGCGGGCGTCCCTCATCCAGGCCGGTCTCGCCGATATCGATTGGGCCGGAGTCTGCCTTTGGGGCGCGAACCTGCGCGGGGCGACGTTCCATCTGGGCTCTTCCCGGAGCGGTCTCGTCGATTCGACAATTCCCTGCGAAGGGAGCCGCAGCGGGTTCTATACCGACGACCTCAGTGAGCAGGACTTCAAGGCCCCCGAAGAAATCCGCAAGGCGAACCTCTGCGGAGCCGACCTTCGTGAGGCCTGCATCGACGGCGTCGACTTCTATCTCGTCGATCTCCGCGGCGCTCTCTACACCCCTCAGCAACGCGACTATTTCACCCGCTGCGGAGCGATTCTGGAAGATCGCGTACCAGATTGATCGAGGAGAAACCTCAAATCTCAACCTCGAAATCCGAAAGAAATCTCAACAGACAAATCTCAAACATGCGATCGTCAGAGTCTGGTTTCAGATCTGGAAGTTGGAGCTTCTTGGGGATTTCGAATTTGAGATTTGGAACTTGTCAGCTCACTCCGTTCACCACATTCTCCAGCGGCTCGCCCAACACCGCGGCCTTGGCGATGCGGGCCGACGTGCTCCGCATCTCCAGCTTCGACTCCACGCTGCAGAACGCGGCATGACAAGTCACGATCAGGTTCGGGGCTGCCGCTTCTTCTTGGGCCTGCAGAGGTTCGTCCTCGACGACGTCCAGCCCGGCTCCGGCGATCCGACCGCCGCGCAGGGCGTCCAGAATCGCCGTCTTCTTGATGACCGCTCCGCGGGCGGTGTTCACTACGAACGTGCTCGGCTTCAGGAGCGCCAGTTCTTGCTCGGCGATCAGATGTTTCGTCTCCGCATTGAGGGGGCAATGCAGCGACAGTACGTCGACCTGGGGCAGCAGGGCTTCCAGCGTCCGGACCCGGGTGAGTCCCACCGCTTTGTCCGCGCCATTGGGGAGGTAGGGGTCATAGAAGATGACCTTAAACCCCAGGGCCTTGGCCCGCAGCGCCGCGGCGGTCCCGATGCGTCCCAGACCGACGACGCCGAAGGTCAATTCGCGTAACCGCCGCAGCTTCGGCTCGACCCGAATCACCCAGCCGAGATTCTTCGCTTCGGCATCGAGCGGGAAGAGCTGCCGGCAGAGGGCCAGCGTGAGGGCGATTGCGTGGTCAGCCACTTCCTCGGTCCCATAGTCGGGGACGTTGCAGACGGCGATTCCGCGCTCCCGCGCGGCGGCGATGTCGACCGAATCGAACCCCACGCCGTTGCGGATGATGGCCCGGCAGTTCTGCAGTTGCGCGATTCCCGCCGCCGTGATCGGGGTGTTGTGCCAGACGATGAGGGCTCGCGCCGAGCAGATTTCGTCAGTAAAATCGGCGTCGCCGTTGCAGAGATACCGTCGGACGTCGGCAGAATCTCCGATCACGGCCTTCTCGGCCGCCGATTCGGGGTCGCCCAGCGGAGATTTGGCCCAGTCAATAATGCCGATCAGAGGTTTGGCAGCCGTCACGTCGCGTCACCGGTTCAAGAGGGAGTGTCGAGTTCGGGGCGATTATCGGCGCACGCGACGTGGCGGGTCAAATGTGGGAAGAGGCGTCAGGGATCAGCGATCAGGTGTCAGGGGGCTGGAAATGCTGCTGGAGGTTGAGGGGCCGCGACTCCTTGGTCCTGATCACCCAATCCGGGGTCGCGACACATCCCGTCTGTCGGTATTCTCTCTTCCTGAAGCCTCAAGCCTGATGCCTGACGCCTGATCCCTGACGCCTCTATTCCCCTTGGACCGCCATGCTTGCTGCTGCGCCCGCCACCACCTGGCACACCCTCGCCGACCGCATCCTCGACGGACACCGCCTGACGCACGACGAAGGGCGGGCCATTCTGCAGAGCGGCGACATCGAAATCCTCGACCTGCTCGCCGCCACGTACCGCGTTCGTCGGCAGCACTTCGGGCATCAGGTGCAGCTCTATTTCCTGAAGAACGCCAAGAGCGGCCTCTGCCCGGAAGACTGCGGGTACTGCTCGCAGTCGATCGTTTCCGACGCCGAAATCCCCCGCTACCCGATGCTCAACGAAGCCAAGCTGATGGAAGGGGCGGCCCGGGCCAAGGAGTCGCAGGCGCGGACGTACTGCATCGTCGCCAGCGGCCGCGGACCAAGCAACCGCGAGGTCGAGCACGTCGCCAGCACCGTCCGCAAGATCAAAGACGAATACGGCCTGCACATCTGCTGCTGCCTGGGTCTCCTGACTCCCGAACAGGCCCAGACCCTCAAGGCGGCGGGGGTCGACCGCATCAACCACAACCTCAACACCAGCCGCGAGCATCACCCCGAAATCTGCACCACCCACAGCTACGAAGACCGCCTGAACACCCTCAAAATCGCACGCGACGCCGGACTGGAACTGTGCAGCGGCCTGATCGTCGGCATGGGCCAGTCGTACGACGACCTGATCAACGTCGCCTTCGAACTCCGCGATCTCGGTGTCCACTCAACCCCAGTCAACTTCCTGCACGCCATCGACGGCACCCCCATGGGGGAACGCCAGGACCTCAACCCCCGCGACTGCCTGCGGGCGTTGTGCCTGTACCGCCTCGCCAACCCCCCCGCCGAACTCCGCATCTCCGGCGGCCGCGAAGTGCAGCTCCGCTCGATGCAGGCGATGGGGCTCTATGCCGCCAACTCGATGTTCGTCAGCGACTACCTGACCACCAAAGGCCAGGCGGCGGAAGCGGATTTCCAGATGGTGGCGGACCTGGGGTTCGAGATTGTGATTTCGGGGGCGGAGTCGGAGGAATTGCAGTGTGTAGACGCTGCCGGTGCAAGGTAACCCCGTGCGGGCTTGACGGCACCCCGTCAAAGATTCTGATGCCGCCGATCAGATTGCGACAGTGGAATCTGCAAGCTCAGTGGTAGTCTCGACAATTCAGCAGGATCGGAGCGAAAGTCTCAGGGTAGGCACATGCGAGCACCTCGACGAAGGCGCCCACAATTTCGAAAGATCCAGCCGCCACCTGAGGGTGTCGACGCGACCCAACTGGCGGCGCAAGTCAGCTACGTGGGCAGTCCAGAACACAAATCAGGTCCATCGTTCGCCGGAACACCGCGTCCTCGCGCGGATGCGACGATCTGTGACGACGCGCTGAGTAACCGACTGCCGGAGATTCAACGATGGCTGCGACATGCGTTTCGAGTACAGTGTCTTGGAGGGCCTTGGGAAGGGGACTTTCCCCGTTACGCGTGGTGCAAGGTTGGAGACGTCGTGTACGAGGCGCGTCTCGTAAATCGCGGCCGAGGTCAATACAAAGGCTGGCAGTTAATGACCGATGAATGGCCGGATGGAATAGACAACTTTGACTGGCCAAACAGTTCAGTGACTTGACGGGTGCCATGAGCAAGCTTCGACTCGACTTCGAATGGCTAGATCCCGCCGGGGCCGAAGGAGAGGAGCTGCGCGCGACGTGGGCGTCGCTGTCGATTCTGTTGGACGATGTTCCGGTGACCGAACTGCTGGATCGACGCACAAGGTCGGTTCGATCCCGAGTCTTCCTCCCGTTGTTTCCGCTGGCAGAGTGGCTCACAAAGAACTGGTGGTTCCTGCAATCTGAAGCCGGACTGCCGGAGTACTCGGAAAATCGTGAGTTTGACCTTCGACACAATTTTCGTTGGGCCCGTGAAGGGTTTGCTCTTCCATCACTTCGATTCGTGACGCTTGGCGACAACGTCGAAGCCCGCTGGCAGCCTCTCGACATTCCTGACGCAGGAATTAAATTCCTCGCCGATGGAGTTGCCGAGTTGTCTGCCGAATCGCTCGTCAAGTCACTTCGAGACTTTATAAACGCAGTCGTCACTCGACTCGATGATTGCGGACTATCTCAAACATCGCTGCACGAAGAGTGGTTGGCTATTGAACGATTAGACGCGGATGAACTGGATTTCTGTCACGCCGCCGCCCGGCTTGGTGCTGATCCCTTTTCGGTTGACCATCAGCTGGAGGCCGCGATTATTGATTCCGCCGGGAGGGTCAGACCGGAACTGCTCGACGAGTTTCTATCGCTCGCCACCGTCGACCAATTGTCCAGCCGAGCGGCCGCATTGGAGGCAGCCTCACAGTCTATCGCGACAGATACAGACAGCGTTGATGCCCTCAAAGACCTGCGAAGACTGGCGCCAAAATGTCCCGTCGGCCTGAATGCCTGGGAGACCGGGTACCGCTTCGCCGCCGCGTTGCGAGCCGGAGTCAATGGCGGCCATTGGAAGTCGCGTTCACTCAGCGAATTGGCGGGGCACCTGGGCATTGATCAGCTCGAGCATTGCCTGCTTCCAGACACCGGAACGTGTGGCTTCTTAGACGCTTTGGCTGGGACGAATCAATTTCGTCATGGGA
>JANRLN010000210.1:0-16314 GCA_033762515.1 Planctomycetaceae bacterium
GGGGATCGACAGCATCAAGAAGGCCCAGCTCATCGGCGAACTCGCCGAGAACTTTGAACTGTCGCACCTGGCAAGCTCGCTCAACGACCTCTCGCTGGACGACTTCCGCACCCTCGATTCCGTGCTCGAGTTTGTCGCCGGTGCGCCGGTGGAAGTTGCGAAACCGCAAGCGGTCATCGAGAGCGCCGTCGCAGTTCCGGTAGAACCAGCTCGCGCCTTGATCGCGGAACCTGCGGTGAGCGCCCCGACGACAGTCGCGCCGTCGCGACTGGACCGCGCCGCCGTCACCAAGTTCATGATCAATTACGTCGTCGATCAGACCGGCTACCCCGAAGACATGGTCGAGATGACCGCCGATCTCGAAGCCGATCTGGGGATCGACAGCATCAAGAAAGCCCAGCTCATCGGCGAACTCGCCGAGAACTTTGAGCTGTCGCACCTGGCGAGCTCGCTCAACGACCTCTCACTGGACGACTTCCGCACCCTCGATTCCGTACTCGAGTTCGTCGCCGGAGCGCCGGTGGAAGTCGCGAAACCGACGGCAGTCGTGGAGAGCGTTGAGGAGACGGCGCCCACCGTGGCGATGACCGAGCCGGCGCCGGTGGTATCGCGATTGGCGGCACCCAGCGCGGTGCAGGATCTCCCCACGGCGTTCAGCGTCGTTCCGGTCCACGGTTCCGCGTACGACATGGGCCTGCAACATGGCCGGAGCCAGGCGCCCGCGATTCGGGCCATCATGGAACGCTATGCCGCGATGCTCGGCCCCCGCCTGCAGAATATGCCCGAGCTCGACGAAGCACTCGCCAAACCGACGATGTACTTCGGCGACGCGGAAATCGCGGAGTTGCAGGGAATTGCGGATGGAGCCGGGCTGCCGGTGGCCGCGGTGATCGCCCACAACCTGGGCATGTATCCCGACTATGTCCCCGGTTGCACACAGTTCGCCTTTACCCGCCGAAGCAACCCGCGCTATGGGCTGGTCCATGCCGTCAACGAAGATTCGCCGCTGTCCCTGACGCTGCCCGACTGCCTGTCGCGGATCGTGCAGATCCGCCGTCCGGAAGGGGGCATCCCGCACGTCACGTTCAGTGTTTCGGGACAGACCGGCGGTCTCAACGGCATCAACGCAGCGGGGCTGGCCATCACCAGCACGCTGCTGCTGGATTGCCCGCGGCGGAAAGAGACGGCGATTGGGAAAGTCCACCCGGTGATCGTCAAGCGTCTCCTGGAAACCGCGGAGTCGATTGAAGACGCCGTCCGGTTGTTGCGGACCCTGGACCGAGCCGGAGCCTGGAGTCTGTGCCTCAGCGAGTTCCATACCGACCGCCTGTGCTATCTCGAATATGACGGCGAGCACATGGAAGTCCGTGAACGCGCGGAAAGCATGCTCACCACCAACCACTGCCTGCTGCAGACGCCTGTCGCCGACGTGCCCGAACATTCCCGGCATCGGCTGGCGCGGCTGCAACAGTTGATGGCCAATGCCGAACGGGACGGGGTCCCCGTCGAACTCGCCCAGCAGGCGTTGCGAGATCGCTTCGACCTCGCCCGGGGACGACAGACCCCGCATGCCACCATGAACACGATCCGTCGGGTCGACAATCAGATCAGCATTGTGATGCGTCCGGAATTCGGCGAGTTGTATGTCACTCCGGGTCCCCGCTCCGGCGAGATCATCGACACCTACTTCCGGCTCGATATCCGCGACCTGCTGGCCTCTCGTCCGGCGCCGGGCCATGCGGCCGATCGCAACGGGCATGCTTCCAATGGGTCGGTCTTGACGAACGGCACGACGCATATGAATGGGTCGGTCAAGACCGGTGTTGCGAAGCCGCCGACCAATCCGCGCACCGGGCTGCCCGCGGAAGGCCAGCGCATCGTGCAGCGACACGTCATGCGCGTTGCGGAATCGCCCTGGCCCGCAGCCGCGGCCGAACTGCCGAAACTGAGCGGACCGGTGCTGATTCTCGGTCAGAACCGGCTGACGGAGGCACTGGCCCAACGGCTGCAGCGCGCCGGAGCGCAGGTCCACATTCTCCCGGTCGATGCAGCCGCAGTCGCAGAAGTGGAGCGGGTCTGGAGTCAGCAACCGGCGCCCCACCTGTTCATCACCACCCCCCGCGACGAAGCCGCGTTCAACTTCGGCAGCGGCAGTTGGGCCGGCCGCACAGAGACCGGGGTGTTGATCCCCTTCCTCGTCTGCCAGAAGTGGGCTCAACTCGTCAACGAGGCCAAACTCACCTCATCTGCAACGCTGGTCGGCGTGACCGCGATGGGGGGGGACTTCGGGTTCTCGGGTCGCGTGCACAGCTTCGAAGGTGGGGGCGTCACCGGACTCTTCAAGGGTCTGCGACGCGAACTGTCGGACATGACCGTCAAAGTGATCGACGCTCCGCTCGAAGAATCCCCCGATGCCCTGGCCGCCGTCGTCCTGAAGGAGACGGCTCAGCGGCAAGGTCCCCTCGAAGTCGGCTCGATCCGCGGACAGCGGTACGTCGTTCAGGCGATTCCCCAACCCGCTTCGACCCAGCGCACCGGCAGTAAGAAGCCGCACGGCGTCTGGGTCGTCACCGGAGGCGCCCGCGGCGTCACAGCGGTGGTGGCGCGGGAACTGGGACGTCGCTTTGGACTGAAAATGCACCTGCTCGGTTCCACCGCGGAACCGCAGATTGATCCCAGCTGGCGGAATTTGACGGAAGAAGGACTGAAGACCCTCAAGCGTTCGATCATGGATCAGGCTCGAGCTGCGGGAAAGAACCCGGCCAATACCTGGAAGGAAGTCGAACGCGCCATCGAAATCGATCGGACCTTGCAGGCCTTCCGGGCGGACGGCATCGCCGTCGCTTATCATGCCTGCAATGTGTCCGATCGGGCTACACTCGCCGCCGCGCTCGATCGCATCCGTCAGCAGGACGGAGCGATTCACGGCGTGATCCATGGTGCGGGACTCGAAGCGGCCTGCCGCTTCGACAAGAAGAAACGCGAATTGGTCTCCGCCACGCTGGCGGTCAAGGTCGATGCCGCCGTCCATCTCGCCGATCTCCTGGCGAACGATCCGCTGGAGTATTTCCTCGGGTTCGGATCGACCAGCGGTCGCTTCGGCGGGATGGGGCAATGCGACTACTCGATGGCGTCGGACATGCTGTGCAAGTTGTGCGACGCCCTGCGCGCCAAGCGACCGAGCGTGACGGCGGTGGGCCTGCACTGGCCCCCCTGGGCCGACGTCGGCATGGCGGCGCGTCCCGAGAGCAAGATCGCCCTGCAGTCGAGCAATCTCGCCTTCATGCCCCCGCTGGAAGGGGCGGCCCATGTGATCGATGAACTGCTCAGCATCGCCGCGGAAGGGGAACTGCTGTTCCTCGACAAGCCGGATCTGATTGACACCGACGGCACCATGCCGTCCCCCGCCCTCAAAGCCGACTATCTGCGGCGTGACCCCTTCGTCAAGACCGCGGCTTTGATCGACACGATTCATGACCTGCAGGGGGGCAAGTCCTTGACGGCGTCGGTCGAGTTCGATCCAACCGTCGAACCCTTCTTGCTGGAACATCGCCATCAGGGACAACCGATTCTCCCCGCGGTGGTGGGGATGGAATGCCTCGCCGAGGCGGCAACGATCCTGACCGCCGATGGTCGCAAGGTCGTCGGCCTGCGGAACATGACGGTGCATCAGGGGATGCGATTTCTGAGCGAACGTTCGCAGCGGGCCCGGGTCATCATTCGGGCGACGGCGGACGGTTTCCATGGCGCTCTGCAGGCGGATTTCTGTGACCGCCATGGACGGTTGGTGGAAGCCCATCGTCTGCAGATGGACGCCGCACTGGACCTTGCCAACGATTATCCGAACCTCGCGAAGCTGGACCTGGGGACGCCGCCGGCCTCCTGGACCACTCACAAATACGTCGTCGACTGGCGGACCATGAAGTTCCCGGAAGAGGCGCGCGTCTATCACGGGTATCCGTTCCAGGCGTTGAAGGACTATGCCCTCGTCGAGGGAGGATTGTGGGCGAAGCTGGTCGTACCGCCGCAGTCTCAAATCGCCGGCGAACGCCCGGCCGCAGGCTGGCAACTGGCGTCGGCGACCATCGATGCAGGTCTGCTGGCCGCCGACCTGATGGTCTGGCACACGCTGCACGTCGCCGATCTGCCGCATGCCTTCGAGCGGATTCAGTTCGCTCGCGGGCTTCGGGAAGGCGAAACGCTGATGCTGCGAGCCTGGTTGCGCAGCCGCACCGACCGCATGATCCGGGCCGACTTCGTGATGGTCGATGCACAGGGTGACGTCGTCGTGCGGGTCGACGGGTACGAGATGGTGGAAGTGAAGACGGGGACTGGGGCGAAGCCGCTGGCGCGCGATGCAGAACCGGTCGAGCCGAAGGGGACTGCGGTCGCCGCCGCCGTCGCTGGTCCGGCTCCGGCTCCGCTGCCGATCGCGACCAAACCTCGGTCGGCGGCGGCGCCCCTGGCCGGTTCGAACGGACACGTGCCCGCACCGGCGCCGCTCCCCGGAGCCGGTGCATCAACGACTCTGGCGCCGTCAGCCGCGGCGACCCTGCCTGCCATCCCCGCCGATCGCATCGCTGCTCTGCCGTTGATCCATGCGGCACGCTGGGAGTCCGCGGACCGATTGATCGCCGAACTGGTCTTCGATCCCAGGACGGATGTGTTCCTGGACGAGCACCGCTTCAGCGGCAAGCCGCTCCTGCCGGCGGTCATCGGGCTCGAATCGATGATCGAAGCGGCGTCGTTAACGGCCGCGGCGGGGGCGTCGCCGATCGTGCGGGGCTTCCAGATCGTCGGTCCCTGCAAGTTCCGCGATGATTCACCCCAGTCGGCCCAGGTGATCGTTGAACGCAGCGGCAACTCCTGGCAATGCAAGCTGACCAACGTCGCCCCCAAGGAAGCTGTCTACCAGACGGTGACGATCGAATTCACGACCGCCGGCGAACCATTGCAGGCCCCTCCGCTGGAAAAGCCCCCGTTCCCCTACAATCCCATGCAGTACGCGGCGAAGGGCCAGGCACAGTTGATTCACGGCCCGCGTTTCCAGTGCCTCAAAGGCCTGTCGCTGATCCGGGAGTGGGGTTGGGGAAAAATCAAGGCGGCTGCAACCGACAACCTCGCTGGTCCGCGCACCGGCAAGCAATGGTTCTTGCCGACCGCAACGCTCGACTCCTGCCTGGTGGCGTGCGGCGTCGATTTGTTCATTCTGATGAACAAACGCGTCGAGATCCCCGACCGCTGCGAGGAACTTCGCATCGCCCGGCTGCCGAATGCCGATGAAACTTGCACCTTGAGGCTGCGCTACCGCGGCCACGACGAACAGCACACCACCTACGATCTGTTCCTCTACGGGGATCAAGGAGACGTCCTGTTGACCGTCCTGGGATACCGCGGCATCCGCACGGTCAAGGGGGCCGATTCCTCGCTGTGGGACGGCGAATTGCGAGAACAAACCTAGCCGTCGCACCGTTGGCGCGGCCCATCCCAATGAGCCAGATCGCGATCATGGTGGGCCTCCCCCACCCTACCAGAAACGCAAACATCATGATCAACCTCACCGGCAAAGTTGCGCTCGTCACCGGCAGTTCGCGCGGCCTCGGCCGCGCGATCGCGTTGAAGCTCGCGGAAGCGGGGGCCGACATCGTCGTCAACTTCGCCCGCACGCGCTCCGCGGCCGACGAGACGGCCGGCCGCATCGCCGACCTCGGCCGACGCGTCGCCGAAGTGCAGGCCGACCTCACCGAACCCGACGACATCCGCACGATGGTCGAATGGATCGGCCAGACGTTCGGCCGACTGGACATCGTCATCAGCAACGTCGTCCCCGCTGCGAGCACGTCACTGCTGAACGCGACTCCCGAGCAGTTCGACGCCGCTATGCACGGCAGCGTGCGTCCCCTCATCCTGCTGGCGCAGGCGGCGCAAACCCTGTTCGCCCAATCCGCCCGGCCGACGAAGATGATCGCCGTCTCCCCTGTGCAATCCACGGGACTGTTGGGCGCCGGTCAATCGGCCCTGCAGCAGACGGTCTGCCACCTCGCCGCCGAGTTGGACCCGCAGGGGGTGAACGTCAACGCCGTCCAGGTCGGCGCGGCTGCGCGTGAGGGCGTTCGCATCGCCGACGGCGTCGCCGCCGCAGTCCTGTACCTCGCCAGCCCACTGGGCGATTTGGTGCAGGGGCAGACGCTGGTGGTCAACAGCGGCGTCCGCTCAGAAAGCGTTCGAGCTGCCTGAGCGGATTGGGGTTAACTTGGGCAAGCTCGTGGATTTTGCCCGTTGGCACAAGTCGAGCTTGGCGCGGCATGAGCCCTTCACCATTGTCCGGATGCGGACAATAGCAGCGACGTTCCACCCGATTGGCGGGCGAGCCACTGATAGCCACTGGCATCGGTCAGCAACGGCTCGACAAGCCAAGCAACATTGTCCCAAGTGGCAACCGTAAGCCCGCACTCGAACGAAGTCGGTCCTATTCTTACGACACCCTCGGTTCCATCCACGCGCACACGACACGAGTTCACATCCGCCCGCCGGGATGACGCCGGGCAGTTGGTGGACTTCGATCCTTTCTGCGCGACCCGTTGCGAAGTCTGCAACGACCTTTCCCAAGCGCACAGCCTCGGCCGACGTGAAGTCGAACACTCGGATCAGCGGACAGTCGGGCGAGCCGTCGGTCAGAAACTCTAACCGCACGTCGATTTCCCCTGAGTGCCTGGAACCTAGAAAACATCAACGAAAATCTGGGTTGGACGCTTTGGAAGATGCCATCTGAAGAAGAACCCGTGCGCCATGTGATGTCGAGGACTTGATGTCCATAATAGGATAGGGCAACCATCTCCAACTCTGCCCCTTCGCTACGCCCCTGTGGTACGCTAGATACAGCATCATGACTCAGGCTCTCATCGACACCTTCGGCCGCATCCACGATAACCTGCGGATCAGCGTCACCGATCGCTGCAATCTGCGGTGCTTCTATTGCATGCCCGCCGACAACGTCGAGTTCATGCCGAAGTCCGAACTCCTCACGTTCGAGGAGATCACCCGCGTGGCCCGCGTTGCCGCCGGGTTGGGGATCGCCAAACTGCGACTGACTGGCGGGGAGCCCCTCGTCCGTCAGGAACTGCACAAGCTGGTTCGACAATTAGCCGCCATCCCCGGCATTCGCGACATCGGCCTGACAACGAACGCCCTGCTGCTCGACGCCCAGGCGGAAGACCTCTACGCCGCTGGTCTGCGGCGGATCAATATCAGCCTCGATGCCCTCGACCCGGTCGCCTTCAAGAAGTTCACCCGCCGCGAGGGCTACGAGCAGACCCTCGTCGGCATCCGGGCGGCACAACGGGCGGGATTTGATCCCATCAAGATCAACGCCGTCTCGGTGCGCGGGCTGACGGAGGACCAGATTGTCCCCTTCGGTCACTTCGCCCGCGAAACGGGCCTCGAAGTCCGCTTCATCGAATACATGCCCCTCGACGCCGAGAACGCCTGGGAGCGCGACAAGGTGCTCTTCGCTCACGAGATCATCGAGCGGCTTGCGGCGGAGGTCGGCCCGCTGGAACCCCTGCCGCAGCAGGACGAACGCGCGCCGGCGACCGATTATCAGTTCGCCGACGGCATCGGCCGCATCGGCTTCATCGCCTCAGTCAGCCAGCCCTTCTGCATGAGTTGTAACCGCATTCGTTTGACCGCCGAGGGCAAAATCCGCAACTGCCTCTTCAGCCTGGAAGAGACCGACCTGCGTGAACTGATCCGCGGCGCCGGGACCGACGCAGAGATTGCCGCTGCCATCCGCGCCAGCGTGACCGCCAAGAAGGAAGGTCACGAGATCAACACGGCGAAATTCATCCAACCGCTGCGGCCGATGTACTCGATCGGCGGCTGAGAGATGCTCTGAGTTTTTCATGTCGCACGAAAAACAGCTTGGCGATGACAACGGTGGACAAGCTGCCAACCGTTAGGTCTGCCGGTCACGAACGACATGCTTGCGGCTTGCATCAAGGCGGGCGGCCCAGACTTGTTCTCTCACTTCGTTGACGAACGTCGAACAAGTCCCGGTTCATGGACAGCAAACCAGAGGCGGCACTTTCGCCTGCAGCGAGATCCGCACTCAACAGCTTCGATGGTTGCGGTGAATATGCCGCCGAATGCGTTTGGGATATCGGCGTCGCAGGTGGTTTCGCTGTCGTTGCAGGTGCGGAGCGGACCCTGACTTTATCGGGAGATTCGGTCGCGACAGACCATCCCGGAATGAGTTCTGGTGTTCGCCCACGATCCAGAGACACCGCGCATCGGTAGGAGCGTAATCCGGCGTCGTGCGTCGTGGACCCAAAACACGCGGCACAAGTGTGTATTGCAATGCAGATTTCCAGTCAGATTCTCCGTGATTTCTTCCTCGCGATGCCGCCTCCCGACGGCGGCGACTATCGACCCGTACCCGTGTGTGCGGATCGCTGTCCGACCCGAAACAGCCCGCATCAATCCTACCGGTAGTGGAAGTGCGGCCTCATGTCTCCCCCCTGCCGACACCAAATGAGGTACATTTCTTCCTCGAACACACGAGCGCGCGAGCTGGATTGCGTCTTGACGGGAGGGAACACCCTTCAGAGCAGATTCGGGAACTTCGTGCTTGAAACCGTTCGTGGTGCTGGGGTAACATTCACGTTGGTTTACGCAAGGGGTCGATCAATTCTTTTCCGCTTCCCAACGGAAAACGGCTCACATTTCTCTGATTTCCCAGGCCAATCCTCCATGAAACCTAGCCTTTCTGCCGCGCTCGGCATTTTTGCCCTATTGGGCGTTTGTGGATGCAGTGGAGGAGGCTACGACGGCCCGAAGCTGTACCCCGTCAGCGGCAAACTCACCAAAGGTGGGGCTCCGTTGGGTGGCATCAACATCTCTCTCGTTTCCCCAGACGTGGCCAGCAAGGCCCCCCCCCTTGTGGCAGTGACCAAAGACGACGGCAGCTTCACGATCACCACTTCTTCGGGAGCGAACGGTGCTCCAGTGGGAACCTACAAAGTCGTCATCATCGCGCCGCCTCCGGAATTCGACTACGCGACTCAAAAGGGTCCTCCCAAAAAGAGTTCAGTGATCCCCGAGAAGTATTCCAAAGCTTCGTCAACGGACAAAGTCTTCGAGGTAAAGGCTGCATCGAACACGCTGACCTTGGAGCTCTGAAGGCCGTCTTTCTTTCGGGTTCTATCTCGTTCCGGGTGTCCCGGAATGAGAACACGTCTTGTTCCGATTTCTTATCCCTTCTTGAGGAGGCATTCTCGTGATGCTGCATCGCCTGCGTCGGCTCGGCTTTCGCCGGGCATTTACTCTGATCGAGTTGCTGGTGGTGATTGCGATCATCGCCGTCTTGATCGCGCTGTTGCTTCCTGCCGTCCAACAGGCGCGTGAGGCCGCCCGGCGAACCCAGTGCCGCAACAATCTGAAGCAGATCGGATTGGCGATTCACAACTACCATGACAATTTCAATCGATTCCCCCAGAACTACGACGCGACGCGCAATCCGGACGGCAACGGTCGGACGCGCAGTTCGGTCTCGTGGATTACCGCCAGCCTGTCCTATTTTGATCAGGCCCCTTTGTTCACGCTGGTGGACTTCAACACGACACTGGAAGCCGGCGGGACCAATGAACGCAACGCCCTCGACAACGCCGCCGCCCGCACCGTCCGTGTAACCAAGCTCCCGGGATTGCTGTGTCCCAGCAATCCACAGCCGGCGATCGGGAACTTCGCCGGAAACTACGATGGCGGCGGCTGGAATGGCAACACACGTTCGTTCAATGCCGCGCGGACGGATTACGTCGGCAACATGGGATTCGTCTGGACGGGCTGGAAAGACTGCAATCCCGACGCGGCCACATTCGGCGCCCCCTGGGTCACGCCCGACCAGATGCACAACGGCACCGCCGACAATTTGCCGCGACTCGCGGGCGTTTTCTGGTGGATGGGCACGGCAAGCATTTCAGAGATTACCGACGGGACCTCGAACACCGTGGGTGTGTTCGAATGCCATCACTGGAATTTTTCGAAGCAGTTCCCTGCCGAACAAAACAAGGCCGCCGCCTGGTTCACGCCCATCGGCGCCATTGAGACGATGCAGAAACCCATCAACTTCCATGCCGATCAGTTTCCCGGCAACAACGGGGGTGACGACACCCGTTGCAGCTCCTTCAGCAGCACACATTCCGGCGGCGCACACGGACTGATGTGTGATGGCTCGGTGCGTTTCATCAGCGAGAATGTCGGTTTCAACGTGTATCAGGCCATCTCAACACGGGCCGGCGGGGAAACTGTGACGGATTTCTGATCGCGCGGGCGATCTGGTCCTGAGTGGATGATCCCTGGCGGTCCCTTGGCAACGCCCCGTGCCAAGGGACCGTCTTCATTCCCGTTGGCTCCGTTCGTAGGTTGTCGATGGTTGTCCACCGGAGCATCATGGCGAGAGGCATTGCCTGCTGGGTGGCAGGGGTGCTCCTGGGATGCGACCGCGCCCCATCTCCTGCAACGCCCGTCCCCGCAGTCCCGCTGGTGCTCCCCAATCAGTCAGCGATGGTGTCGTCGGCGCCCAGCCCGCCCGCCGCTCGCCCGGTGGGTGTGCCTCAGTTCATCGATCGACACCTCGAATGGGACCTCAATTTTCAGTACGACACTGGGGCATCAGGCAAGGCCCTGATGGTCGAATCCACCGGCGGGGGAGGTGGATGGATCGATTACGATCGCGACGGTTGGCCGGACCTCTTTCTGGTTCAAGGGGGTGATCCCCTCGCGACGCCGCCGCATCCCGCAGGAGACCGATTGTGTCGAAATCTCCTTGGGAAGAAGTTCATCGACGTGACGGAGACAGCACGTCCAGCCGACCTCGGCTACGGTCAGGGGTTGGCGGTGGGAGACTTCGATGGCGACGGCTTCGACGACCTGCTGGTAACGAACGTCGGGCCGGACAACCTGCTGAAGAATCAGGGAGACGGCACATTCTGTGACGTGACACGCGAGGCTGGCGTCGGCGACCCACGTTGGGGTACGAGCGCCGCCTGGTGTGACCTCGACGATGACGGCGACCTGGATTTGTTCGTCTGCAATTACTTGAAATACGACGTGCGCCACCCCATCTCTTGCCGTCGTGACGACGGCACCCCGGCCGTATGTCATCCGGAAGAGATCGATCCCGAGCAGAGTGAATGCCATGAGAATCTCGGCGACGGTCGATTTCACGCCGTGACCGATCAATGGGGACTGCGGGCGCCCAACAACAAGGCGCTGGGAGTCGTCATTGCGGATTTCAACGGTGACAATCAGCCCGATGTGTTCGTCGCCAACGACGTTTCGGCGAACCACATGTTTGTCCGCAAGTCGTCAGGTAGCTTCGAGGAGCAGGCGGTAATCCTGGGATGCGCTCTGAATGGCCTTGGCCATTATCAGGCCAATATGGGGATCGCCTGCGCCGACTACGATGGCAACGGCTTTCTGGATCTTTACGTGACGCACTTCACACACGATTCCAACACACTCTACTCCAATCTCGGCGCAGTGGGGTTTCGCGATGTCACGCGCTTCGAAGGACTGCACGGGCCAACGCTGGATTTGCTGGGTTTTGGGACCATCATGGCCGATTTCGACGCCGATGGGGCGATGGACATCTTCGTTGCCAATGGGCACATTGACGACTGGCGTCATAAAAACGAAGCCTGGAAAATGCGGGCGCAGCTCTTTTCCTACAACGGCGCCGTGTGGGTGGAGCATCGCTCCCCGGTCGCGGGCGAATTTTTCAACGAAGAACGTCTGGGACGCGCAGTCTCATCGGCGGATGCCGATTGTGACGGAGATCTCGACTTGCTGGTCGTCCACCAGGATGCCCCGGCGGCGCTGTTGATCAATGAATCGCCCCTGGGATCTTGGCTGCAGGTTGAGCTCCGTGGACGCGGAATCAATCGACGTTGTGTTGGGGCCAGGGTCACTGTCGCCTGCGGAACTCGAAAATGGATTCAGCAGGCCGTAGCGGGCTCCAGCTACTGTGCGGCCCACGAGCCCGTGCTGTCATTCGGTCTGGGAGATGCGTCTGAATCCTGTACAGTGACTGTCGAATGGCCTCCACGTCTCGGGCGCACGGACTCACGATCGACCCCGCGGAATCGTCGACTGGTCTTCGAGGAGCCTTCGACGGAAACGCCATGAACCATCGAGCACCCACCACGCCTGCATGGATGCGGGCGACGCCCAATTTCGGCCCCCTTCTGCTGCTATTCAGCAGTCTCGCCGAATTCGCCGGTTGTCGTCCACAGCCTCCGACGGCAACGACCAAAGTCGCCGAATCGATCACGCACGAAGCCGCGCCGCACATCGTTCGTCCACAGCCGCGACCCCAAGGCTATGTCGGCAGCGAGGTGTGCCGCGAATGCCATCGGGAGATTGCAGAGCGGTACGCCGCTCATCCCATGGGACGCTCGGCGTCAACCATCGCCGCCGCACCGCAGATCGAGGCGTTCGCGCAGCCCGTCGTCATCGCTCCGAACGACTTTGTCTACAAGGCCGCCAAGGAGGCCGAACGACAGGTTCATCACGAAATGCTGCGCGGCGTCGATGGCTCGATCCTCTACGATCAGTCTGTGGAGATGCAGTTTCTCATCGGTTCCGGTCAGCGGGGACGTTCCTATCTCGCCCAGCGGGGCGACTACCTCGTCATCTCGCCGTTGACCTGGTACTCGCACCGCGGGACCTGGGACATGTCGCCGGGATACGCCAAGACCTTGCGGCATTTCGAGCGGCGAGCAGTTGATGCCTGCCTGCAATGCCATGTCGGACGGGTGGCCTCGGGATCGCTCAACGACTCCGTCGTGCCGCCGGTGTTTCACGAGGCGGCGATCGGATGCGAGCGCTGTCATGGCCCCGCGGAGCAGCACGTGGCGAGGAGACGCGGCCGCGTCGACCAGGACCCGCTCGATTCCGATCCCATTGTCAATCCCGGACGATTGGATTCTCCCGAGCGGGACGCGGTCTGCAATCAATGTCATTTGACGGGCGATGAGCGGACCTTAAGGTACGGACGCTCGGACTACGATTTCCGGCCGGGAGATGATCTGAGCGCGGTGTGGGTCATCTTCACGAAAGGAAACCACGGCGCCGCCGGAAGCGCAACGACGGCAGTGAATCATGTGCCGCAAATGCGGTCCAGCAGGTGTTACGTCGCCAGTCAGGGGCGCATGGGTTGCACATCCTGCCACAATCCGCACGGCGTCCCGGAACCTGCGGAGAAAGTCGAGTACTACCGCAACCAGTGCCTGAAGTGTCACACGGCACAGTCGACCTGCAAGCTCGCCGATGCTTCTCGTCGAATCCGGCAGGCCGACGATTCCTGTATCGCCTGCCATATGCCGAAGCTGCCGGCAAGCGATGTCCCCCATACGTCGCAGACCGATCACCGGATCTTGCGGTCGCACTCGCTGACGCAAGGGGCGATCGACCAATCCGCCGGCGAACAGTTTGCGCTCTTCGATGGGATGAACGAGCGAGTCCCTATGGTGGAAATTGAGCGGGCTCGCGGTCTGCTGATGGCCCGATTCGCGCGCGAATTGAACGATCTGCTGCTGGCCACCACGGCGATTGAATTCTTGAGCTCATTTCGGCCGCCCCATGACGACATCGACGTCTGGCGTGCGCTGGGAGACTTGTACTCGTTGCAGAATCGTCCCGACGTGGCGGAAGAACATTGGAAACGAGTCCTGCAAACCGCGCCTCAGGACGAATTCACACTCCGCAGCCTTGGCATGCTCTATCACGATGGCGGACGCGACTCCGAGGCAGCGGAATTGTTCGCGCGATGTCTTGCGATCAATCCGTGGGATCGAGTCGCCGCTGGAAGGATGGTTCACGTACTCGGGCGGCTGGATCGCTTTGCCGAGGCGAAGTCGCTCGCCGAGCAGACAGTCGCGGCGTTTCCGTGGGACAGCCAACTTCAGGAGTGGCTGGCCAATGCTTATGCGGCCGAGGGACGCAGCGCGGACGCCGAACGCTGTCGCACCATCTGCGCGCGCCTGCGTCGCACCCACTAGTTCGCCTGTTACTTCCCCGACGGTTCAATCCTTCATGAATCTGTATGCCCATCTGACGCAGCGGCCGAGGGGGTTGTTATGGATTTCAGCCCTGGCAGTTGCCGTCGTTCTCATCGGCGGCGGCGGTTATTGGTGGCGAATCGCCCGCATTCACTCGGCGGCGACCGCATGCCAAACGGCGATGAATGAACGCCGCTGGGAGGATGCGCGAATGTGGGCCGAGGTCTGGACCCAACGTCAACCGAGTGACACCGCGGCTTGGTTAGCGCGCGCAGAAGCGGCACGCCAGCTCCAGGACTGGAAGACGACCGAAGACAGTCTGGCGCGGATTCCGCGCACCGATCGCCGTTATCTTCGCGCACAGGCGCTCCGCGGCGACCTCGCCCTGGAAGCTCTTCGCGACCCGTCTCTTGCAATGACGGTTTGGCAGGAGTTGTTGCATGTCGCCCCGGCTTCCAATTTGGCGCATCAGCGGTTGATCTATCTTTACGCCATGACATTGCAGCGTGGAAAGATGATCGAACAGATTCGGACAGCCATTCGCCTGCGGTGCGAACCCCCGGAAGCCTATGGCTACCTGCTCGCCGCCAATTCGCTCCTCTTCTCGGACGGCTATCCCCGAGTCAGCCAATGGCAGCGGCAACATCCGGAAGACGAAACGTTGCGAGTCGCCCAGGCGGTCTTCGCTGCGCGGACGAATCCATCCAAGGGACAGAGGATGTTCGGTGTCGCCGACGGGCTTTTGGCCAACCGGGGACTCATCGAAAGTTGTCGGCACGATTACCCTCGCAATCTCGAAGTCCTGGCGTTCTTCATCGAGACGGCGATTGCTGAGGGGAATTTTGCGGAGTTGGGGGAGTTGTTGGCGGAACTTCCAAGCACCGCCGACCAAGACAGCCGATTCTGGCGCTATCGGGGGACATGGCTCGACAGCGAGCGCAGGCCAGCCGAAGCC
Organism: Planctomycetaceae bacterium; assembly: GCA_033762515.1. GTDB lineage: Bacteria > Planctomycetota > Planctomycetia > Planctomycetales > Planctomycetaceae > DSVQ01. The sequence goes on from JANRLN010000210.1 coordinate 15,013, forward strand.
GCTGAAGCCTTTCAAAAGGCGCTGTCCCTTCATCCGCTCGATTGGCGATCACACCATGAACTCGGCACGATCGCCCGGATTCTTCAGCAAACCGAACTTGCAGCCCGTCATGCAGATCTGGGACAACGCGGCAAGCAACTCGAACGGCGTATTCTGGAGTTGCCCAATGCCGCTCAGGCTGACGAAACGCTGATGCGCGGAGTCTGGCAGTATGCCAAAGACTGCAACGACCAAGACGCCGTTGCCGGACTCTCATTCCGATTGCAGCTCAATTAACGACCCCACAGACCTCAACCTGCCATGGCGTCGAGACGGCGAATCGTCCTCGAAGCGAGAAACCCTCCGACGCGTTCGTCGAAGGGTTTCTCGTTCAGGAAGTGGAGCGGACGAGAGTCGAACTCGCGACCTCTGCATTGCGAACGCAGCGCTCTCCCAACTGAGCTACCGCCCCAGATGCTCGGATGTCTCCGATGCACCGCATTCTATGGCCGCCGGCATCCAGTGAAAAGGGACAACGGCGACCCGATGTAAGTTCGTACGCCGGGTCGAGTTTCTCGGCATCGGGTTGGGCGGCGGCGGCGAATCGACCGCGCCGGCCGCAGCACGACTTCTAATGCTGACCTTAATCAAAAATCAGCACACGACTTGCGCCGACAGGCGCTTGACAGTCCCGGCAGCCTCTCCGAGAATGCCGATACACCGCTGTTGGCGCTGAATAACGGCGCTGTCTGGGCGCTTCGCCTGGTTTCCCCCGTTGCCCACATTCCGCTGACGATTTCCGCAGACGTGCCCGTCTGCCGCGTCAGCCCAATTCCCGAGGGTGGTTCCGATGGCTGACGATTATCTCGCCAAACTGATCAAGGACGGCGTGATCAGTCGCGATCAGTTGGAAGAAGCGCGCGATCTCGCCTCCAGTCTGGGTGTCAGCACCGAAGACGCACTGGTGCGACTCGGGTATGTCTCTGCCGCCGAACTGACCGAACGGCAGGCGTCTCAGTACGGCTACGAATTCGTCAATCTGGAAACGCTCGAGATTCCTCGGACGGTGATCGAACTCGTTCCCGAATCGGTGGCCCGCGAAAACGTGGTGATTCCGCTCGGGTTGGACGACGACGTCATTCGCGTTGCCGTCAGCAATGCCATGGACTATGAGGTCCTCGACAAGCTGCGGTTCGTGCTCAACCGGGAAATCAAGATCGCCGTCGCCTCCAAGGAAGCGATCCAAAGCGCCATCAACCGCCATTACGGCGATTCACAAACCGAGTCGGTCGACTCGATGCTCGCCGAGTTCACGGAAACGGC
>JANRLN010000211.1:0-23196 GCA_033762515.1 Planctomycetaceae bacterium
CGAAGATCGTCGAATCGTTGGCAGCGTTCGAGTCGGCACGCGCGGGACTCCTGGAGACAAATCCGAGACAGTTTTGCGCGTTTCACGGATCAAAGAAACTTGGCGTCGGCCCAGATCCCGACGACCTCGTTCGAGCAGGTGAACTTCTTAAGATCCCAGCCAGTGAGATCGCCATCTATTGGATCGACGAATTCTCGCCGGAGGACGAGATCGAAGTTTTTGAGACGGTTCAGTCTGAAGTTGAGTCGGGACGATCCACAAAATGACCACGGTGCTTCAACAATGTCCAATTCTTCAGGACACGCAGTTGGTCGAGTTTCACGGCACCCTTGACCAGACATGCCGCATTGAGTTCAAACGCTATCAGATGTTTGTGTGGCTGAGTGTCTCGCCAATTGGAAGATCGCCCGCAGGACCAATTTTTCCGGCTGTCCTAGATACTGGCTGTGCCACAGCTCTCCTGATCAAAGAGGAACATTTGAAGGATTGGGGGAATTGCCATCCCTATTTGGAGCTGCAACGCTCACACACCCCACGTTTTAGTGAACGGTCAATTTCCTGCGGCACGGTTTCAGGCTCAGGTCTGGTTGCACCCCAATTTGCAAGGGACTACGGACTGCGATCGGGGTAGGCCTCCTTTCAAGTTGAGCCCCCCTCATGGCATTCTGATTACCCCAGTGCCAAAGACGAAGTCAGACACAGCCACCTATCCGCGGGTTCCGCTGTTGGGCTGGCAGGCCTTTGTGACTCAAGCTTTCAAGTTGACGCTTCGGCCGACTGAGTTCAGCTTGGATCTCGAAGCGGCGTGAATTCGCCGCGGTATCGTTGAGCGGTCGCGCTGCGGTATCACATCTGTGCTTTTTCGCGTGGTTCAAGACGGCGGTTTGCATCGGAACGGCGGCGTCAAAGATTTCGCGAAAGGAAGCAGCCTGCAGCGCTGGAACTCGCGTGCTCGAATTCGCTATACTTCCAAGTTCCGCGCGGGGAATGGTCTGCGCGGGATCGGATCTGGCTTCGGAAGGTGCATTGAAGTATGGCGCGTAAGACCGCAAGTCGTTTGGAGTTGCGTCGACAGGCGGAAGCCGTCGAAGCCCAGGGGGAGGACTCCCCCGTCGCCGCCGCGAAGCCCAAAAAGGCTGCCGCGCCGAAGGCCAAACGGACCAAAGAGAAACCTGTCGCCCGCAAACGGCTCATCTGGGTGCTGTACAACGGCAGTATGAAGGAAGAAGGCCGCTTCCCCTACGATCAGCGCGCCGCCGCCGAGGAAAAGCTCGAACTCCTGCGTTCAAAGTCCAAGAAGCTTTACTTCATCCATCCGGTGAAGGAAGTGATCGGCGATCCGTCGGCGACGGTGGGGCTCGCCGCCGCCGCCGCGGCCGCGAAGCTCGCTGCGGTCATCATTCCCGAAATTCCCGATGAGATCGAAGAACCGCTGCCCGATATCGAGGCGGCCTTCGAGGAAGAGGAAGAGGCCGAAGAAGAGGAAGACGACGCCGGCGACGCCGACGAGTAATCGAATCGGCTCTTACGCGAGACGCCGGCCGTAGTAGCGCCGCAACCGGGCAGCCGATGTGACGACCACATCGGCTGTTTGCGTTCCCGCAAGCCACCCGGTCTCGACCAGGCACTGCGCCAGATCGTGCAGTTGCTGTATCGATAAGCTCTTCTGAAACACAGTCAGTAACCGGCGCTCGACCAGATCGTCGAGGCCGACGACGTGTTCATTCCGAATCATCCACCGGACCACGCGGGTGCTGATCGGCGTATCCGCAATCGCTTGACGCGGTTCGAATCGAACGGCGCCGAGGACTTCCGCCACGCGCGTCCCCAGCAGCGGCAAGAGGGCGGCGACTTCCTCGGCCGTCGTTTCTCCCTCTTGCGCCCAGACGTGGAACATCCGGTCGAGGTCGAATCCGGAAGGGAGAGGATCATTTCCAGGTACCTTCCGACGCCGGGTATCCTGAAGACGGGGACGTCCCAATTTGCCCAGGACATGATGGACGGCTTCTTCGGCGAAGGCTCGCCACGTGGTGAGTTTGCCCCCCACAAGAGTGAGGATTGGGACCCCGTGTGCATGGCTCCACTGCAGCGAATGATCACGTGAAATTGCGGCGTTGCTGGCCGTTGCGGAGCGGGGAAGGGGACGGACTCCACTGTAATGCGCCGCCACATCCTCGCGCCGCACGATGATCCCGAAAACGCAGCGCACCATCCCGAGCAGGTACTCAATTTCGACCTCTGTAGCGACAGCCTCCTCCGGTCGCCCGGAGTAGGCTTCGTCGGTCGTGCCGATGAGAACGCCGTCCCCAAACGGCAGCGTGAACACGGGGCGTCCATCGGCGGCTTCGGCGTACACGGCGCGGCCATTCAGGGCCTGAATCAATTGTGGATGCCAGGTCAGGATGTGGCTTCCCTTCGTCCCTCCGAACAGGGGAGGCGAGGTTGCGCCGATTGACTGCAGCGCGACATCTCCGTTCGCGCCGCTGGCATTGACGATTAAGGCCGGGAGAAATCGTAACGGTGCATCCCATCGCGGTGACTCGACATACCAATCGGCCCCTTCCCGCCGATACTGGGCATACGTGGCCACTTTCAGGGACGCCTGCGACTCTCGGGCGATCTGCTCGGCATCCGCGAGCAGCGCCAGGACCACCCGCTCGGGATATCGCATCTGCGCATCAGAATAGGCGATCATCGAGCGATACCGCACGGCATCGACGCGCGGCGCCGCGGGATCGTGCAACGCCACGCCGGCGCTGGGCGGCAGTGCATCATCACGGGCCAGCCAGTCATACAGCGACAACCCCAGCCGAACCGGCCAATATCCTCGAGATTTGGGTGACGGCGCGAGCCACTTGCCCAACTTCGTCCGTTGAAGGCCGAAGAATCCGACGGCCGAAGGCAGCAAACCCGTCCAGGCCTCGCTTAAGGGAATGAAGAGTCGGAGAGGCTGGACGAAATTGGGCGCCAGATCGAGATTTATCCGGCGTTCGGCCAGCGATTCGCGCACAAGTCCCACATCGCCGTATTCCAGGTAGCGCAGGCCTCCGTGGATCAGCCGCGACGATTTCGAGGTGGCTCCCGAAGCGAGATCTTCTCGATCGACGAGAACCACATTGACGCCGTTGAGCACCAGCTCGCGCGCGATTGCCATGCCATGGATCCCCGCGCCGAGCACGAGGACCGCACCCGTTCCGCGATCACCATCCATCGAATCGGATCCTCTGAATCGATCGCGGGTTCACAGGATGCGCAGTCCGCGGGGAAGCGCTTCTCCGAACACGAGCCCCTGTTCCTCCGCATCGAGTGCGGCGACTTCGCGGACAAGTTGCTGTTGATGCTCCGGTGCGCCGATTTGCTGCATCCATCGGATCACCGTGTGGCGCAGCCGGTCGTCGATGTCGCGATACCGGTCGCCGGTCTTGCGGGCCAACTGCATCAGCGCGAATGATTCCATGGAGTCGCTCCCTTTCAGATGCATGACCCGATCAAGCCACTTCGCGGCGATCTCCGGTGCGACCACGGTGTTCAGCGGACCGTAGACCGGTCGCCGGGCGCCCAAGCGGCCCAGAGCCCAGAGTGCGGCGGTACGAACCGACTCATGGGTGGGGGCTGCGGCGATTTCCAGGACGACGTCCCCCAACTGTCGTTTCAGGGATGGAGCGAGCCATTCCAGCGATCCCAACAGGCGGCATTGTTCCGCGAGTTCATGCGGACTTGGTCCGCCGCTGCGGGCCTTGCTGCTGGTGCGCCCCCACTCCTTGAGGCTCGCGGCGAGCGGACCAGAGAGAGACTGCTGCTGGCCTGCCGTCAAGCCCCCCGCGATCCGACGCCACAGGATCCACCATTCCACGCGGACGTTGGGCGTCGCATGGGCGATCTTGCCGTTGAGTCGTTTCCATGTTTCCGCAACCCGCCAGTCATCGACGGCGAGTCCGTATCCCGGCCGCAGGGCGAATCCGGTGACGTTCAACCAGCGGGCTTCATGCGCGGCGCTCAGGCGCCGCGCTGGTTCGACGTCGATGAGCGTCTCCCAAAGTTGACGCAGCAGTGTGGGCGGCCATTCCAGACGCGGAATTTCGATGGCCTCTCCCAACCGCTTCATCAATGTCGCCGGATCGTCGCTGCGGGGCGAGAAGGTCCTGGTGAGGATTTCGACGGCGGTCGCCCGAACAGAGTCGTCCAGAACTCCCTGCTGGTTCGCCGTGGCTTCCAGGGCAGCGACGTCGGTTTGCGTTGCCGAACGAACATCAAACAACAACTTCCAGGAACGTTTACCGTCCGCCTCGCTGCACCACAGGTCAAGAGTGCCAATCTCCGTGAGCCGCGCTTTGAGGATCACTTTGACCGTCCCCGCTTCCGTGGACTTCCCCGCCTTGAAGACGGTTCGGATCGGCGGGAGCGCCGTCAGTTGTTCCCGTTCGACAGTGATCAGGTCGCCGGGCTTGTCGGTCAGCCGCGTACTGGAGACATACAGCGGCAGCTCGATCGGTTCCGAGAGGCGGAGTTCAAATGCGCGCTGCGTCAGGTCGACTTCGCCTCCGGGTTCGAGTCCCGCAGGGCATAAACACAGCGCCTGAAGCCCGGGGACAGCGGCCCCTGAGCTTCCCTCGACGCCGACGTAATAGGTTCGCGCGAGGCCCGCCGCGATGCGCACCCCTTGTCCGCGGCGGACCATGCCGTAGTAGGACGCCCCCCGCGCAACGGCGAGATCAAGCCGCTCATTATCGAGGACCGTAATTGACCACTGCGGGTCTGCGGAGCGAAACCACGCATGCAGTTGATCGATGATCCGCTGGCGAATCGCCGTCGATTCGAAAACGCCGCCGTTGAAAAGGAGCAGATCGGGCCGGGCGGGATCGTGTTCCGGGGTTTCGCCGCCGTCGTCTCCCGCGTGGCGATGAGCGCTCAAAAAGGCGGCGAGATACTTCGTGGCCGCCGGATCGGGAGCGTACGGCAGGCCAAACTCCTGGAAACCTGACTGGGCGAGATTTGGTCGGGCATCCAGCGGCGCCAGCGGGAAGAAACCATCGAGAATGACGGCCGAAGTCTCTGCCTGCGTCACTGCGACCTGCAGGCTCCCGCCGATCAGTTTCGATCCCGATCCGGGGAGCGACAGCGTTTGCTGGGCCGGCGGGTTCGACCCTAACAGAGTCTCCTTCAGCTGCCGACAGCTTCTGACCAGCACGCTCCAGGCGCGCGGTTCGAGTTTGCCGTCTCCCTTGAGCTTGCGCTCCAGGTGGTGCGCCAGGGCCAAATCGAGGTTGTCGCCGCCGAGGATCAGGTGGTCTCCCACCGCCACGCGATGGAACTGCACCAGCCCGTCCGGACCGCGACGGACGCGAATCAGTGTGAAGTCGGTGGTGCCGCCGCCGATGTCACAGACGAGAATCTTTTGACCGGGCGTGACGTGTTGGTCCCAGGTGTCGGCGTGCTTGTCGATCCAGGCATAGAACGCGGCCTGAGGTTCTTCGATCAGGACCACGCGCCGCAGGCCCGCCAGTTGAGCGGCTCGCACCGTCAGTTCGCGAGCCACCTCATCAAACGACGCCGGCAGCGTCAGGACGAAATCCTGTTCGGCCAGAGGATGCTCGGGGAACTTCGCATCCCAGGCTTCGCGGTAGTGCTGGATGTAGCGAGCGCTGACGGCGACCGGCGAAAGGCGATCGACGTCAGCCGCCCCTTGCCAAGGCAGCAAATCGGCGGTGCGGTCGACCCCGGAATGGCAGAGCCACGATTTCGCGGAGTTGATGAGCCGCGCGGGAGACAAGGTGCCCTGATCGCGGGCGTAATGGCCGACGATGAACCCCGATTCCTGCTGTTGCCAGGGGAGTTTCAAGGAACCCGCGGGGAATTCTCCCTGCGCCGACTGATAGTGAAAGGAAGGGAGCGTTTCGCGGGCTTCCACCAGTCCGGGAGCCACAATCTGCGGTGCTGCGAAGGTGCGAATCCGCGTCGGGGACTCGGTGGTGTCGACATACGCCAGGGCGGAGTTGGTCGTTCCCAGGTCCAATCCGACCACGAAGCGGCTGGGAACGGAGCCGGTCTCTGAATCAGTCATTGCAGACGTTGATCTTGAAGGCCAGGAGGAAGAATCGGTCAGCCGTCACGTAGTCTATCCGAGTCTCCCCCCGTTCGCCCCCGGTCGTTCCCGACCAGAGGCTGATCGGCGTCGTTGAAGCGCCGTTTTCAAGAGGAACCGCCGAGGATCTGCCGGGAGGGCGAGGCTCCCGCCGAGCCATCGTTCGAGTGGAAACCGACGTCCAGCGAAGCCCCTGCGGTTCGGCGGGAGCCTCGTCCTCCCATTCGAAAACCGCTGCTCAGAACGCCTGCAGCGGATTGCCGTCGGCGTGCTGAACCAGATTCCGGAACACGTTCCGATCAATCTGTTCGCTGATGAATTTTACCGAACCATCCATCATCAGGACGTTGAAGCCTCCCCCAGTCAGGGCTCCCAGACACTGCAGCGGGCTGTCAGGATCAAATTCCAATCCCCCCGGTTTCGTCCAGATGTCGGCGGTCTCCGCGCCGGCTTCGACGACCAGGATTGTATTGCTCGTGCCGTCGGTGATCTCCTGGATCTTCACTCCTTCGCCATTCTGGAACGGGGCGCCGCCGCCGGTGAAGACATGCAGGCGCGTTTTGCCTTCCGGGTTCGCACCAAAGATGGCGGGCATCCTGGCGATCAGTCCCTTGTTATGTTCGCTGTCCCAGGGTTCGTCGAGCTTGAATTCGCTATAGAGCGGCGCTTGATCCAGAAACGGCAGCAAATGCACCCGCCAGCTCAACCCCTTTTTGGGATCCGGAGCGCCCCCGCCGTCGAGCGCTGGAAAATGATGATGCACGTCGTGGAAGTTGTGCATGGCCAGGCCGATCTGCTTCAGCATATTCCGCTGCTGTGACCGCTCGGCGGCGGCCCGCGACTGCTGAAACGCCGGCTCCAGCGCCTTGGGCAGGTCCAGCAGGTGCTCGGGGCGAGCCGCCCGGAACGTGAGCGTATCTCCCGCGACGGCCAATTCCGCGCCTTCGATCAGTTCCGTCAGCAACGGCACCGCCGCCGCGGTTTCTCCCTGCGCCAGTGCCCCTTTTTGTTGTTCGAACATGTCGCGACCGAACTGCAGTTGGCTTTGCAGCATGTCGCTCAAGCCGGTCGCCAATTGCGGCTTCGTGAATTGCAAAGACAGTTGCAGCAATTCCGGCGCATCGAGATCGACGGCCAGCGCCATCCCGCGCCACTGGGAAATGTAGGGGAGAAACAATTGCGCCTGCGGCGGCATTTGCTGCGCCATTTGGCCCAACAGCGGCCCCATTTCATCGGACGCCAAGGCTGCAACGAGCAACCGATTTCCGTTCGCCTGCAGCCGCTGGGTGAGAAGTGTGTCGACGCCGCCCGCCCCAAGCATTCCCTGCACCACAGCTTCCTGGCCCCAGAGCATTTCTTGCTCGCTGATGAAGCAGACTGCCATGCCCATGTTGGGTTCGCACATGTAAGTGACGCCGACGTGCTCGCGCGCCTCAACACTGCTGCTGGAACGGGTGGCAGAGGCCAGGATCGCTTCCACGTTCAGCGGAGTTGCAGAACGGATCGCCGCTGCGAACGGCGGAATCCCCGGTGTGGGCTGTTGGACGAATTCCAGGAATCCCCCGCCGACAATCAGTCGTACTTCTTCAATGGCGTCGGCCTGTACCTGAAGTTCGTTCAATCCACGCGACAAATCCGGGGGGAGAGCCTCCCTGAGAAAATCTCGCGGCGGCTTCCCCTGAGGGTTGAGCCCTTTGAGCACGGATTGCACCAGATCGTGCTCGAGAAATCGTCGCGGCTGAAAAATGGCGGCCGCCAACGCATCCGCGGGAATCATCCGCGTATCGACGGCCGTTGCCGCAGGAGCCAGCGGCGGCAGCGGGGGCAAGGGTTCCGCCGCCGCGACCGGCATGGGCAACACAGGTTGACGGAAGTCGTCAGTTACGACCTGGCCGTCGGCATGCTGAATCAGATTCGCCAGGCCGTCGACATTCCTCGAAACATCGTAGACCGCACCATCCATGAACAAGGCGAGGAAGGTCTCGCCCACGTCGCCCAGAGCCTTTAATGGTTCTTTGGCATCAAATTCCAGGCCGCTCGGCTTCGTCCAGATCTCCGCAGTGTCTGCGCCCGCCTCGACGACGGCCAGAGTGTTCGATAATCCATCGGTGATGTCGCTCAGGACCGGTCCCTTCCCGGCCTGGAACGGAACCCCTGCTCCCGTGAAAACATGCAGCCGGGTCTTGCCTTCGGCGTTGTCTCCGAAGATCGCCGGCATCAGCTCGATGAATTGTTTGTTGTGCTCGCTGTCCCACGGTTCGTCCAGGTGAAACTGGTTATAGAGCGGGGCCTGATCCAGGTAGGGCAACAGATGGACGCGCCAGCTCAGGCCGGTCGCGGCATCGGCGTCTCCGCGGCCATCGACTGCTGGAAAGTGATTGAAAGTGTCGTGGAAGTTATGCAGCGCCAGGCCGATCATTTTCAGCGAGTTCTTGCGGTTCATCTGGCCCCGAGCCGGCGCCGGTTTTTCCAGGGCGGCTCTCACACGCTGCGACAACTCTGCGGAGACTTTGATCGGCGTGCTGGGGGCCGCGGGTGATTGTGCAGAGGCCGATGCGATCGCCGCTGGCGTCATGAGCCCGGTGGCAGGTGCCGGAGTCGGCATCGGGGCGGCATCGCCCGGCCGATCGGTCGTGGGGGCCGGATCCGCAGCGGGAGCGGTCGCTGTCGGAACCTCGGGTGGGGATGCCGGGGCTGGCGGACTCGCCGGCGGGCTTTGTCCACAGCCCGACGCCAGCGCCACGGAACAGAGAATTAGCCAGTGCCAGCGCAGAATCGCCATGACGGAACTCCTCGGAGGTGCGGGTTGCAAGAACGGCTGCCGATTTTCTCACAGTCAGCGCAGGCATGCCGGATGCCAGGGAATCCCGCTTAGACGCACTGTCTGATGCTACGGCTGAACGTCGCAGACGGCAAGACTAAGGAGATTCCTGGATGCTTAAACTCGATCAAAGGCACGCCTTGGTTGTTCTTGCAGGCGACACCACAGATGACCGAGAACGCCGACAACACAGCGTTACCGACATCAACGAAAACAACCCCGGCCAGCGAGTTGCCTCGCAGGCCAGGGTTGTGCCCTCGAAAAGCAGCAAGGAACGACGGTTTACGAGAGTCTTTGACCGAGACTCACGTGGATTGATTGCATGACGTCCCCTGACGAGTCTATTCGGCGAGATCGAAGTCGAGATCAGTCCTTGGCACTGAACTGATGGTCGCGGTTAATTCCGACTTGTTGAAGTCGGCATACTTTTCCGGGAGCAGGTGCTTCGGCGGTTCCACTTTCGGGTTGGGGTCGTAGTTGGGATCATCAGGACTGGGAGCCGGACCCGAAGTGGGTGGCGCCAGCTTTCGCACAGACACCTTGTATTCGCCCGCGACCGCACCGTCACCCTTTTCGAATGTCATCAGCGCGTATCGACCTTGCGCATCCGTTGTTCCTACGGATGCAGCACCACCTTGAACCGGATGCAGAGTCACTATTGCCCCCTCTACGGGCGCCTGCTTGAGGGTAACGACTCCAGAGACCTTTACAGTGGGAGGCCGCGCCGCCGTGAACTTGTCTTCGATGCGTCCGCCGCTGCAGCCAAGAGCGCCACTCGCCAGCACGATTACAACAACGAGCAAAGCACCACGACTCACGAGAAAATTCCTCATCGACGAATCTAGGAAACGCACAATTCCGACATGGTGCCTCAAGGCACGAAACTCCTGGAGGCACCCGTGAACTCGACGGAGGCAAAGTGCATCTGTTGACTAGAAGTCCGTCACCGTCTCGTTGCCTGACTTGCTCCCCAACCTCCCCCAGATCCCGTAGGGACTCAGGCCGCTATCGGCCTGCTGGAGGCTGGCGGCACCAAGATTCCCCGTGTCGATGTTTTCGCTGATGAACCGAACGGCTCCGTCCGTCATCAGGCAATGCACGCCCCCCGAATGGAAACTAGTCGGGGGCATCGCGGTGTCTGCAGCATCCGCGTTCACGTCAGCTCCGGCGACGCAGCCCACGCTATTGGGCGGGAGGATTGTCGTGAATCCACAACGTTCCGATTGTCCATCCCACATGTGACGGCCGCGATGACTTTTCACTTGCAGTCCGGCGTTGACAAATCCGCCGCTCGCCAACGTACGACAAGCCGCTGGATTGTTGATCGGATCCTGATTCACCACATAGTTATTGATAGCGCGGTGGCTCCCAGCTGTCGTTGTCGGGATCGTCGGATTGGTGCTGTAGCCCAAACCGCGCACCCCTTCGCTCATGGCGATGGTATTGCTCGTCCCGTCAATCACGTCGCTGATGCTGACGCAGACATTGGTACCGAACATCCCGCGGACGGTTGTACTATTGGTAGGACTCCGAGCCGAATCGCCGATGCAAAACAGGTAATTGTGGTGGTTGTTGGCGGTTACTGACGAACCTTCCGACGGACACAGCAAACCGGGGATCTTCACGTTCCACGCGGCCCAACCCTGCCAACCTGCCGGTCCCCCAGGAGAGATACTGACGGCGGGGTCGCCTGCCGAAATGGCGCCGAACAGAGCTGTTTGATCCAGGTAAGGAAGCAGCCCCATGTAGCCACTCAAGCGGCCTTTGTTGCTTAAGTGGTTGCCGTTTGCCGCGGCCGCCAAGCCATTGTTTGACCCACCCTTTCGATAGATGAACAACTTGAAGTTGTCGTGGTAGTTGTGAAGTGCCAGCCCAAGCTGCTTGAGATTATTGCGGCACTGAGTCCGTCGGGCGGCTTCACGCGCCTGCTGGACCGCGGGAAGCAATAGGGCGATTAAGACCGCGATGATTGCGATCACCACTAACAGTTCGATGAGCGTAAATCCACGCGAGCGGGACATAACGGACTCCTGGAAATTGAAGTCGGAACGAGATGAGAATGCGCAGCTTTATGCGCGGAAAGGAACTTAAGATTCTCCAAGGCATCAAAGAAAAAACAAGCACAAAATTTCGAGAATCTTGAAAATTCACAGAACAAGACTTCGTGTCTGTGGTTGGCCGCTCTTGATTCGGAGAGGTCGGGGCTGAATCCCGAATGCGACAATCGGCAATTGCCGATCATTCATCGACCCCGGGAGCAGTGCACCGTACGGGAATTGACCCAGGCGATTGGTGTACGATCCAAGTGCCCTTTGGCTCTAGACCAGTGTGCTCGCGTCGCGTTCCGTCCGGCCAGTTGACAATTACCGTCCAGGGGCCATCAATTCTCGCGGTCCCGATTACTAACTGCCGTTGATTGCTGGAGTGGTAGCCATCGCCTGCGGTGATCCAGTGGTGCTGGACGCGTTGGGGAGCAGACGCTGGAAACACCTGAACTCTCAGGCCAACGGCATCGCGGCTGGAATTGGTTCCCACAAACTGTAGCACTAGCGACTCTCCGATTGATGCTGTTCGATTGGTCACAAGTGCCGCAGGTTCGTCCAGCTGCGCGACGACGAAATCTTCCCGCCCATCTCGATTCCAGTCGAGCCGCGCCAGCCCGCGTCCTCGATGTAACGATGCTTCAGAGAAGTAGTCACCAGCGCCGGCAACCTCGACAAATCTAGCGTCTCCATTGTTCAGAAACAGCTGCGGGCGCATGCGAAATGGACGCGTCTCATGACGAAAGTCATCGAGGTCTCCATTGGTGACAACCAGATCGGAGTCTCCGTCGAGTTCTACATCCAGCGCTTGGGTGCCGAACCCCAACATTGGCAGGCTGGGAGCGCGGAGCCCCGCGGGATGGCTCTTGTCGTCGAATAAACCTGATGAATTCGACACATAGAGATTATTCGATTCATTGAAATAGTTTGTAACGAACAAATCGATCCGGCCGTCTTTATCGAAATCCGACGCGGCGATGCCCATGCTGGCTTGAGCCTGACCTTCAGAGCCGAAGGCCAGTCCGATCGGAATCGCCTGTTCACTGAAATGGGGCGGCTGACCGGGCGTTCGTTCGTTCACAAACAGGAAATTTGCTTCGGTATCGTTGGCTACGAAGAGATCGACAGCAGTTCTCCCGCTAAGGGGGGCAATCAGAATCCCCAGTCCTTTTCCCGGTGTGTCAGCGATCCCTGCGGATTTCGAGAAATCGAGAAACGTACCGTCCGCGTTCCCCAGCAGCAGGCGATCGGCGGCACCGGCAAAAGCGTGCGGCGTACACACGCGGTCACCGACGGGAGTCGGGCATCGTCGTTCCAGCACATCCGGTCCGCTGAGGTAATTCACATCGTAAAGGTCCGGTACGCCGTCTGAGTTGACGTCGGCGATCGCGCAAGAAGTCGTCCACTGGTCGGAATCCGGGAGAGCGTGCGACACATCGGCAAACGTCCCGTCACCGAGATTCAAGAACAGCCGATTGTTGCCGATGTTGGCGACGTACAGATCCGGAAAGCCGTCGTTATTGATGTCTCCGGCGGCGACCCCCTGGCTGAATGAGTCCTCGATCACTCGAGCGGTCGTCGTGACATTGTCGAAAGCGCCCCGCCCGGTATTTCGGAACAGCTGATCGAGATGCGTCATCGATCCCGCCGACGCCGGGAGCTCCGCCCCTTGCGTGAAATGGAGATCCGGCCAGCCGTTCAGGTCGTAGTCTAGGACTGCAACGCCGCCTCCCGTGAATTCCGGCATACGCCGTCCTTCCGTCGACACAACTGGGTCTTCGTAATAGGTGAACTCGAGGCTGCGGTTAGGAGCTTCGTCAACGAATTCCACTTCGGCGACTAATTGCAAATTCGTCGCCGGCGCCTGTGCCGCAGGCGGCAATGGATCATTCACGGGCAACGGCAGTGCGTTTTTGATCCGGTCGAAGTCTGGGAAGAACTCGGAATCGCTAGTCGCTGCATCCACCCGCTGAGGGAAACCCAAGCGTCGGACTGTTGTCTCGACCCATTTCAGTTCTGATGGGAACTGACCGCTGATCGCGACGAGCCAGCCGAACGCTTCCGTTCTGCGGCCCAGAACTTCCAACCGGCTGACGATCAAACGGCAGTGAAACAGGTCGGGCGCCGCTGCCTGAACCTGGTCTGCATTGACAGCCAATTCGCCAAGCCGTCTGCTGCGTTCTTTGAGCCTGGCAGCCAGAGTGGGTTCCCCGAACATCGCCAGCAGGTGGCCCGCGCGGTGTGCACCCGCCTGATGCTGAGGGTCACGTGAAAGGCATTCCAGGAAACAGCGACATGCGGCTTGAGTTTGGCCGTCGTTTTCGCACAGGAGACCCCGCAGATACCAAACTTGCGGATGTTCTCGCGACGATTCCGCCAGAGCGGAGTGCCAGGCTCGAAGGTCAGACAGCGCCTGTTGTTCCCATAGGCAAAGGCCGTACGCGACTTCAATCTCCGGATGCTGTGGCAGCTGGTCACGGATACGCGCGAGCAGCGTTCCCGCTGCAGAGAATTCATGACGCGACAGCTGCTGCGTCGCCATTCCTAATTGCGGAAAGACCTGCTGGGAATTGCCCACAAGAGATTGCTTGAGGAATTCATCGGCCGCCACCGGACGTTCAGGATTCGCCAGCCACAATAACTGTTCAATGCTGGATTGGCCAACCGCAATCAATTCTAAAATCAGCGGGCGCAACTCCCGCTTGCGTCCGGTCAACTTGAGCAGCAACACCAGACGGCTTTTCGCCGCGACATGTTTTGGGTCATCTGCGATCACCTGTCGATAGAGGAATTCGGCATGATCCAAGGATCCGACGACGCGGTGAATCTCTGCTGCTGCCATCAATCCCTGAACGAAGTGCTGTCGATCGGATGGATTAATCCGCTCATAAAACCGCAGAGCCTCACGAAACTGACCTGAGCGAGACGCAGCTTCCCCTGCGATCAGCAGCGCTTCAGAATCGTCGGGAACTCTCGACAGGATATGCACCGCAATGTCAGATGCGGCTGACCACCGCTGGGCGGCGAGTTGTTCGCGAGCGATCGTGAGTTGTAGTTTCACTGATGTGGCAACCGCTGATGTCGAACGCATCTCTCGATGATGGTTCCACCAGGCAAGTGCACAGAGAGCGACAAAGCAGACCGCGGCCGCCGCAGCAAAGCGCAGCCCGCCGACGTGATTCTTCGATCGCAGAAAACTTAGCACCGCACTTCCAAACTGTGTAGCGTCGAACACCGGCTGGCAGAGTCGCATGGGTTGACTGAAACTCTTGCTGCTCCTGTGTCATCCATTCGCGATCCTAGAGTGTATCTGCTCAACGCGTCGAGAATCGGAACTGCGCAACCTGATTTGGATTTTATCCCTTTTTTTACGGGTCGCATACCCTGCGGCATTGTGTGCAGGGCGTGGATTTCACCCGGAAGACGCATCCTTCCAAGCCCCTGGGCATGACTCCAGATCTCGCCCATCAGTTTTCACGATGATACTGATTCGTGCTTTCCCAAACGTCAATGGCGCTCGGTGTGTCTGAGTCACGACTGAGGGGACAAGTAGAGCCTGTCAACGAAAACAACCCCGCCCTGCGAGTTGCCTCGCAGGCCGGGGTGTTTAGCATGTGACATGCATTCTGAGGACCGCTCGGTTCCAGACTAGGACTAGTCCAGGAGGCCGAGGAGGTTGCTCAGGTTCGAAGACCGCTTGGTGGTCGTCGGGGGCATCGGGGCCGGGGTCGGCATCGGAGCCGGGGCAGCGTGAGGAGCACAGCCGTTACCGCAGGCGCCGGTGGTGCTGCAGGTGGCGGCACAAGGATCACAGCAGCCGTCGACCACTTCGTAACCGCACAGTTCGAGAGCTTCGGTCGCTTGCTTGACGACGTGCTTGTCGCAGTCGCCGAGGGCACAGGTCAGGGCAGCCACAACTTCGGGGCAGCAGCAGCAGTTCTTGCGGATCTGATCGCCGATTTCGTCAGCAGCCTTCCAGCGAACGCGTTCGTCGCAGTCGTTCAGGCCGACGATGAAGGCGGTCATGATTTCCGGGTTGCAGATGCAGTCGAAGTTGTCACCGAGCTTGTGGATGGCCTTGCGACGATCCTTGGCGTAGCAAGCGGTCTGCGATTCGTAGATCAGCTTGGCGATTTCGCAAGGATCGGCGTTGCAGCAGCGAACTTCACAAGGAGCAGCACACGTGGCCGGAGCACACGGAGCGGCGCAGGTGTTGCAGCTGCCGCAGTCCATCTTCTTCATCTTGCCGAACAGGCCGTCGAGCAGACCGCACTTCTTGGTCTCGCAGCAAGCCGTGGGAGCACAGCAGGTCGGAGCACAAGGGGTGGCGCAGGTCGGAGCGGCGGGAGCACAGCAGGTGGCGGCGGCCGGAGCCGGGCAGCAGTGCGGAGCGGCGGCTGCCGGAGCAGCACAGGCCGGAGCACAAGCGGCCGGAGCGCAGGTCGCAGCCGGAGCGGCACAAGCCGGAGCGCAGGCGGCGGGAGCCGGAGCGCAAGCGGCCGGGGCGGCACAAGCAGGAGCGGCAGCCGGAGCACAGGTGGCTGCAGGAGCAGCACAAGCCGGAGCACAGGCGGCCGGGGCACAGGTGGCCGCAGGAGCGGCACAGGCCGGGGCGCAAGCAGCCGGAGCACAGCAGGTGGCCGGCGGGCAGCAGGTGTCACAGCAAGGCGGCTTGATGTCGGAGCACTTGCGCTGATACGTATACACGTTCGGGCAGCAAGGCTTGACGATCACGGGCTTGCAACAAGCAGGCTGGCACGTCGAGGCACAGCCACAACCCTTTTCGGCACCGCAGCCCATCTTTGAGCTGAACAGTCCGGCGTCCGCCAGACTGACCATGCTCATCGCGGCGAGCAGTGCGCCACTCATCTTGATCCACATAGAGCAACGTCTCCTTCCCTTGGGAATCTGGAACCTGGGGTCGTCCTGACCCACGTGAGCCGTGTCGTTTCTCTGTTGGAATCCCCAGCGGTAACGTTCCACTCCGCCAGTGTCCCGTCGCCGCCAGCGACGCGCGTCGCATTCCAACACAGATGTCTCTTCACGCTCCCGTTAGGCAATCGACCGTTTGACGTACGTTCGCAGGTGTCTCGGGCGAGCCTGCCCGTCGGACCCGGCAGTCCCGGCCCGGCTCGCACCGTGATCACAATCCGGTTTCGAGGCAACGTGCACACGGCGGGACTAGACCCAATGATCGGACTCCCGTGCAAGACGCCTTGAATCTCGCAAGTCGTTAAACCGCAAATTACTTACGGCAAATTCGGCCTCGATCTTGACGTCCGTAACGCTTAGTCAAACTGGGGGTGACTTTGACGGCCGTCGAAGCCGCGGTTGGAGCATTTGGGCGCGAAGATGGATGCGAATCCGTAATCTGCGTCGACCCGCAGTGAGGTGCGCGTCTATGACGAATGCTCCCGTGGTGACGGCCCAAGATTCACATTCGTAACGGTCCCGACACCCCTGACGGTTGGCCGACGTTCGACTCAAGGCGATGACCGACACCGGACAGTCTGCCTGATCGGAAGAGTCGCCGGAGCGGGACCGTCGATATCGGCGGCGCTATGCCACAGCGCGAGGTGTTCCGGCCCGAAACACGATGATCCAGCTGGCCACTCCACCCGTTCGCCGAGGTAAGATGACACGATGGCGGCCAGTTTGACGAGTCACGGAACTTCGACCGTCCTTTCGCTGAATGGTTCGGATGTCTCGAACCGACGGGCGCGGTCACACCCTGAGACTACTCTTGTGAACATTTCTGCTACGAGGTCTGCGACCGATCCGTCACCGGCAGTTGCAGCCGGAGCCCCGATCTCACTCTCAAGGTCACACCAGTTTCGTGCGCTGCGTTCAGACCGGATCGTCAAGACGGCGGCTCAGTTATCGGCTCGCATCAGTGAGCGGTTTCCCCAGGCCGGGTTGAAGCACGTCGCCGACGAATTGCAGGTCGTGGCCCAGGAAGCCATCCAGACATGTGCCCGCATCCGCCGTCCGCTCTATCTCGTCCGTCTGGGGGTGGCGATTCTGTTTTCCGTGCTGCTGGGCTTGCTGATCGGCATCGGCGTGCACGTTCGCTGGCTCGCCGGTCAAGAGATTCTGGAACTCGAGCACTTCGTCACCACCCTCGAAGCCGGCCTGGGGTCGATCTTCTTTCTCGGTGCGATCGTGGTGTTCCTCGTTTCACTCGAACGCCGCACGAAACGGGAGCGGCTGCTGGTGGCGATGCGGGAACTGCGGGCGCTGGCCCACATCGTCGATATGCACCAGCTCACCAAAGACCCCGAATCGATCCATCGCCACTTCCCCACGAAGTCGTCGCCGCAGCGCAGCCTGTCGACTTTTCTGCTGGGGAGGTATCTCGACTACTGCAGCGAACTGCTCTCACTCATCAGCAAGATTGGGGCGTTCTACGTCCAGGAGTTCCCGGATTCCGCCGCCCTGGCGGCCGCCGATCAACTCTCTACGCTCACCAATGGCCTGTCGCGCGGGATCTGGCAGAAGATCATGATCCTGGAACAGGCGATTGAACACCTCGACCCTCATCCAACTCCCAGCGTCTCGGCGGCGGACGGAAACAACCAAGTCTGACCGGTCTGGAAGTGTTCTTCGCTGGTGACGCCAAGGGGGAAGCGGCTTGGCGACAGTCACTCCCGTGACTGACCCCGTAGGCCGGCAAGATGTGTCGGGAATGGGGCCGATTCGCCAGGACCAACAGCTTGTCATTCCGCACTGCTGCCAACCCGGAAGATGTGTTAGGCCTTCAGCTTCTCAAACGCAAGAATCCCGGCGAGTTCTGCGACGAGAGTGTTGATTTCGTCACCCTGTCCGCCTTAGCATGTTCGCGTGGAGAGTGAGCCGGTCGAGGAAACTGCACGTCGTTCGCGCGGCGTAAGTGGTTGTTATGGTCTCCCGGCTGCAAATATTGCGTCGACGATGGGCACGTCAGCTCGTGGGCTGGGTCGTGCTGTTCTCCATTGCCGCAATGTTTTTTCCCATCTCTCACACCAGTCGTGCCGACCTCGAAAAGGACCGCTCGGAGCCGTTTCCTTGTCAGGACCGGCCTTGCGGATGCCGCTCGGCCGCGCAATGCCTGAAGAAATGCTGCTGCTTCACGAATGCGCAGAAGGTGGCCTGGGCCGAACGGCGCCACGTGAAGTTGCCGGATTTCGTCCTCGCTGCCGCAGCCGACGAACAGCGCTGCGCGCCGACTTCGCAACGCAGCTGCTGTGCCAAGAAAAGGACCGCGCCTTCGGCGTCCACACGAAGCGCGAACCCAGGGTCTGCAGAGACGTCGGTCGTCATCGGTGTGCTGGCCCAGGAGTGTCAAGGACAACGCTGGTTCTGGAACGCCTTGCCCTGGTCGGTCCTGCCGCCTCGCGTGGTGGAACTCCTGCCGGGTGACGACCTCTTCGGTCGATCGGTGCTGATTTCCGAGGCTTGTCCCGACCGCACGTTGCCCCCTCCGGTCCCTCCGCCAAGAATTGCCGCCGTCTGAAATTCAGCGGTTTCCCAGCGGGTTGCACGGGTCGAATGCGACCGAGCACCGCGTGGCGTCCTGGCGCAGGTGGGGAGTGCGGCTCATGTTCGCACGCTCACACGGGTCGAGGGCTCGCTCTCCACAAAGCTGGTCGGATGACCTGTTGTGAGCGTGCCACCATGTGCCGCAGGCGTCTCTGCGCTGGCGTGATCGACAGTCTCCTGATGGTCTCCGTCCAGAGCCGCGCTCCCGGTGCGCGCGGACAGCCAAACACTTTGATTGACACACAAGGACTATTCCATGCCCCTGACAGCGGCCCAGCCGCGAACTCAACGCGGTTTTACGCTCATTGAACTCCTCGTGGTGATCGCCATCATTGCGATCTTGATTGCGCTCTTGCTGCCGGCGGTCCAGCAAGCCCGCGAGGCGGCGCGTCGGACGCAGTGCAAGAACAATCTCAAACAGATTGGGCTGGCGTTGCACAACTACGAGAGCACGCACGCACTGATCCCGAGTTTCTACTCCCAGGGGGCGGCGAACTCCGGCAACTTTTCGGTCCAAGCGCAGATGCTCCCCTACATGGATCAGGCGTCGCTGCACAACCTGATTGACTTCAGTCTGAAACTTCAAATCGGCTGCTGCCCGGGAGACGTGAATCCGCCTCTGGTCAATCTGGTGAAGTCTCCCCTGGCCGTCTTCCTGTGTCCCAGCGATCCCGGACCCAACATCTTCGACATCCGGTCGGGGACGACAGGGGGGGCGACGGGAGCAACGTTTCAGTATGCCGGAACGAACTACCACATCAATCAGGGGACGGCGCTCGGCACCAAATACGACGGGCGCGCGCCGACCGACGGTCTGGTCTGGACGAATTCTCGTGTGAAATTCGCGCACATCACCGACGGCATGAGCAACACGGCGGCCTTCTCCGAATCGATCTTCGGGTTTCCGCTGCAGACTGTGAGCGCACCGACCGACAACGTCGGACGCCGGCGCAGCTACATCAACGTGGCCTGTGTCTGGACCTCGAGCACAGTTCCGCCCGCCACCCCGGGGCTGGCGAACGGCTATCAGCCGCCCGCAAACCCTGCGCAGTTTGAGGCTGCCACAGTGGCCATCAGCCGCGGTTGGGCCGGGCAGCGCGGAGCCGGCTGGATTCACGGGCGCGAATACTGGACCGCCTACCATCATTACCACAACCCCAACAGCAATGTGCCCGACATGGGAACCTGCGGGAACGGCATCTTCGCGGCACGAAGCTATCACAGTGGCGGCGTTCAAACCGTGATGTGCGACGGCAGCGTCCGATTCGTGAGCGAGAACATCGACTTGGGGCTGTGGCGCGCCTTGGGAACGCGCGAAGGGGGCGAAGTGATCGGCGATCTGTAGCCCGCGGCGAACTCAGCTTCGTCCGTCCGAGTCGGTCACACATCCATGATCTCCACGGAGGAAACTCATGACAGCCGACCACGAGCACTTTGGTCCGTACGCCCTCCCACGGCCGGTTTCCAGCGAACCGGCGGACAATTGGCGCGCCCGACTCAGCCTCCACTTGGCTTGGGATTTTCTGAGCCTGGGATTGTGCCTGGCAAGCTTGCTGGTCCTTCCGGGAGTGCGCCGACTCGATCTCCGTGAAGTCGTCGACCCGGTCGAGAAAGCGACAATCGTTTCGACCTCTACAAAATCCCGCTTACAGACTCTCTTCGAATAGGAACCGGAATATGACCTTCACGGCATTGCTGCTCTCAGTCGCCCTGGGAGGACAACCCGACGCGTGGCCCGCATTTTTGGGACAAGGAGCCTCGGCGGTCGACCCGCAGACGATTCCCCTGACCTGGTCTCCCACCGAGAATATCGCCTGGTCGACCAAGCTCCCCGGTAAAGGGCAGTCGAGCCCGGTGATCTGGGGAGACAAAGTCTTCGTGACCGCCATCGACGGCACGATGAAGGATCGCTGCCACATCCTGGCGCTGAATCTGAACGACGGGGCCATCGCCTGGAAGCACACGTTCGATTCCGCGCAGACCGTGCGGAGCAACTATTTCCAGAGCCGTTCGGCCCCCACGCCCGCCGTCGATGCACAAGCCGTCTACGCCTTCTTTGAAACGGGCAACCTGGTGGCGCTATCGCATGCCGGAGAGGTCCAGTGGCAGCGCGTGCTGACGGAGGACTACGGTCCGTTCGAGTCGACGATCGGATTGGCGAGTTCGTTGTTGGCCGCCGCCGACATGGTGGTCGTCCTCGTAGATCACGAAGGGCCTTCCTACTTGCTGGCTGTTGACAAGAAAACAGGGGAGACGCGGTGGAAATCCGATCGGGACAGCCGCGTCAGTTATGCTTCGCCGGCGCTGGTCCCCGTCGGGGATCAGCAGCAGATCGTTTGCAGTTCTGCGGGAAGCGTCGATGGGTACGATCCGGCGACGGGTGAGCTGCTCTGGTCCTACTCAGAGAGCATCGGAGGCAACCGGTCTGCGACACCGCTGCCGTTAGGCGACGGTCGATTCGTCATCGCCGCCAGCCCCGGCATGCACAATGAAAACGAATCAGAAGCGCGGCAGTCCAACGGCGTGATGTCGGTCGAGAAGACCGCTGACGGTTTTGCTGCCAAGGTGCTTTGGCGAACCGAGGAAGCCATGCCGGCGTTCAACAGTCCCTGCGTCTATGCCGGAATGGCGTATTGGGTGAACCGCGCCGGGGTGGTCTTCTGCTTTGACGCCGCCACCGGTTCCAAGCAGTACGCGAAGCGAATCGGCCAAGGCTGCTGGTCAACGCCGGTTGGTCTGGGTGATCGAGTCTACATCTTCGGCAAGGATGGACTGACCACCGTTCTTAAGACAGGGGCCGAGTTCGAGGTCCTCGCCGAGAATCAGCTTTGGGACCCAGAGAAGGTGGGTGCCGAATGGCTGGCCAGGCAACGGGCGGCCGGAGGAGATTCGGTCGGTCACCGTGATCATAAAGCCCCTTCCAACAAGCCGACGCCGGTGGTTCCTGAAGGACAAACACCCGCAGCGAACCCCGGCGCCGCAGCAAACGCCAGTCCCGGCGCCCCCAAGCCTTCCGCCAGTGAGGCCGGGGGAAGTTCCAGCGATCGGCCCGCTGGCGGCGGCCGGCCGGCGATGACTCCGGCAGACGAGCAACGGATGCGCGAACAGGGGGATAACCGTTTCGCCGATCCGGTGCAGTACGGCGTGGCGTTGGTGAACGGCAGTCTGGTGATTCGTACCGGCGAAGTCGTTTACTGCGTTCGACAGCAAATCGCCAAGTAGTCCCGACGCGGTTGAGACTCCTGGGGCGGTTGCGCCCGGGAGTCTTGATCGCCGCCATATTCTCCACTCCGGAATGTCCTATGCATCGATCGATCTATTGCTGGTGTCTCCCCTGGATGGGCTTCGCCTACTTGATGGCGAGCACCAATCTACGCGCCGGGGTGAACTATGAAGAGGCTCCGATTCATTACAGCCGGACAACTCCGGAAAATCGTGTCAGCCGCCTGCAGCAGCGATTGTCGGTGCGTGAGATCGAACTCGAGTTCGAAGCGCCCCACGGCTACCTATCGTCGGTCCTCAAAGAACTTCAAATTCCGGTTTCCTCGCAGGTCCTGGTCTTCAGCAAGACCAGTCTGCAAAAAGACCTGATTGGTCCCAGAACGCCTCGTGCCCTCTACTTCAACGAGGAAGTCCATCTGGGCTATGTCGATCATGGAGTGATCGAACTGGCGGTCACCGATCCACGATTAGGGATGGTGTTCTACACGCTGGAACAATCGGCTGATCAGCCGCCGTCGTTCCAGCAGCGGACCAACAGTTGCCTGACCTGTCACAGCACGGGACGAACGCGCAATGTCCCGGGTCTGCAGGTGCGCTCGGTCTTCCCTTCAGCGGAAGGAGAGCCGGTCATCGCGGCGGGGAGCTTTCTGTCGACGCACGCCAGTCCCATCGCACAGCGCTGGGGCGGCTGGTACGTG
Organism: Planctomycetaceae bacterium; assembly: GCA_033762515.1. Classification (GTDB taxonomy): domain Bacteria; phylum Planctomycetota; class Planctomycetia; order Planctomycetales; family Planctomycetaceae; genus DSVQ01. The sequence continues at coordinate 22,384 of JANRLN010000211.1, forward strand.
ACGGGGACACATGGCGCCCAAGCACACCTCGGCAATTTGACCCTGACCGAGAAGAGGAAACCGAAAACCATCGACAACACGGCCGGACAGAATCTCGTCGACCTCACCGGCCGATTCGACGCGCAGCGATACCTGTCGCCTCACAGCGACGTCGTCGCACTGATGGTGCTCGAGCATCAGGCTGACACGCTGAATGCTTTGACTCAGGCGAGTTTTGACGTTCGCGAAGCGCTGCACCAGTCCGAAAACCCATCCTCATTAACCGAGGCAAGTCCCGCGGACGACACTCTTGAAAAGCGAATTAACCGGGCTGCGGAAAGCGTCGCCAAATCGCTCCTCTTCGCGGGGGAAGCGGTGCTCACTGAGCCTGTTCGCGGGACCTCGTCGTTTGCAGCGGAATTCTGCGTTCACGGCCCGCGCGACCGTCAGGGCCGGTCGCTCCGGGAATTCGACCTGCACACGCGAATGTTTCGCTATCCGTGCAGCTACCTGATCTATTCCCCCGCCTTCCGTCAATTGCCGCTGGAATTGAAACAGGGGGTGTACCGGCACTTGAACAGCGCTCTGTCGGCGCCGACGCCGATCGTTCAAGACGCGCGTCTGACGCCCGAGGTCCGCGGGGCGATCGCGGAGATTCTGCGCGACACAATTCCGGAGTTCGCCGAGCTTTGGAAGGCACGCCCTCAGCCATGATGGGACTCGTTGAGTCCCCAGGCCAGACGAATGACCGGAGGACGTGCGGACTCCCCGTCCCGCAAGATGTCCGAAGCCCCAGGCAATCGAAACAATCGACCTGCCTGCGGCCCGGCCATT
>JANRLN010000212.1:0-13612 GCA_033762515.1 Planctomycetaceae bacterium
CTGTGAAGCGCCCTTCGAGCCAATACGAATCCGGCGGGTCGTGGCTCGAACAGTTCTCATTGAAATCACCGGTCACGGCGGCATTGATCGCGCTAATTGTGGTTGGCGCCGGCTATGGCCTACTGCAACTCCTGCCGATGACGGGAGCAGAGCGGGCCAAGCTGGAGACCCTGCAACAAATCCTTGCCGAATTCCGGCGTCATCGTGATGAGAAGGCGGCCGACGGGGAATGGAACGCCTTCGTCGAGAAGGCCAGTCAGAAACTGGCCCCGATCGTCAAAGAACTCGAAGTCACCGCCAGCCGCAAACGCCCTGTCCGGCAGGAGCTTCTGTGGGCGGCGCGCGACCGCGGCCGGGAAATGTTGCGCGACGCGCGGCAAAAGCCCACGGCTTCGGAGGAAGAGTTCGAAGCGCATCTGAAACGCGCGGCGTTTCACTTGGGGCTAGGTCCCGACCCGAACGTCGGAGGCTGATCTCTCTGCACGTTAGAGCAATCTTGCTGCGACGTGCATGCTAAGCCACTCACCAGAAACGGAAAAACCGGTCGGACTGCATCTTGCAATCCGACCGGTTCAGTTCCAAAGAGTAGACGACTGGTGGTGTAGGCGCTCGCCCGAACTAGGCACAACGACCTAGCCCGGCTACACCCCCAGTCGATCTACCCTTGGTGGACCAAAGACCTCTGCAGCCTTAGCGATCGTCCGTAACCCCGATGACTGCCAAGTCTTGAGTTGACGCTGAGGAGAAAAGCAAGGGGTGTGCCGAAGCGAGCAGAGGGACAACGGAATATCTGCAACCTGTCGCCGCAAAATGACTTAGGAATACAATCTGGGGGGCGGCCAACGCCGTGGTGCCGCACAGTTGCTTAGCCAGCATGCATCCGCGGCTTGATTCCTCATCAATCGGTTTCAGTCCGCCCCCCGAAAAGGATGCAAAGTCCCTGAGGTGCGTGAAGTCGTCGTTGGTCCATCCATTCCGTTGTCGCTAGACTACGCCTCAGCAATGCCTGAGCAATCACGAACACGGACTCCAGGAGGGATCGCGGCGCGTGGGTCAAGAACTTGTCCTGCTGGGGACCGGCACCAGCCACGGCGTTCCGGTCATCGGTTGCCACTGCCCGGTTTGCCTGTCACAGCATCCGCGCAATCAACGCACGCGCACCGGCGTGGCCGTCACCACGGAGGAAGGCACGTTCTTGATCGACACCTCGCCGGAGCTGCGGATCCAATTGCTCCGCGAGCAGATCGAACTCGTGCAGGCGGTCCTCTACACACACAGTCATGCCGATCACCTCTTCGGTTTGGACGATCTGCGGCTGTTCGGCTATTACCTCAAGCGTCCCGTCCCGCTGTACTGCGAACCAGCCGTCGAGCAGCAGATTCGCGCCGCCTTCTCCTATGCTTTCGCCCCCCCCGGGCCAGAATCCCATTACGGGGCGGTCCCGCAGTTGGAAATCCGACCTCTGACACTCGAACCCCTGGAACTCCTTGGAACCACCGTAACGCCGATTCGTCTCCTCCACGGCAAACTGCCGGTGCTGGGGTTTCGCGTGGGGAACGTCGCATTCTGCACGGACGTCAGCTTTGTTCCTGAGGAGAGCTACGAGCGGTTGATGGGCTTGGACGTGCTGATTGTGGACGCCTTGCGAGATGTTCCCCATCAAACGCACTTCGGCATCCCGCAAGCCCTCGAGCTTGCGGAACGGGTTCAGCCGCGACGCACCTACTTGACCCACGTATCGCATCACCTGGACTATGAAAAAACCAACGCCCGCTTGCCGACCGGCGTGGAATTGTCGTACGACGGACTGCGCATTCCATTCTGATCGGCGTTCGCGGGAGTGTGTTCGGTGCGCGACTACGAATCGGCCATGTGCGCGTACGCTCAACTGGCAGTGCTGTCGCACGACAAGCGGCAGGGACTGGCTCGCGATCGGTTCCTGTTGCTGAGCGGCGTTGAGGCGTGCCGTGCCGGCTGGCTGGAAGTTGCCGAAAGGTGCCGCCTACTGCATAACCAGTCGCAGCCGGCGCATCAATTGGCCAAATATCCGTCGCTGCCCGACGCCCTGCGCGACCCCGACTTCTCCCGCATCGCCGAGCACTGGGAGCACTGGTGCAGCTATGAACGGGCGGAGCATTTGCTCCTGGGATTGCAGAGGTCGCCCACGGGCGAGAACGCCGAGATCACGCGGGGCGAATGGGTGTTGCAGCTCCTGGCATCGCTCACTCCGTGACGCACTGTCGCAGGCGCGCTTGGGATGACCAAGGCCTACCGCCGAATGATCTGGTCATCGGGCGGGACCTGTGACAGCCGTTTGCCGCCGCTGGACGCTGTCGGTGCGGTCGTCCGAGGAACCGGACGCGGCCCCGGATGAGGCACAAACTTTGATGTCGGTGCTGCGGCTTCGGCCCCCTCTGCGGGGAGTGTCACGCCGCCGGGCGCCTCGTCACTGGGCGATGCGACCGGCAGACCACGAGATGGAATCTTCAATTCCTGGCCAATCCGGAGATCGTTGGCGTCCCGCAGGCGGTCGCGATTGGCCTCGTAAATCTCCTCGAATCGTGCCGAGCTGCCCAAGTATTTGGCGGCGATCGAAGACAGTGTGTCTCCACGCTGCACCAGATGGCGCGTTTCGGACAACGCCGCCGCCTGCGGCGGCGTCAGAGATTTGACAGTGGTCGAACTGGCAAGTTTGGCGCCGGGAGCGTTCGCCGCTCTAGGTTCCATCGCAATCGGTTCAGGCACCAGTCCCCCACCCTCCTGGTCGGTGAACGGGTCGCGATGGCCCGCCGAGTTCGACGCTTCCGCACGGGGCGCGCGGGGTTCGACATACGGCGCCATGGGTTTTTCGGAGATCTGCTGATCCAGTTCGGCGGCGGACTTCAATTCCGGCAGCGGCGCCACAGCCGGAGTTTCATGACGGTAGAAAAACGCGGCCACGGCACCCACCAGCAGGATGCCCAGCGCCAGCCCGATTTTCTGATCGCGCGTCATCGATATGCCCATCGAACAAGCGAGAGCACCAGCAGACGCAATGCGTGTCCGAGATGCGCTCATTCATCCGATCGGGATCGGCAAAATCCGCCGACCGGCGCGCGTGAATTTCTCCCAGGATGCCAGACAACGACGAATGCCAGTTGGCTGGAACGGTGGTAACGACAAATTGGGCGACGGGAGTGTGGGAGTGTGGGAGTGTGGGAGTGTGGGAGTGTGGGAGTGTGGGAGTGTGGGAGTGTGGGAGTGTGGGAGACAAGCGGTCAAGAGTCGATTTCCTTTACTCCCTTACTCCTTTACTCCCTTACTCCCTCGTTCAACTTCCCGGCCCCAACAACGCCTCATGGCGGCTGCTGTAGAAATGGCATAGCGCCACCGCGGCGGCGTCGGCCACGTCGTTGGGTTCGAGGAGGGACTTCAACTGGAGTTCGTTCTGAATCGCGTACTGGATCTGCTCTTTCGAGGCTCGTCCGCTGCCGGTGAGCAAACGCTTGATCTGTGTCGGCGTGTAATGCACAACCGAGAGCCCGACGTCGGAGACGGCGTACAGGATCGCTCCGCGGGCATGCGCCATCAGGACTGCCGTCTTTGGATACTCCGCGTGCGAGAAGACCTGTTCGATCGCCACCGCACTCGGAGAGAACTCGTCCAGCACTTCGCGGATGCCTCGACCAATCTCCAGGACGCGCTCCGCCAGGGAGAGGTCTTTCGTCGATCGAATGACGCCCCCTTCCTTCAAGTAGGGCTTTCCGCCGACGCGTTCCAGCACGGCGTAGCCGGTACGATTGAGGCCGGGATCGATGCCGAGGGTGATCGTCATGACATGATCCCGGCCATCAGAGCGGCATCAATTCCCGGAAACCAGCCGCAACAGGCGCCGCTCCGATGGACATTGATCTCGGTCGTCCAACCTGCCTGCCGAAGCCGTTGCACATCTTCCGCAGCGACGGCGGTGTCTGCGGCGTGAATCTGCACCAGCTTGGGCAGACTTCTGAGGCCCAGCAGTCCGGCCGCTGTGATCCTGGTTCCATCAATCGACAAGGCTTCGAGACACCTGGCGGAGCGCAATTCCATCAGGCCCGCATCCGTAATCGGAGACTCGGACAAATCGAGCCACACGACACGCGGCAGCGTCTCTCGCAGCGCACATAAGTCCTGATCGTGGAGCTTGACTCCCGCGAAACTGACGCCGATCCCCCCTCGCACGCAATTCGATACCCAGGCGATGCTGCCGCCGAGGGATTCGATTTCACGTCGGCAGGGTCGCAGATCCATTCAGCAAATCCCCCCGCCCGTGCTTGATGAAAATCGCACGTCACCACTTGCCGGCGTCGGTCCCCTAATCCTCGTCCGAGCTGGAGCAGGCAGGAACATCCGAGCGATGAAATCCTTGCCCTTCCAGAATCTGCCGCAGCCAGTCATCGTCAGCGCGACGAAATGAAGGATAGGGTTCCGTCGCGTAGTCGATGTCGGTGTAATCCGCATTCTCCCATGCCATCGAAATCAGTTTCTGCAGATCGAGAACTGCGTCCGAATCCGTGGGTCGCAGCGGAATCCGAATTGTCGGCAAGGCTTGACGCAACTCCAAACAATAAAACTCGCGCGGCGCCGAAGACTCCGCGCGCATCACGAGAGCCCGGTACGGGTAGCGTTTCTGGCTTGGAACCACATCCCTCGGCAACGACATCGCCCAGCCGCCACAGCGGATCAAGTCGATCTCGACCAGATTGACCCCGCCGCGCCACAAGTCGGCCTGACGCTCGTGAAAATCCCGACGTTGTTCACGAGTCAACTTGTTGCCGGGACTCAGGAATTCAACGACAGTCACCAGCCGATCGGAATGACGATCCGTAATTCTCACCGAACGCTGGATGAAAGGATCGTCGATCGTGATCAGCAGCGGCTCGGCGGCGACCGCCAATCCAGCTTCCCGGTTTTCCCAAGCCGTTCCACGCGGACTCTCAGGCCGCTCATAGATTTTGACATCAGGACGACGTTGTAGCTTGACGCTGGTTCCGGGAGCGTCGATTTCCAGTCCGACGTGCTCCTCGATCCGCACCCGCAAGTCGTCAGGCAATTGCGGCCGAAGTTGATCGCGGGCATACAACGTGAGGCTCGCATGGACATCGCCCCAATAATGCTCCAGAAAAGGGTCCATGCCCGGAAAGGGACTAGGCATCAGCGAGATCTCCCCACGCAGCGCTTCAATTCTACGCCGCGCCAGCAACGGACGCGAGACTGCTAACTCCCCCGCCGCCACAGCGTCTTCTCCGGCCGGTCCTCCAGCGTGATCTTCAGCTCCGTCAGGCGCGTGCGGATCAGGTCGGCAACGGCGAAGTTCTTGCTCTTGCGCGCGTCGGCGCGAATCTGGATGATCAATTCCATCAGTTCGCCGGCAAGACCGTCATCAGCGGCCGGTTTGGCCGTGCTCTCGCGGAAAACGCCGAGCAGCGCCGACAATTCGCGGAGCACCATCATTCCGACTTTGAGCTCGGCGAGGGCTTCGGACGGGGGCGAACCGGATTCGAGCTTCTGATCGGCGATGAAGCTGTTCAGGGTCTTCCGCAGTTCAAACAAAACTCCGACCGCGCCCCCGGTGTTGAAGTCGTCGTCCATCGCATCCAGAAAGCGCTGCCGGTGGGCCGCGAGCTCCTGGGCGAACTCGGGAAAACGCGGGGATGACGACGCCGGGGCTTCGGAACGTGTGGCAGGCGGTACGAGCGTGAAGAACGAACTTCCCGACACGCGCTCATACGTCTCAAACAGGCGATGAAATCCGTCCAGGCTCTTGGCGGTCTCCTGCAGACGTTCGTCACTGAAATCGATCGGGCTCCGATAATGCGTCGCCAGAAGGAAGAACCGCACCGTCTCGGCTGCGTGCGACTTCAACAGTTCCTTGAATGACCCCGCACCGGTCGACTTGCTGATCTTCGCCGCTTCCTGCTGTTGTTTTTCCGCCATCAGGTCGCCGTGACGATCGTGTCCGCCGCCGACCTTCCCCGGCTGCCCGCTCGACTGCATTAATCCGTTGTGCATCCAGTAGCGGGCGAACGGCTTGCCGCTGCAGGACTCCGATTGCGCAAGCTCGTTTTCGTGATGCGGAAACATCAAGTCGAGACCGCCGCCGTGGATGTCGATCGATTCTCCGAGAAGTTTTTTGGCCATTGCCGAGCATTCGATGTGCCAACCGGGGCGCCCCGGTCCCCAGGGACTCTCCCAGGAGGGTTCTCCGGGTTTGGATCCCTTCCACAAGGCAAAGTCGGCCGCACTCCGCTTGCGATCGTTGGCCTCCACGCGGGTCCCCGCCAGCATCTCTTCAATGCTGCGACGGCTCAGCTTGCCGTAGTCTTCGTCCTTCGTGCAGTCGAAGTAGACGTCGCCATTCAGCGGATAGGCGTAACCCTTCTCCACAAGGGCGCCGATGATGTCCAGCATCCCCTGGATGTGCTCAGTGGCCCGGGGGAAATGGTCGATGGAGTCGACCCCCATCGCCTTCAGGTTGTCAAAATAATCCTGTTCAACCTCGCGGGCGACGGCGGCCATCGTCGATTGGCGCTTCGTTGCTTCGTTGATGATCTTGTCGTCGACGTCGGTGATGTTGACGACGAACGTCACCTTGTAGCCGCTGTAAACGAGGTAACGCTTGACGGTGTCGAAGATCACCGGGCCCACCATGTGGCCGATGTGGGAGGGTTTGTAAACGGTGGGACCGCAGAGGTACATCGTCACGCAGCCGGGAGTCACCGTCTGGAAGTCCTCTTTCTGGCGGGTCAGAGTGTTGTAAACGCGCAGGGGCATCGTGGTTCGTCCGTGATCCAGTTTGCGAACACCGGGAAGCGGGGTCTGGCGAACGGAAGTCGCCTCAGGGCAGGAAGATAGCATGCCCGGCCGTTCGCCGAAACAGCAGTTCGGATGCGTGCGGACGCGGCCGCCTCCCGTCTGCCGTGGTCGACGCGACGGACGGGTCTGGACGCGGGAACTGAAGTTCACTCCAGGGGAGATCGCGGGTATGATCCCGCAGGCTTTGCAGTTTCCCAGGGAAGGGGACCTGACGTGGTACGGATCGCTCTCGACATTCTGTACGCTTGCGCCGCCGTCGCGGCCCTGCCGTGGTTGTGGTATCGACGACTGGTGCACCGCAAATCGGTCGCAGGCTTGGCGGTAAAGCTGACCGGTGCGCTGACTCGGCGGCACCCGGAACGGCCGTGCGTGTGGTTCCATGCCGTCAGCGTCGGAGAAGTGTTGCAGTTGCAGACGCTCGTGGCCGAGTTTCTCGATCTGCATCCGCACTATGAAGTGGTGATCAGCGCCACGACCGGCACGGGCTATGACGTCGCCCTTCAGAAGTTTCCGCAACATTCCGTCAATTACTGGCCGCTCGATTTCAGCAGAGCCGTCGATCGGGCGCTGGAGAACCTGCGACCCGACCTCGTTGTACTGGTCGAACTTGAAATCTGGCCGAATTTTCTGCTGGCGGCTCAGCGCCGTCAAGTGCCTGTGGTGGTGATCAATGGTCGGATCAGCGCCGGCAGCTTTCGCGGTTACCGCCGTCTCCGGCGGGTCCTGCGTCCACTGTTTGCATCCCTGGCGCACGTCGCGGCGCAAACGCAAGATTATGCCGATCGCTTCCGCGACCTGGGTGTCGCCGCCGATCGCATCACGGTGACCGGAAATATCAAATATGACCGCATTGAGGGGAACCGCTGGAACCCGAAGTCTCAAGAGCTGCGGGAGCATTTCGGTTTGGCGGCTGACGAACTGGTCTTCCTGGCTGGAAGCACCCAGGCGCCCGAGGAACGACTTGCGCTGGAGGCCTACGAAGCGCTGGCGTCGGAGTTCCCCCCGCTGCGACTATTGCTCGTTCCCCGCCACAAGGAACGATTCGACGAGGTCGCTCGTTTGGTGGAGAGCCGCGGGCACGCGATCTGCCGACGCAGTCGCGATGCTGCAGCGGGTTCGACCGATCGGCGGGTGCTGCTCCTGGACACGTTGGGCGAACTCGCCGCATGCTGGGGGCTGGCGGACATTGCTTTTGTTGGTGGGAGTCTCACGCAGCGCGGCGGGCAGAATATGCTGGAACCCGCGGGCTACGGCGCTGCGGTGTTGTTCGGTCCCAACACGTGGAACTTTCAAGACATTGTGCGGGAACTCCTGTCGCGCGAGGCGGCCGTGGTGATTCCGGACGGTGAGGCGCTCCGGTGGACCGTGCGAGAGTTGCTGGCCAATCCGCATGCGCGTCAACGCCTGGGGCGCGCCGCTCAGGCGTTTGTGCTGACTCAACAGGGGGCGACGGCCAGATCGCTGGAGGTCCTCGGACGTCTACTGCCATCGCCGTCCGTTCGTCGGTCGCCGGCCGCCTGAGACTGGTCAGGGCTGGGACCTCTTCCCGGCCATGAACAAGTCCGGCTGCTGCTGGAACGCCTGCATCGTCTCGGTGCTGAGGAAATAGTAAGTGCAGCCTTCATGCTCGACCGAGCCTGCCGCGAACGCCTTGGGAAACTGCGTCTCGGCGACGGGATCTACCACGAGGTTCTGGCGTTGATACTGGTCGGTGAACTCCATCGAGAGAAACGTGTTCACAAACGCCAGCAGCCGCTCATCGAGCCAGGCGGCCACTTTCTCATCGGTGACGTCGGCCAGCGGAAGTTCCAACCTGGAAGACCTTTCGTAGTCCAGGTAGACCGGCAGAATCTCCAGCTCATATTCGAGCACGAGATTTCGAATCTCGGCGTCGTGCGTCATCCGCAGCCGCAGTTTAATGGTCGCCAACGCCGTCGGCGTCTTCATGAAGTTGAGGAGCACCTCGCGGCCGTGGCGCGTCAGGGACGGAGTTCCCTCCAGACCCGGGAAGTGTTCGCTGAGCTTCTCCAACCGGGGTCGCGCCACCGTCGGTCCGAGATGCTGCACCAGGCGGTCGAACTGCTCGTAGCGCTGCTGCAGTTCCCGATACTGCCTGCCCGCCTCCTCCTGAATCTGCTGTACGCGTCCCTTGGCGGAGTCGAAGGCTGCCTTCAGTCGCTCCGAGAACTGACTCATGTCGCTCATCGCCGCGCTCCATTCCCGAGTCGTTGTCGCCGTCTCAGCGTTTGACCTGGCGGCGATCCCCGAACCACATGATCGTCACGTAAAACACCGGCGTAAAGAAGAGTCCGAAGACGGTCACGCCCAGCATACCCCAGAAGACGGCCACTCCCAGGGCCACCCGCATTTCCGCCCCCGCGCCGATGGCGCGCACCAGCGGCAACACGCCGAGGGCGAACGCGAAGGAAGTCATCAGAATCGGACGCATGCGCAGCTTGCACGCCTCCACCACGGCGTCGAATCGCGGTTTGCCTTCCCCTTCCAGCTGTTTGGCGAATTCGACGATGAGAATCGCGTTCTTCGCCGCCAGACCGACGAGCACCAGCAAACCGATCTGCGTAAAGATGTTGTTGTCCATCCGGGCCGCCCAGACGGCGGAGATCGCCGCCAGCAGACACATCGGCACAATCATCAGAATCGCCGTCGGCAGCGACCAGCTTTCGTACTTCGCGGCGAGGACCAGGAAGACGAAGACCACTCCCAGAGGGAAGACGAGCTTCGTCAGCAGGTCCCGCTCGGCGATCAACTGCTGCAGCGTCAATTCGGTCCACTCGTAGCTCATCGTGGGAATCTCAATTTCAGCCTGCTGCCGGACGTCGGAGATGATCTGTCCCGACGACGCGCCGGGCGCCGGAGCCAAATTGAGTTCGGCGGACGGATACATGTTGTACCGATTCACCACCGCGGGACCGCTGGCGTCGTCCACAGTCACCAGCGTTGACAGAGGGATCATCGCGCCGGCGGCATTGCGCACCTTCAGATTGCCGATGTCCTCGATGCGGTCGCGATACCGGGCGTCCGCCTGCACATTCACCTGCCAGTTGCGGCCGTAGGCCGTAAAGTCGTTGGCGTAGCCGGACCCCAGGTAGATCTGCAACGTGCTAAAGACGTCATTGAGGGCGATCTTCTGGGCCTTCACCTTTTCGCGATCGATGGTGACATAGAGCTGCGGCTGGCTGGCCCGGAAGGTGGAAAAGGCAATGGCTGTGGAGGGCTGCTGCATCATAGCCGAGCCGAGACTCGAAACGGCGTCCTGCAGAACGGCCGAGCCGGCGTCGGTACGGTCCTCGACCTGCAGCTTCGCACCACCGGTGGTTCCCAGACCATCCACCGGCGGCGCCCCGAACACCGACACCTGCGCGACGCGAATACTCTGGAACTTCTGCCGCAGTTCATTGGCGATGGCCGGCGCCGACAGGCGTTTTTTGCCTTTTCGCTCTTCGAAACTGTCGAGGATGATGAACATCCCCGCGGTGTTCGGGATGTTGACGCTGGTTAAGATCGAGTATCCGGGAATGGCGAGACTGTGCGCCACTCCTTCGGTTTCTTTGACGATCTGCAGCATCTGCTCCACGACGGCTTCAGTTCGTTCCAGGCTCGCTCCGTCGGGGAGTTGCGCACTGGCCACCAGATAGCCCTTGTCCTGCTCCGGAATAAACCCGCCGGGGACGACCCCGAAGGCGTAGACGGTGAGCCACAGCATCCCGCCGTAGACGACGAGCATGACCGGCGTCAAGCGGAGGCACAGTCCCACCAGCCATCCGTAAGCCGCGATCAAAAGATCAAACGTCTTGTTGAAGAGCGTGAAGAACAGACTCAGCAGTCGCTGCGCAAGTTTTCGCATGAACCAGCCGACGACGCTTGCGGCTGCGAAAACAAGCAGCGTCGGCGCCCAGTCCGCCAGAGCCACCTCCCCCGCCGGCGCTCCGTGAGCCGCCCCCTCGCCGACCTTCAGATACCCCCCGAAGAGCCAGACCGCAGCTCCGCCCGACAGGGCGGCGATGCCCCAACCCGGCAGAGCCTCTTTCGCCGCATGGCCATGTCCCGCGGCTCCGGCGGATTCGGGACCGTGGGAATGTTCGCTCGACCCGAAGATCTGGGCCGCCCGCGAGGGGGTCATCGTCATCGCGTTCATTGCGGAGATCACCATCGACGCGGCGATCGTCAGGGCGAATTGGCGATAGAACTGGCCCGAAATGCCGGCCATAAACGCCGCCGGAAGGAACACCGAACACAGCACCAAGGTGATCGCGATCACCGCCGGTGTAATCTCCTCCATGGCCTTCGCCGTGGCTTCCTTGGCGGGGAGTCCCTGCGCCAGCCAGCGCTCAACGTTTTCAATCACCACGATCGCATCGTCCACCACGATGCCGATCGCCAGCACCATGCCGAACAGCGTTAAGTTGTTGATGGAGAAACCGAGCAGCGCCATGACGGCGAAGGTGCCGATGAGCGACACCGGGACGTCAATCATCGGCAACAGCGTGGCCCGCCAGTCCTGCAGGAAGACCAGCACCACAATGAAGACCAGGATGAACGCCTCGTACAGCGTCTTGTAGACTTCGTGGACGGACTCATCGATGAAGACGGTCGTATCGTAGACGATCTGGTAATCAATCTGCCGGCCGTCGGGGAACTCCTTCTGTTTCAGTTCTTCCATCACGCGGCGAATTTCCGCGGCAGTCCCCAGCGCATTGGAACCAGGCAACTGAAACACCGCCAGCGTAATCGTCGGTTCGCCGTCGAGATAACTGCTGACGTCGTAGTTTTTCGCGCCGAGTTCGACGCGACCGATGTCGGAAATCCGGACGATCTGGCCGTCCGAGCCCGTCTTGACGATCACTCGGGCAAACTCGTCGGCGTTCGGGAGCCGGCCCAGGGTGTTGATCGTCAATTGGAAGTCGACGCGCCCCTCGGTGGGCGGCTGCCCCAGTCGTCCTGCCGCCACCTGGACATTCTGTTCGCGGAGGGCGTTCATCACGTCGCCGGCGGTGAGGCTGCGGCTGGCGAGTTTCTCGGGGTCGAGCCAGACCCGCATGCTGTAGTCGCGCGCTCCGAGGAACGCGACATCGCCGACCCCTCGGACGCGCGCCAGGGCGTCCTTCACCTGGATCGTCGCGAAATTGCTGAGATAGAGCTGGTCGCGGCTCTTATCGGGCGAGATCAGATTCACGCAGAGGAGAATGTTCGGTGACTTCTTTTTGACCGTCACCCCCTGGCGTTTCACTTCTTCCGGCAGCTTGGCTTCGGCGATGGACACGCGGTTCTGCACCAGCACCTGCGCCATGTCGAGGTTGGTGCCGAGTTCGAACGTGACGTCGAGCGTCATTTGACCGTCATTGGTGCAGCGAGAAGACATGTACAGCATCTTTTCGACGCCGTTGACTTCCTGCTCGATCGGGGTGGCCACCGTTGAAGCGACGACTTGTGCGTTCGCTCCCGGATAGACGGCCGCCACCGAGACGGTGGGCGGCGTGACGTCGGGATACTGAGCGATGGGGAGTTGCGTCAGGGCGACGCCGCCGACGATGACCACGGCCAGTGACAGCACGGTCGCGAACACCGGACGATCGATAAAGAATCTGGCGAACATCGGCCGCGCATTCCTGGAAAAGACATGGGAGCAAGATCGCTGCCGGCTAGGACGCCGAGGCCGACGTTTCCGAAATCGGCGTGACGGGTTTCCCCGGGCGACAGCGGAGCAGCCCTTCCACGACGATTTTCTCACCCCCTTGAAGCCCGTTCGAAATCACCCGCGTGCCATCGGGTTGACGTCGGCCCAGAGTGACTGTGCGGGATTCGACCACGTTCTTCTCGTCCACCACATAGACGTATTTGCGTCCCTGATCGGTTCCAATCGCGGTTTCCGGCACAACGACCGCTTCGTACGCGTCGCCGACAGGCAGCCGCACGCGGACGTACAGACCGATCTTCAAGTAGCGATCTTCGTTCTTCAGCACCGCGCGGGCCTGCAGCGTTCCCGTGCTCAAATTCACCTGATTGTCGACGAACTCCAACACCCCTGCATGCGGAAAGTCGGCCTCATCAGCGAGGCTGACGAGAACCGGGATGTTCAGATTCTTGATCGCGCCCCGCTCCTCCGGTTTGTTGGCGGCTTTCGTCTTGCGCAGGTATTCCAGCAGAGTCTGCTCATCGATGTCGAAATAGACGTAGATCGGATCCATGCTCACGAGGGAGGTCAGCAACGACTCGGGCGAGCCCCCCGGCACGACGAGATTGCCTTCCGTGATCTGCGCCCGGCTCACGCGCCCCGTCACGGGCGCCGTAATGCGCGTGTATTCGAGGTCGAGCTTCGCTTTGTCCACCGCCGCTAACGCACCGGCGCGCGAGGCTTCAGAGACCGCCAGCTCGGCCACGGCCTGATCGAATTCCTCTTGTGGAATAAAGTTCTTCTCGCGCAATTCCTTGCGCCGGGTGACGTCGTCACGATTCTTCTTGATCAGTGCGTCCCAGCGTGCGACTTCCGCTTCGGCTGCGGCCAATGCCGCCTGGAACGGCCGTTCGTCGATCTGAAACAGCAGCGTTCCCTGCGTTACTTCCTGGCCGGCTTCGAAATTCACCTTGGTGAGATACCCCGAGACTCGGGCCCGCAGTTCGACGCTATCGACGGCTGCGGTCCGCCCGGTGTATTCCGCGTAGTCCTTGATTTCGCGCCGCACGGGAACGCTGACGACGACTTCCGGCGGCGCCGCCTTCGGACGCTCGACATTGGTTGCGGTGGAGCAACCCGAGACGG
>JANRLN010000213.1:0-4144 GCA_033762515.1 Planctomycetaceae bacterium
CACGCTGATCGGCAATTTGACGCCGTCGTCGGAGAGGGCGACGCGCACATCGGCGGCGGCCTCCTGACTGAAGTTGGTGACGCCGATCTTGACCCTCAAGGGGACGCCCGCCGCGGCGACCTGCACCGCCGCCGAGAGCTCTGTGACCGCCAGATTCGGCTGGGAGTTGGGGACCGTCTTGACGAGATTCACCGTCACGCCCGTCGCGGTCAATTCCCCCAGCACGCCGGATACGGCCTTCTGATCCTTCCAGTCGCGCTCACGGAAATCGGAGATCACGTGCAGATGCTGCACCGCTCCCTTTTCTTCCTTCAGATACTTCTGGGCCGCTCGCAGTCCGGCAACCAGATCGAGTTGCTGATGCGTGCACGGAAAGACTTGAGGTTCCAGCTTGGTCGCCATTTCGAGGACCAGCGCGTCGTTGACGTCGCGCTGCGAGGCGAACGGCTGCTCCGGCTGCGAGAGCCGCAGCAGCGAAAAGTGCTGCGTGTCCGGGCGCAAGGCCCCTTCCGAAAGGAGTTGGTTCACGACCGTGAGGGCCTCGCGGAACGCCGTCGTCTCGCCCCAGCGTTCGCGCATCGATCCGCTGTCATCCAGGAGAACGACGTGATGGGCCTTGGCGCCGCGGAAGAGCGACATTTCCGTGGGATCAAGAATCAGCCGGGAAATCAGCAGCACGATGCCCGCGACGATCGCCATCCGCAGCAGCAGCAGGAGCAGCTGCTCCAGCAGAATCCGGCGTCGGTTCCGCTGCTGACTCTGCAGCAGGAACTCCATGGCCGCGAAGCGCACGCGGCGATAACGCAACCGGTTGATCAGGTGGATGATCACCGGCAGCGCGATCAGGGCGGCGCCCCCCGCGAGCAGCGTCGGATTAAAGAAGTGATTCGCCAGCCACAAGTTCATAAGCGGTTGCTTTGGGAAGCCGAGGGATCGCAATCCCCAGGCGTCGATGGTTCACAGTCATTGACGGCGTGATTGCCGCATGCCGACGCGGTGCGTGAGGTAATGCGCGAGCACCGCCGAGAGGTGCTCGCTGGTGCGGACGGTCTGGTAATCGATGAGATGCTGGGCGCAGAAGCGATGCACTTCTTCCACGTAACCCTTCATCGCCGCGATGTAGGCTTCGCGGAGGGATCGGGGATCGCAAATGAGGTCGCCAGTCGCCTCCATCCCTTCAAATTTCGTGGTCCCCGTGTACGGAAAGTCGAGCTCGGCGTCGTCCAGAACGTGAAAAATCATCACGTCGTGACCGCGGGTTCTCAGCAGCTTCAAACCCTTGAACAGCCCTTCCCGATCGGCGAGGAGGTCGGAAACCAGCACAATCAGTCCACGCCGGGAATACTCGTCTGCGACTTTCAGCAGGACGTCGTTCATCCGCGTTTTTTCCGACGGAGCACTCACTCCCAATCCGGCCAGCATCGCCGTCAGATGATTGAGTTTGCTGCTCTGCTCGACGCGCTGGCGGATCTTCTCATCAAACGTGACCAGGCCGACGGCGTCGCTCTGCCGCAGGAGCAGGTAGGCCAGCGACGCCGCGATCCGACAGGCGTACTCGTACTTCGTCAAATCCCCCTCGCCAAACTGCATCGACTCGCTGACGTCGACCACCAGCGTGGTGCGGAGGTTGGTCTCTTCTTCGTACTGCTTGATGTAGTACTTGTCGGTCTTGGACCAGACCTTCCAATCGATCCGCCGAATGTCGTCGCCGGGGACGTATTCGCGATGCTGAGCGAACTCGATCGACTGACCGAAGTACGGGCTGCGGTGCCCTCCGGACAGGAAACCTTCGACGATGTTCCGCGCGACGATTTCCAGCCGGGAGATCCGAGCGATCGTCTCAGGCTGCAAAAATCTTCTGGAATCGCGGGTCACGTGTCAGTTCGCCTTCCTTTGAGGGGGTGACCTTGATCAATTCTTCGATCACCTTGTCGGTGGTGATCCCTTCGCTCTCCGCGGTGAAGTTGGTCACGATGCGGTGCCGCAACACCGGCGCCGCCAGGGCCTGAATATCGTCCGTGGAGACATGCGTCCGTCCGTGCAATAGCGCCCGGGCTTTGCCGCCGAGGACGAGGAACTGCACGGCGCGCGGTCCGGCGCCCCAGCTCAACCATTCATTCACAAAGTCCGGAGCGCCCGGTTGCCCAATTCGCGTCTGTCGGACAAGCGCCAACGCATAATCGGTGACATGATCGCTGATCGGAACCTGCCGAACCAATTTCTGCAGGTCCAGAATTTCGGCCGCCGACAGCACCATCTGCGGCGAGGCGGAAGATGCCGAGGTCGTGCGCTTGGCGATCTCGCGTTCTTCGAGAAAGGTTGGATAGCCCACGAAGACCTTGAACATGAACCGGTCCTGCTGCGCTTCGGGCAGCGGGTAGGTCCCTTCCTGTTCAATGGGGTTCTGGGTCGCCAGCACGAAAAACGGATCGCCGATGATGTGGCGCGTCTGACCCACCGTCACCTGCCGCTCCTGCATGGCCTCGAGGAGGGCTGCCTGGGTTTTGGGCGGCGTGCGGTTAATTTCATCAGCCAGCACGACGTTGTGAAACAACGGACCTGAGAGGAAGCGAAACTCCCGTTTGCCCGTCTCGCGATTCTCCTGCAGCACGTCGGTCCCGGTGATGTCGGCGGGCATCAGGTCGGGAGTAAACTGGATGCGGGCGAACGTCATCGACAGCGTCTGCGCCAGTGTGCTGATCATCAGCGTTTTCGCCAGCCCAGGCACCCCTTCCAGCAGGGAGTGTCCGCGGCTGAAGAGCGAAATCAGCAGTTGTTCGATGACCGCATCCTGACCCACAATCACCTTGGACATCTGCTCTTTGATGCCCAGGAAGGCGGAGTTGATCCGCTGGATCGATTGCTCAAGATCCGCCTGCGAGACCGCGTGGCTCATCGGTCGTTCTTCCCTGTTCGCACAAGACTCCTGGATCGCGCACTCATGTCGCGACACTGCATCCTAACGCGGCATGGCGTCGGCGGCGACTGAAGCAAGGCGAAATTCGTGCCACGCCTGAGATGCGCACTCGCAATCTCACGTAAACAGTCGTTCGATCACCTGCCCATCCGCCAAACGATATGGCCTCCCCAGTCGATCATGCATCTCGCTGGAAGGATCCAGGCCGAAGCGCCAGAAAACGGTGGCGGCGAGGTCGGCCGGGGTGACGGGATCGGTGGCGGGATAGGCTCCCAGGGCATCACTGCTGCCGTAAATCGCTCCCCCTTGCACGCCCCCTCCGGCGAGGAGCACGCTGTAGCAATCGGGCCAGTGATCACGGCCGGCGTTGCCGTTGATCTGGGGTGTGCGGCCGAATTCCCCCATCGCGACAATCAGCGTCGACTCCAGCAGCCCGCGTGCCTCCAGGTCTTCGATGAGAGCGGCCAGCGCGCGATCGGCCCGCGGCAGCAGGAACGTCTTGTGCTGGTTCGCGCAGTTGAAGTGCGCGTCCCAGTTCTGGCCCTGCTGTTTGTAGTCGTAGACCGTGACGAACGGGACGCCGGCCTCCACCAGTCTCCGGGCCAGCAATAAATTCTGGCCGCGCATCTGCCCGGCGTAGCCGAGTTCCGCGCCGTTGCCGCCGCCCCCCCCTTCGCCCACGGTAGCGGGAGGCGGACCAAAGCCATAACGCTCACGGACCTCGGTCGGTTCGCGGGTGATGTCCAGGGCTTGGTGAATCGCGGTCGACGCCAGCAACTCGTAGGCCCGTTCGTAGTGCCGCTGCAGCGGATGGGGCGACGACGGATGATCCCCCATCAGGTCCAGCAACCGCTGACGTTCGCCACGACGCTGTGCCGAAAGACCGTCGGCGGGGCGCAACTGGGAAACCTCATATCGCAGTTGATTCGGGTCCACGTCGATGGTGAGCGGGTCAAAATCGCTGCCCAGAAACCCCGCCCCCTGGCAGGGAACCTCATGGACATTGCGGAATGGAAACGGGAGGGACGCAAACGGCACGCGGACCTCGCCGCGTCGACGTGCGTAAGCGACCGTGCTGCCGAAACTCGGGAAATGTTGCGGTTGGGGCGCGAAGAGTTCTCGATCCGGGCCTTCCAGCGGGCGGCCGGTCAGCGCATGAATGGACGCTGAGTCATGCAGCCGGGCCTGATGATGCATGCTGCGGATCACGGCGACGCGATCCATCAC
>JANRLN010000214.1:0-6985 GCA_033762515.1 Planctomycetaceae bacterium
GCCGACCAGAACGCTGGACGCGATGTCGTTGGAGAATTTCAACGACTCCCAGACCCGCTCCGTCCGGCAACCCGGCGGCTCAGCCTCTGGGACCAGTCGCAGGCAACGGGCGCCGCTGCGAAACGGACCGGCCAGCATCAATTCGGGTTCTCGATACAACGGGGCCGCCGAATGTTCGTCGTAGCCTTGGGACAGATCGAGCTCCCATAACTTGCGGCCGGTTTCGGCATCGGCGCACAGCAGCGAGTTCTCCAGCGGCGCGATCACGATCCAATGGCTGCCGTAGGGGGCGACGATGGGCGTCGCATAGCTTGCCGGCAGTTCGCCGCACTTCCACATGAGCTCACCGGTCAAGGCATCGAGAGCGACCAGACTTGCCTCGGGCCCTCCCACGGGAAGGAGGAGCAGGCCGCGCCAGACCACGGGTGATGCCGAGACGCCGAAATCGGTTCCGCGCCCGCGATGCTGCTCTTTGGGATTTGATGACCAGAGGGCGGCGCCCGTCAGGGCGTCAACACAGCCGACCTCGCCATTCGGCGCCGCGAAATAAACCCGCCCGTCGGCCACCGTCGGCGTCGCACGCGGTCCGGGATAGAGCCCCCCGCCGTCGAACGGCCATCCATACCGATGCGACCACAGTTCCTCGCCGGTTTCGGCATCGAGGCAGAGCAACCGCTGTTCATAAAGAGTCTGTGTCTGTGTGTAGGCGCGGCCATCCGCGACCACGAATGCGGAATATCCCTGTCCGATCTCGCGGGTCCACAAGACGGGCGGGCCAGTCTCCGGCCATGTGTCGGCCAGGTCTTCGTCGACGGCGAACCCATCCCCGTTGGGACCCCGCCATTGCGGCCAGTCGCCGGCGGACGCAGTCCCCGTCAGAGCGAGCAACCCAACGACCCAACAGCAGGTGGAACGGAACTCGTCTGGCATGGAGCGACGCGAGTGGTTGTCGGAACGACGCGAAGGCTGCATCATAGACGAATCTCACGACTTCCTGCCGCTGAAACTTTCTGGAATCCGTCCATGGCCCTGCAGCACGGCGAACGATTTGTACAACTGGTCGACTCTGTCCGCGGGCGCATCCGTGAATGTACCGTGGCCGACGTCGCCGCGCGACAGGCTCGGGGCGAGTCGTTTCTGCTGTTCGACGTCCGTGAAGATCACGAATGGGCGAAGGGACATCTGCCGCGCGCCCAACACCTTGGCAAGGGGATCATCGAACGCGACATCGAAGCGACCGTCCCCGATGTCGACACTGAGATCGTCCTGTACTGCGGCGGAGGCTACCGTTCGGCTCTCGTCGCCGACAATCTGCAGCAGATGGGCTACCGCAACGTCATTTCCATGGACGGGGGGTTCCGAGGCTGGAAGGACGCAGGGCACGCAGTGGTAATGGATTAGCAGCGGTTTCGCCGTCGAATTCTCCGGAATTCTGGTGCTCGACCGCCACGTGCCGTCCACGCCCTGCCGCCGAGAACCAACCCGATTGACGTTCCCGGTCCCGCTCAACTAGAATCAGAACCGTTCCGCTCCCCCGCCTTGCAGCGTCCCTGCCGGCCTCTTTGAGTGGATACCGCCGGCGGCTTGTGGATCTTGCCGCGACGGCCCCGTGCTCTGAATCAGAATTCCCTTGTCGGCGTCGTCTCGCGAGTGGCGGGAACACCGTGCCATGGGTCATCCGGTCGGAGCGGTTCTGGAAGCGTCCGCCTGCCGGGCTGGGGTGCGATCATGGCCAAGAAGAAAGATCTGTTTGACGATTCCGTAATGACCTTCGGGGAACACCTCGAAGCCTTGCGGATCCATCTCATCAACGCCCTGCTCGGCCTCGCCTTGGCGATGATCGTCACGCTGACTTTCGGCGAATCGATCATCAAGATGATCCGCTATCCGATCGATACGGCTCTGGAGCGCTACAGCGTCTACGACGACCTCAAGATGACCCCGATCGATGACGTGAAGGGTTTCAATTTCTTCGAGACCACCTGGACCTGGCTCAAGGGGCAATTCGTGCCGGCCCCCCCGCCGCAAAAGCCGAAGCCCGCCACGGAAATCTCCTCCAACGCCAGCGCTTCGGAACTGCAGCGCACGTTCACCGTCGCCCTTCCGGCTCACCCGCTGCTGTCGCAGTTGCACGAACTCGACCCTGATCACTTCCCCGAACCCGCCGAGACGCTCAAGGAGAAATTCATCCACCTCGACGCCCGCTCGGACGATGTGGGGATCTGGCGGCACGCCATCGACAAGATGAACGACCCCATCACGCTGAATGTGCAGGAAGCGTTCATGACCTACATCAAGGTCGCGTTCATTTCCGGGCTGATTCTGGCCAGCCCCTGGATCTTCTACCAGCTGTGGTTGTTCGTCGCCGCCGGGCTGTATCCGCACGAGCGCAAGTACGTCTACATCTATCTCCCGCTCAGCCTGGGACTGTTTCTCGGGGGAGCGGCCTTCTGCTTCTACGGAGTCTTCCCGCAGGTGCTTGACTTCCTGCTGGCGTTCAACCATCGCATGGGATTGACCGCGCAGATTCGCATTTCCGAGTGGATCAACTTCGCGGTCTTGATGCCGCTGATGTTCGGCATCAGTTTCCAGTTGCCGCTGGCGATGGTCTTCCTCCAGAAGATCAACGTCTTCCAGGTGAGCGACTATCGTGAAAAACGCCGGCTCGCGATCCTGGCGATTGCATTCCTGTCGATGATGCTCACTCCCACGCCCGACCCGGCGAGCATGCTGCTGATGATGGGGCCGATGCTGCTGTTGTATGAACTCGGCATCGGGCTGTGCATCGCCACGAAAGAAAAGACCGAGGCGGAAGCGCCGTTGCCCGCTTGATGCGACGCAAGAAGCCCGCCCATCGCGATGGGTGGGCTTTCGGGCGCTCGGTCGACGCTCACTCCGCCGTCAGCGCCGTCAACTTCAGCTTGCGGAACTCGACCTGAAACGGCCCGCCGCTGTGGACCTGCACGGCAATCTTCCCTTTGGCGGGGAGGCTGGCGTCCGGTTCCAGGTAGTCGATCGTGTTGACGCCGTTGATCGAGAGCGTGATGTGCTTCCCGACGGCGCGGATCACGTACTCGTTCCAGTCCTTCTCTTTCAGCACCTTCTGGATCACGGCGGCATCGGCCGCGGCGAGGATCTTGCGGCGGCGCGATTCGTCGTACAACGAACCCCACCAGCCTTTGCCGATGTCGGCCTGGTAGCCGATCATTTCGGTGGTGTCGGGCAACCGTTGCGAGCGGAACTGCACTCCCGAGTTCGCTTCCGACACGTGCAGCTTGACCTCAAACCGCAGTTCGAAATCGCCGTATTCCTCAGTCGTGGCCAGGAAGTGATTCTCTTTCAACCCCGGAGACGTTCCCACAAGGGCGCCGTCTTTGACGCTCCACAGTTCGAGATTCCCTTCCCAGCCGGTGAGGTCTTTACCGTTGAAGAGTTCAATCGGCTCGGCGCCGACGGCAAACGCCGAGAGCGATGCCAGAAAAACGGCGGCCAGAAACGAACGCGAGAACCCAAGCCAGCGCGACATGTTGCGACTCCGAAGCGGCGTTAACGGACGGTTGTGCCCGTAGCGTGGCCAATTCCGGGCGCGGCTGCAATCCCGAGCCGATCGTCCGGTCGAAGGGTCGCGGTGTCGATGAAGAAAGCTCCAAATCTCAAGCACCAAATCCCAAAGAAATCTCAACTCTCCAATCTCAAAAAACGCACCCCGATGGACGCGTTTAGAATTTGGAAATTGGATGTTCTTTGGGATTTGAGATTTGATATTTGAGATTTACGCTTTCGCAAGCAAGCGGTGCGCGTCCCCGGCGCCCTCTACCAAACAACGTCTTCCGCGGCCGGAATGCCGGGAATCGCCGCTGGGAGGGGTGACGCGGGTGCGTAGTAGTCGGGAACCATCTGTGTCAGCGGCAGGGAGGTGTCGAAGGCGCTGTCGAACTGGAGGTCGCCCGTCGGCAAACCGCAGCTTGGCGCTGCGCAACCGACAGCCCACGGCAGAGAGCACGCCGCGCCGGAACAACTCGGCGCGAAACACGACGCGAACCCGCAACTGGGAACGCTGCATCCCGACGAGAAGCCGCAGGTCGGAAAACCACACGTCGGATGCCCGCACGCTGGGGCGAAGCAACCCGGCTGGCTGCAATTCGAGAAGCCGCGATAGGGCACGGCGCAACTCAGCGGGGAGCCGCAGTTCCAGGGGGTTGCGCACGTCGAGACGGGAGCGCCGTACCCGGCGCAGCCGAACAGGCGGTGCTTGCCGCCGGCGTTGAGGCCCTCCTGCGAGGTCCCCCAGAGGCTGGCAATGGCGATCAAGGCCCACATTCCACGACGCATGACACTTGTCCTCTCTCAATTCGCCCGGAGCGCCGCGGCGGACAGCGTTCCTTCCGCTGTGAAACCCTCCCGAACCCCGGCCTTCCGCCCGAGATTACGCGAGTCTCGACCCAACACAAGAGGGTTTCCGGAGGCGGTCCGGCAGCGGACTCCATGACCAGTTCCAGCCGTAACGGTTCTGACGAGGACGCTGCGTCGCCTGTCGCCCGCTCGCGTACCCGAGGGGGTTGTTGGTAGTCTAAGGAGAGCGTGTGCCGCGGCTCGATGAGCCGTGCGGGCGCTTCGCAACACCGCGAAGTAGGCACGGCTCGCAGAGCCGTGGCACACTCACCCGACTCCCGATCGGGCCGTTCCGTCCGCAGCTTCGCGCCGCGAAGCCGCCCGCTGCAGAGGTGTGCCAATGAAGCGTTGGATGTGGTGTATCGTCTGGGGATTCGTGGCGACCGTCGGTGCGGCGCAAGAGGCCGTTCCGCCGGTGCCCTGGACCGAGCAGATCACCGCCGATCGTCCGGTGTATTGGTGGCGGTTCGAATCTCAAGACGCCATCGATCCCATCGTCCCGTCCGAAGGTGTCCCGTTGTCGGGACGGGTTCTGGGCAAGGTGAAGTTCGGGAGTGAAGGTCCCCGTCCGACCCAGTTTCCCACGTTCGCCGCAGAGAACTCTGCCGTCCAGTTCTCCGGCGAGGGAGGGTCGATCCGCTACGCCGACCCTGGAGACAACAGCCCGCTCGACTTCGCGCAAGGAGACGCCATTACGATTGAGGCCTGGGTGAATGTCGAGAAGCTCGCCAAAGACCAGCAGATGTACGTCATCGGCAAAGGTCGAACCAAGAATCCCGGCTTCCCCGCTGACAATCAGAACTTCGCGCTCCGGCTGACGGGAGCCAATGAGCAGGCTCGGCTGTCGTTCCTGTTTCGCGACGCGACCCCCGAGACTGACGGCTCGCGGGACTACCATCGCTGGGACAGCAAGCAGGGCTTCCCGCTGGCCTCCGGCTGGCATCACCTGGCGGTGAGCTATGTCTTCGGCGATCCGAAATCGATTGCCGGTTTCATTGATGGCGAACGCATGGAGGGACTCTGGTCGTACGGGGGACCGACCACGGAAGCTCCCGTTGTCGACAACGACGAACTTTGGATCGGATCGTCGATGGGAGGCAATCCTAGCAGCTCCTTCCGGGGAGTGCTGGATGAAATCGTCATTCACCGCCGTGTGATCCCCCCGGAACGTCTGGCAGGCCGCTATGTGGCCTTTGTGCCGCCTTCGTATGTCACGCCCGACCCCTTGCCGCAGAATGCGGTCCTCGTTGAAGTCTTTCATGGCATTCCGGACAAGTTCCATTGGAAATTCTCGGTCCCGGAACCCTACGAAAAATTCGAATGGCCGCTGTTCGCGTTGCTGGAACTGCCGCAGGTCTACACCGCGCACGGGGTGCGGGGTGACCGATCGAATCCGCTGCTGGTGCGGATGTCGGGAATGGTGACCTGGCCCGCCGGGGAGATCCGTCTGAGGTTGCGCAGCCGCAGTGCCGCGAAACTGACCATCGACGGTCAGGTGGTCGCCAATGCCCCATTCCCCAAGCAGTTGGGAGACGGCAGCGACGGCAACGGGGGGCTGTATCCCATTCCGGGGGACGATCCCGCCGCATTGCATGACATTGCTACGGGGGATCAGGAAGTGTTGGCGACCTTCATCGCCACGGGTCAGCCTCAACGCGTGCAGATCGACTACTTTTGCGGCGGCAACAAACGGCGTCCGGAACTGGGTGAAGCGTTGCTGGCCTGGGGACCGGCGGCGAGCCAGGAGATCGAGCAGATCGTGGGCTTTGGAGCGTCCGCGCCGCTGACGAACGCCGGTTGGTGGGAGCTGACGCAACACCTGCAGTCGCGACTGACCGCCTTCGATCACGAGCGCCGCGTCGCCGCCTCCGCCGACTGGACGGCGTACTGGGATCGTCGCCACGCCGCCGCGCGGCAATCCCTCGAACAACAACCCGCGGTCCCGATTCCCGCACTTCCCAACGGCTACACCGCCAACAACCCGATCGACCACTTTATCGCCCGGACGCTTGCGGAAGCTCACGTTGCCGCACAGCCGTTGATCGATGACTGGGCCTTCCTGCGTCGGGCGACTCTGGATGTCATTGGAACTGTGCCCACGCCGGCGATGATCCAGGAGTACTTTTCCGATCCCGCGGAGCAGCGGCGCGAGTTGCTCATCGATCGACTGCTGGCTCACCCCGGTTGGGCGGACCATTGGGTCGGCTACTGGCAGGACGTCCTCGCCGAAAATCCCAATGTCATCAATCCGACGCTCAACAATACCGGACCGTTTCGCTGGTGGTTGCACGAGTCATTCAGCGACAACAAGCCCTTCGATCGTTTCGCGACGGAACTGGTTCTCATGGAAGGGAGCACGCATTACGGCGGCCCGGCCGGGTTCTCGCTGGCCACGCAGAACGACGCCCCGATGGCTGCCAAGGCGCATATTCTGGCGCAGGCCTTCCTGGGGATGGAGATGAAGTGCGCCCGCTGCCATGACGCCCCTTACCACGATTTCGCTCAGAGAGACCTCTTCAGTCTGGCCTCGATGCTGAACCGTAAGCCGGTCTCGGTCCCCGCGACGAGCACGATTCCCGGCGATCCCGCGGCC
>JANRLN010000215.1:0-15973 GCA_033762515.1 Planctomycetaceae bacterium
GCGCCTGGCGGTCGCGGCGACGAAGCTGGGCCCCTGGGATTGGGACCTGCGCACCAACGTCGCGGTACTCTCTCCCGAGTGGAAGCAGCAGTTGGGCTATGAGGATCACGAGATCGCCAATCGATTCGAAGAATGGGAGTCGCGGCTCCATCCCGACGACCGTTCGCGGCTCCTGGAAGCGATCCAGGCCCACCTCGCCGACGCGCGGCGGCCTTATTCCGTCGAATTTCGTCTGCGGCATAAAGATGGAAGCTATCGCTGGATCTACACGCAGGGGGTAGCGCTCCGCGACGAGAACGGAACGCCGATTCGCATGCTCGGCTGTCACGTGGACGTCACGGAACGCAAGCAGAATGAGGCCGCCCTCCGCGAAAGTGAAGAGCGGCTGCGCATTTTCGTGGAAAATTCTCCCGCCGGCGTCGCCATGCTGGATCGCGACTTGCGCTATCTGGCCTACAGCCGTCGCTGGCTCAGCGATTACGGATTGGGAAAGCAGAATCTGGTCGGGCGCTCCCACTACGAAGTCTTTCCCGAAATTTCCGACCGCTGGAAGGAGATTCATCGCCGTTGTCTCACCGGCGTTTCCGAGCGGTGTGAAGACGATCGCTTCGAGCGCGCGGACGGGTCGGTCGAGCATCTCCGCTGGGAAGTGCAGCCGTGGTTTGACACCAGCGGCGCCGTCGGTGGATTGGTGTTCCTGACCGAGATGATCACCGAACGGGTGCGCGCCAAACAGAAGCTGCGCGACAGCGAAGAGCGACTTCTCTCCGTCATCCGGCACGCCCCCAGCGTGGCCATCCAGTGGTACGACGCTGCCGGCCGGGTCGTTCTCTGGAACGCCGCTTCCGAAACGATGTTCGGTTTCACGGCTGCAGAAGCCGTCGGCAAGACGCTCGATCAACTGATTCACACGCCCGAAGAGTTCAGCGCGTTTCGACAGGCTCTGGCGACGATCAGTCAAACCGGCCAATCGGTGGGACCCACTGAGTACACCTTCCGGCGCCGCGATGGTTCCGGCGGCGTCTGCTGGTCCAGCATCTTCCGCATCCCCGGCGATGCGGACGGGGACTGGTACGTCTGCATGGACGTCGACATCACCGAGCGCAAACGCGCCGAAGCCGAACGCGAACTGCTCGAACTGCAGATGCGTCACTCGCAGAAGCTCGAGAGCCTCGGCGTTTTGGCCGGCGGCATCGCCCATGACTTCAACAATTTGCTGACGACCATTCTGGGATACGCCCATCTGGCGCGAAACGCTCTGCCCTGGGATTCGACGCCGCGGTCCTATATCGAGGAAGCCCTCAAAGGCGTGCACAGCGCCGCCGAATTGACCCGCCAGATGCTGGCCTACTCGGGCAAGGGGCGTTTTGTCGTCACGCCCGTGAATCTGTCTACGCTCGTGGCCGATACGGGCCGCCTGCTGGAGGTCTCCATCTCCAAGAAGTGCACCTTGCGTTACGACCTGGCGCCGAGTCTCCCCACCTGCGACGCCGATGCCGGTCAGCTTCGACAGATCATTATGAATCTGATCATCAACGCCTCCGATGCCATCGGCGACCGCCCTGGGGTCATCTCAATTACAACCAGCGTGCGACAATGCGATCGCGATGAGCTGGCACGCACCTATCTGGACGACGGCCTCCCCGCCGGCCGGTATGTCTCCCTGGAAATTTCCGACACTGGCAGCGGCATGTCTCCCGAAACGAAGGCCAGGATTTTCGATCCCTTCTTCTCCACCAAGTTCACTGGGCGCGGTCTCGGGCTGGCCGCCGTCCTCGGGATCGTCCGCGGTCACCGAGGGGCCATTCGGGTTGACAGCGAACTTGATCGAGGCGCCGCCTTCGAGGTCCTCCTCCCGGCGTCAGATCGTCCGGAACCGGCTGAGGCAGTCGGCGTCGAGGTCGTTCACGACTGGCGCGGCAGCGGCACAATTCTGGTCGTGGACGACGACGATTCCCTGCGCCGCCTGCTCGTTCGCATTCTCGTCGACATGGGTTTCGAGACCCTGTTCGCAGCCGACGGCCGCGACGGCGTCGATGTGTACCGCGCGCACGCCGACAGCATCCGGCTGGTGCTCCTCGATGTCACCATGCCCCGCATGGACGGTCAGGAGGCGTATCGGGAGATGAAACGCATCCGCAGCGACGTCCGAGTGATACTGATGAGCGGTTATGACGAACAGACCGCCACGCGCGAGTTCGGCGGCGCCGGACTGGCCGGCTTTCTGCAGAAGCCCTTCCGCCCGGAACAAATCCAGGAGCTGCTTCGCCGATCTCTCGCGAGCTCTTCGCGAACCGGAGAAATCAGTGACCCGAGTCTGAACGACCCGCGATAAGATGTCGCGGTGGCATTCCGCGATCCTCGTGCGTCCGCAGATCGAACATCCATGCGCATCGGCCGCGTCAATCTGGCTCACCCCGTCACTCTCGCGCCGATGGAGGAACATACCAGTCCGCCGTTCCGAAAACTGTGCAAGCAGGCTGGGGCGAGCCTGGTCTGCAGCGAGCGAATCGACGCCGTGGACGTGGCCCGCGGGGACAAACGGGCGTTGAGGCTGCTGTCGACCGCTCCCAGCGAGCGGCCGGTCGCCGGTCAGATCAGCGGGCATGATCCCGCAGTGATGGCGGAGGCTGCCCGAATCGTGGAACAGCAGGGCTTCACAATCGTCGATCTCAACTTTGAATGCCCCATCAAACGGCTGGTCAACCGGGGCGAAGGGGGAGCGCTGTTAGCGGAACCGACGCGCGTCGCGGCGATTGTCGCCGCCGTTGTTCGCGCCGTTTCGATTCCCGTCACGCTGAAAATTCGTTCGGGACCCGATGCGGAGCGGGAAACGGCCGTGGACGTCGCCCGCCTCGCGGAAAATGCGGGGGCCGCTGCTGTGGATGTCCACGCGCGATCGGTGCAGCAGGCATACGTCGGTCCGGCCGACTGGTCGGTGGTCGCGCGAGTGAAGGCGGCCGTCAAGATTCCCGTGATGGGCAGCGGGAGTATTCGGGAAGCCGGCGACGTCGTTCGATTCTTGCGGGACACCAACGCGGACGGCGTCGCGATCGGCCGCGGCTGCCTGGGCAATCCGTGGATCTTCACGCAGGCCAGGTCGCTGTGGTCGAATGGTCCGCAGTTGCCGCCGCCGACTGCCAGCGAACGGGGCCGAGCCGTGCTCCAACTCGTGGAAGAGGAATTTGCGTTCTACGGCAACTATCTCGGCCTCAAACGTCTGCCGCGCACATCGTGTTACTTCGCGAAATTTCTGCCGGATTTCGCCGCGTTTCGCAACGAGGTGCATGGCGTGCGGAACTTGCACGAGTTCCGGGAACTTGTGCGGCGGCATTTTCGGTGAACCTCCAATCTTGCGTGGTTCCGTCCGTGAGAACACCGTCGAAACGAGATCTCGTGCGCGATGACGGCGCGTTTCGACTTCGTGGCAGACCTCCCGAGTCCGCTGCCGGCGGCGTCGAGAAGAACCCTGCGGGAGCCTCGCGAAGTTCGCGATCACTCCGCCGGCGAAATATTGATCTGGCATCGACGACAGGCGACAGTGCGCCGCATCTTCGGCAGAATCCGCAATCTCGGCGTCAAGGCGATCGGCGGGAAGTTCGTTAGTCGCGGCCGGATGCGTCGCGGCCGGATGCTGAGGGATGAACCCGGGTGATGCGCCCACAGCGGCCGTTGACGAGGCGCCTTTCGGCAGGAATTGGAGGGTGATTTCCCAGGTTCCGGCGACGACTGCGGCTGTCGGTGGAAACGATTCCGGGGGATGAGCGGGTCGCGGCATCTCGGAATGAAGCCGCGTCGACTTGCCGGGAACCCGGCGTGGTGGAACGGGCAGCGCACCACTATGCTATCCTGCGAGCCGGTTTTGCATCGGTTCCAGGCTTGGCTCATCGGGAAGTGTTGGTTCCGGGAGTCCGCGTCGCCTGTTCCTCACTTTCGCGCGTGGTGCGGCGCGACTGAGTTGGCCCCATGGACCTCCCCATTCTCAACAACCCCGTTCCTCGGCCGTCGGCGGGCGCCGCAAAATCCTTCTCGCCGCGCGCCTCGCGGCCGCTGCCGATGAGCGTGGAGGAGATGCGCGCGCGGGGCTGGGACGAGGCCGACGTGGTGTTCGTCACCGGCGATGCCTACATCGATCATCCCAGCTTCGCCATGGCGATTCTGGGGCGCGTGCTCGAGGCGGCGGGATACCGCGTGGCGATCGTCAGCCAACCCGACTGGCGGAGCTGCGACGCCTGGCGCGTCTTCGGCAAGCCGCGACTGTTCTATGCGATCAGCGCCGGCAACATGGATTCGATGATCAATCATTACACGGCCAATCGCAAAGTCCGGAACAGCGACGCCTACTCCCCGGGCGGCCGCATCGGGTTGCGACCCGACCGCGCCACGCTGGCTTATTGCCAGCGCGCCCGCGAAGCCTATAAGGGCGTGCCGGTGATCGCCGGCGGCGTCGAGGCCTCGCTCCGGCGGCTGGCGCACTACGACTATTGGAGCGACAAGGTCTGTCGCTCGATCCTGCTCGATTGCAAGGCGGATCTGTTGGGCTTCGGCATGGGGGAGGACGCGATTGTCGAGATTGCGCGTCGTCTGGAAGCCGGTGAGACGGTCCGCGACCTGCGCGACATGCGGGGCGTAGCCTATGTCATGGGGGCGTCGGAAACGCCGCCGGAAGACGCGCTGGTGTTGCCGAGCTTCGAACAGGTCCGCGACGACAAGTGGTCGTTCGCCGAGGCCACGAAAATGATTCACAACGAAACCAATCCCTACAACGCCCGCCGGCTGGTGCAGTGGCACGATCGGCAGGCGGTCGTCGCCAACCCCCCTGCTCTGCCGGTCTCGCAGTCGGTCATGGATCGAATCTATGGGCTGCCCTACACGCGGCGACCACACCCGATCTATTCCGAACCGATTCCCGCATACACCATGATTAAGGATTCCGTAACGATCATGCGGGGCTGCTTCGGCGGCTGCACGTTCTGCTCGATCACCGCCCACCAGGGGCGGATCATCCAGTCGCGGAGCAAGGAGTCGGTGCTCACCGAAGTCCGCGAAATGACCCGCGACAAGGACTTCTCGGGGGTGGTCAGCGACATCGGCGGACCGACTGCGAACATGTATCAGATGCGCTGTCTGCGTCCGGAAGTTGAAGCCGTGTGTCGGCGGCAGTCGTGCGTGCACCCCACGATCTGCAAGCTCCTGGGGACCGATCATGGCCCCTTGATTCAGTTGATGAAAGAGGCGCGCGAAACTCCGGGCATCAAGAAGGTCCTGGTCGCCAGCGGCATCCGCATGGACCTGGCTCGGCGCTCGTCCGAGTACATGCGCGAACTTGTTCAGCACCATGTGGGCGGACGGCTGAAGGTGGCTCCCGAGCACACCGACCCGCAGGTGCTCGACAAGATGCGAAAGCCCAGCACCGACGACTTCGAGAAGTTCACCGAGATCTTCAACAAAGAGTCGGCGAAGGCGGGAAAGAAGCAGTACATCGTGCCCTACTTCATCGCCAGCCACCCCGGCAGCGATCTCGACGCGATGATCGACCTCGCCGTCTTCCTGAAACGCAGCGGTTATCAACCGGATCAGGTGCAGGACTTTATTCCGGCCCCGTTCGACGTGGCAACCGCGATGTTCTACACGGGGATTGATCCGTTCACGAAAAAGCCCGTGCACGTGGCGAAGGCCTTGCGCGACCGCAAACTGCAGCGGGCGCTGATGCAGTTCTTCAAGCCGTCGAATTATTTCGAGGTCCGCGAGGCGCTGCGGCAGGCGGGTCGAACCGACCTGATCGGCAATGACTGCGACAGCCTCATTCCGTCCACTCCGCCGCGCGAGGCCCTCGAGGCCCGCCGCAACGACGCGAACGCGCGGTTTCGCGGCGACTATGTTCACACCATCGACGACGGCAAGCAGAAGAAGCGCAGTCGCAAGGAGTCTCGGCACGAGCCGGGCAATGCCTATCGGCCGAAACCCAAGTCCGCCAGCCCTCCGGCGGCGCGTCGTCAAAAGAAGCCCCCCGGCCCGCCGCCGACGAACAGGTGACGGGCGGTGCTGTGGACGAGCGCGATCAAGGAAGTTCCGGTCGTCATGGCGGGGAATGCTGAGCGGGATCGCGCTGCTCCCCATCGAGAACAAGCGGTCCTCCGAGGGGGAGGCACGACCCCACGTCTCTACGTCGGCTGGGGGGATTCTTGTTCCCAGAGAGTCCTGCTGCGAACGAGAGGCCATCGGCACTCGCCCCGGTTGATCTGCGTCTTGGATTGACAGTGTGCCCGATGGCGAATTGACGGTTTTTTGACCGATTGGCCGGGGAGTCGGGACACGAGAGATCGCCGGGTCAGTACAATCGACGCGGCAGGCCGCAGCGACCCGCTGCGAGGAGAACGAGCCGCCGCCGGATCTCCGCGGGGCGCCGGAAGAGATGCCGCCAGACGTTTGAGTGGCGGGGGAGGTGCGGCGCGGGAACTGAGAAGGGGCGCCGGAGTCGCCGCGTCTGACGCGGGGAGGCGATGAACCGCATGACAACGGAGGTGATCGGCGATGGAAACGGGGACCGACGCGCTGTGGTACAAGAATGCGATCATCTATCAGGTTCACGTGAAGGCGTTCTTTGACACAACGCGGGACGGCTACGGCGACTTTCGCGGGCTGTACGAAAAGCTCGACTACATCGCCAGCCTCGGAGTGACCGCGATCTGGCTGCTGCCGTTCTTTCCCTCGCCGCTGAGAGACGACGGGTACGACATTTCCGATTACTACGGAGTGCATCCGACGTACGGCAAACTGGAGGACTGCCGCGAGTTCATTGATGCGGCCCACGGCCGCGGTCTGAAGGTGATTGGCGAGCTCGTCATCAATCACACGTCCGACCAGCACGAATGGTTTCAGCGGGCGCGGCGGGCGGAACCGGGGACTCCGGAACGGGAGTTCTATGTCTGGAGCGACACTCCCGATCGCTACCAGCAGGCTCGGATCATCTTCACCGATACCGAGCCGTCGAATTGGACATGGGACAACGTCGCGCGTGCCTATTACTGGCATCGGTTTTTTCATCACCAGCCGGATCTGAACTTCGACAGTCCGCTGGTGCGGGCCGAGCTGATCAAGGTGATGCGTTTCTGGCTGGATCAGGGCCTGGACGGGCTGCGGCTGGACGCTGTGCCGTACCTGTTCGAACGGGAAGGGACGAATTGCGAGAATTTGCCGGAGACGCACGCCTATCTCAAGGAAATGCGGGGGGTGCTGGACAAGCATTATCCCGACCGCATGCTGCTCGCTGAAGCCAACCAATGGCCGCAGGACGTGCGGGCCTACTTCGGGGACGGCGACGAGTGCCACATGGCGTTCCATTTCCCGTTGATGCCCCGGTTGTTCATGTCGCTGCGCAAGGAAGACACGCGACCGATTCGCGACATTCTGCTGCAGACGCCGGCGATTCCGGCCAACTGCGAATGGGCGACGTTTCTGCGCAACCACGACGAATTGACGCTGGAGATGGTCACCGACGAAGAGCGGGATTACATGTACAGCGAGTACGCCGCCGATCCGCAGATGCGGCTGAACGTGGGGATTCGTCGCCGCCTGGCGCCGCTGCTGGGGAACAATCGCCGGGCGGTGGAGCTGCTGACGAGCCTGCTGCTGTCGTTGCCGGGGACGCCGATCATCTACTACGGAGATGAAATCGGCATGGGAGACAACATCTACCTCGGGGACCGCAACGGAGTTCGCACACCCATGCAATGGAACGGAGACCGCAACGCCGGCTTCTCGAGGGCGGACGCCGCCCGCTTGTACAGCCCGTTGATTGTGGACCCGGTCTATGGTTATCAGGCGATCAACGTCGAGGCGCAGGATCGCGAGCAAACGTCGCTGCTCAACTGGATGCGGCGGATCATCGCCGTGCGGCAACGCCACGCGACGTTCAGCGTCGGCCGGCTGGAATTGATCGACACCAGCAATCACAGCGTCCTCGCGTTTGTGCGCCGCACGGCCGGCGAGACTTTGCTGGTGGTGGCGAACCTGTCGCGGTTTGTTCAGCCCGCTGCGGTTGAGCTGGCCCAATTCGCCGGCGGCCGGCCCGTCGAGGTGATCGGTGGAGCGGAGTTCCCCTGCATCGGCCGCGAACCTTACTTCCTGTCGCTGGGACCGCACGCCTTTTTCTGGTTTGAGGTCCGGCCATGCTAGCCCAGTCGCAGGGGGCATGGCTGTCCCACGCGGGGGAGTGCCGGTGGAGGCTTTGGGCGCCGTACGCAACCGCAGTCGATCTCGTCTTGTGGAACGGCGAGGAGCTGCGGCATGTCCCGATGAGCCGGGAGGTCGACGGCTACTTCAGTTGCATGCTGCCCGGAATCGTCGAAGGTCAGCGTTACGCGTACCAGCTGGATGAAGGGGAGATCCGGCCTGACCCGGCGTCGCGCTGGCAGCCGGCCGGCGTGCACGCGGCGTCGGCGGTCTGGAGTCCCGGCTCGTTTTCTTGGACCGATGCCGGTTGGAAAGGCATCGGACGCGCCGATCTGGTGATCTATGAACTTCATGTCGGCGCCTTCACGCCCGGCGGGACTTTCGACGACGTCGTTTCCCGGCTGAAGGACCTCGTCGAGCTGGGCGTCACCGCCGTCGAGATCATGCCGATCGGCCAGTTTCCCGGAGCGCGGGACTGGGGGTACGACGGGGCATACTGGTTTGCCGTGCAGTCGACTTACGGAGGCCCGCGCGGGCTGCAGCGACTCGTTGACGCGTGCCACGCCCACGGGCTGTCGGTGATTCTCGACGTGGTCTACAACCATCTTGGTCCCGAGGGGAATTATCTCCGCGAGTTCGGCCCCTACTTCACCGATCGTTATTCCACTCCCTGGGGACAGGCCGTCAACTTCGATGGCCCCGCCAGCGAACATGTCCGTCGCTTGATTCTCGACAACGTGCGTTATTGGGTGCGCGACTTTCATATCGACGGCTTGCGGCTGGATGCGATCCACGCCCTGCACGATGCCGGCCCGGTGCACATCCTGGCCGAGCTGCAACGGGCCGCGACGGAAGCGGCGCAGCACGCAGGTCGCGCGGTGCACGTGATCGCCGAAAGCAACCTCAATGACGTCGTTGTGCTGGATCCCCCGGAACGGCGCGGCTGCGGATTGGACGCCCAGTGGAGCGACGACTTCCACCACTGCGTCCATGCCTTGTTGACCAAAGAGCAGGACGGCTATTACGCCGATTTCGACGATCCTCCGCGTCAGCTCGCCAAGGCCCTGCGTGACGTTTTTGTCTTTGACGGCGGTTTCAGCCGGTTTCGGGGTCGTCCTCACGGCCGACCAATCGGAGATCATTCCGGCGACCGCTTCGTCATCAGCGTGCAGAATCACGACCAAGTCGGGAATCGGGCGTTGGGAGACCGGCTCTCGCAGTTGACCTCCCCGGCGCAGCAGCGTCTGGCCGCCGGATTGCTGCTCCTGTCCCCGCAGATCCCTCTGCTGTTCATGGGGGAAGAGTACGGCGAATTGCACCCGTTTCCCTTCTTCTGCGACTTCCAGGATCGCGACGTCCAGGAGGGAGTTCGCCGCGGACGCCGCGATGAATTCGCCGAGTTCGCCTGGCAGTCAGAGATCCCCGATCCGTTGGCGGTGGAGACTTTTGGCTCGGCTCAGCTGGCGTGGTCTTGGCCGGCGGGGACATCGCATGAAGGGCTGCGGCGGCTCTATCGCGATCTGCTGCTGCTGCGCCGCCTTCAGCCGGCCCTGCACGACTATCGCCATCGCTCCGCGACCATCGTCGAGGAGGCGCAAGGCGAGTTGCTGGTGCTGCGGCGCGGCGATCCGCAAATGACTGGCCACAGGCTCCAGGCGGTGTTCAACCTCGGAGAAATCCCGCAACGTGTGGGCGCTGCGCCGTGGCCGGAATGCTCCTGGCTGCTCCGTTCGGAGCGGCGGTGTTATGGCGGAGATCGGCCGGACGACCAGGAAGGCCCTGAATTGCTCGGCTGGGAATTCGCCGTGTTCGCCGCTCGCCCGGAGCGTCAAGGAGATCTTGCGTGACGTCGGAAGCCCGCGCCGCATCCACGGACCTGGATCCGTCCCAGACGCAACTGGTCGATGACATTCTGGCGGCTGTGACGCGCCGCATTGAGAATGCGCGACTCCCCGTTGCCACCTACCGGGTGCAGTTCAACGCGCAGTGCACGTTCCGCGACGTCGCGGGGATCGTGCCCTATCTGAGCGCGCTGGGGATCAGCGACCTCTATGCGTCTCCCTTTCTTCAGGCTCGACCCGGCAGCGGACATGGCTACGACATCGTCAATCATGGCGTGATCAACCCCGAGATCGGCACGCTGGAGAACTTGAGGGACCTCAGCTCCGCGCTCCGGCGGCACAACATGGGGCTGATTGCCGACGTTGTTCCCAACCACATGGCGGCGGCGCCGCAATTGAACGCCTGGTGGCAGGACGTCCTTGAAAACGGACCAAGCTCGTCGTTCGCCGCCTATTTTGACATCGACTGGATGCCCCTGAAGCCCGATCTGGCGCACAAGGTGCTCCTGCCCGTCCTGGGGGACCAATACGGCGACGTCCTCGAAGCCGGACAACTGGTGGTGTGCTATGGGGACGGAACCTTCTGGCTGACTTACTTTGAACACCGCTTTCCCATCGCCCCCGGCACCTATGACCGCCTGCTCGCGCTGCGGCTGCCGGAACTCGAACAGCTGCTCGGAGCCGAGCAGCCCGATCTGCTCGAACTGCGCAGCATTCTGACCGCGATTCGCAACCTTCCGCGACGCACCGAGACGAACGCCGAGCGACTTTCGGAACGGCGGCGTGAAAAGGAGATCATCAAGCGGCGCCTGCATGAATTGGTGACCCGCTCGGCGGCGATCGCGGAGTTCGTCGCAGAGAACGTGCGGATCGTCAATGGGCGGGTCGGGGATCCGCGGAGCTACGATCTGCTGGATGAACTGCTTCAGGATCAAGCCTACCGGTTGTCGTACTGGCGCGTCGCCGCCGACGAAATCAATTATCGCCGCTTCTTCGACATCAACGATCTGGCCGCCGTCTGCACCGAAAATCCCGCCGTGTTTGCGGACACGCACCGCCTGCTGTTCGAACTCCAGGATCAGGAGATCGTGACCGGGCTGCGGATTGATCATCCGGACGGGCTGTACGATCCCTGGCAGTATTTCTGCAGTCTGCAGGAATGCCACTTTCTGAGGCTGTGCCGCAAAGCCCTGAACGATGCTGCGGAGGCGGGCCGGTCACTGCCGGCAGCCGACCCGTCGGCGGTTCTGGGGCGGCTGCTTGAGTTGTGGCGGGCCGCGGCGTCGATTCCGGGGTCTCCGCTGGCCCGTCCGCTATTCGTGGTAGTTGAGAAGATTCTGGCGCCCGATGAAGAACTCCCGGAAGATTGGCCGGTACACGGAACCGTGGGCTATGAATTTCTCAACGTTATGAACGGCATCCTGGTCGACGCCTCGGCGGAACGATCGATGTCGCGATTGTTCGAGCGCTTCACGGGAGAGGTCTGGGATTTTTCCGAACTCGCGTATCGATGCAAGCGGTTAATCGTCCGGATGAGCATGGCCAGCGAGTTGAATGTGCTGGGGGACCGCCTGGATCGTCTCTCCGAGCGGAATCGCCGCACACGCGATTTTACGCTCAACAGCCTCACCCGCGCGCTCCAGGAAGTCGTCGCCTCGTTCAGCGTCTATCGAACCTACGTGCGGCCCGGGCACGTGCTCGAACGCGACGTGCGTTATGTCGAACGGGCGGTGGCCAGGGGGAAACGGCGGAATCCGGCGATGAGCAGCCTGATCTTCGACTTCGTCCGCGATGTCCTGCTGCTGCGCAATCCGGTTCTGGTCCAGGAGGAGGAAGTTGCGGCGGTTCAGCGCTTCACCGGGAAATTCCAGCAACTGACCGGCCCCATAATGGCGAAGGCCGTCGAGGATACCGCGCTGTACCGCTTCAACCGGCTGGTGTCGCTGAACGAGGTCGGCGGGGAACCCGCCCGATTCGGCACGTCGGTCGCGGCGATGCATCGATTCCTGCAGTCACGTCAGCCGCGTCACACGCATGCCCTGAACGCCGGCACCACGCACGACACCAAGCGGAGCGAAGACGTGCGCGCGCGGATCAGCGTGCTGAGCGAAGTTCCGCGACAATGGCAAGACCAGGTGCAGTCCTGGAGCCGGGCTTTTCGTCGCTTCAAAACCGAGGTGGACGGCAGCGAGGCCCCGAGCCGCAAGGCCGAGTACCTGCTCTATCAGACGCTCGTCGGAGTGTGGCCCAATCAAATCCCCGTCGGGGCGGATCGCGAGCGACTCCAGGCACGCATCCAACAGCACATGCTCAAGGTCGAGCGGGAAGCCAAGGTGCATACCAGTTGGATCAATCCGCATGAAGCGTATGAATCGGCCCTGCACCTGTTCGTGGCGGCACTCTTCGACGGCCGGCGCCCGAAATTCCTGGGTGATCTGCACAACTTCGCCGTCAAAGCGGCGCGACATGGCTGCTGGAATTCCCTGTCGCAACTGTTGATCAAAACCCTGGCTCCGGGCGTTCCCGATTTCTACCAGGGCGCTGAAACCTGGCACCAGGCGTTGGTCGATCCCGACAACCGTCGGCCGGTCGACTTCTCCGTCTGTCTCCGAAATCTGTCCGAGTTGCAGGCCGAGATGGGGGTCGATCTCGGCGGCGGTTCCGGTAGCCTGTTCGACTCCTGGCTGCGTGGTCACGCACCGTCACCCGCGCTGCTCGGCAGGTTGCTTGACAGTGATGCCGATGGCCGCATCAAGCTGTTTGTCACCGCTCTCAGCCTGAATGCGCGCCGGCGGTACGGCGAACTGTTCACCCGCGGGGAGTATCTGCCGCTGGAGACGGCGGGGAAATTCGCGGAATCCGTGGTGGCCTTCGCACGCCGGCACCAAGATCGCTGTGCCGTCACGATTGTCCCGCGTTTGACCGTCCGCGTCGTCGGCTTCGGTGGTTCGTCGCCGATCGGCGACGTCTGGGAAGATACGGCCGTGATTCTGCCGGGCGGCCTCCAGCCGACGGACTCCTCGGCCCCCCCTTTTCAAGAACTGTTCAGCCGCCAGCAGTGTCGTCCCCATCCCGATTCTCGCGGCGTGACGGTGCTGCGCGTGGCAGAGTCCCTGAAGGCGTTTCCGGTCGCGTGTTGGCTGCCCGGCGCCCCGGAGACGGGACAGCCGTAGTCTGCCGCAGACGGGTTGCGGATCGAGCCAGCCGGCGACGACGATCAGCCGTCATCGCATGAGACCGGGGCTACTGATCCGCCGAGCCGTCGGGGAAACACACACGAGCGCGGACCGTTGCAGTCGGGCTCAGTCGGTGATGTTGCCCTTCAGCCGTTCTTCGCGGTCGAACTGCAGCAGCGCCTGAATGAGTTCCTCGAGGTTCCCCTGCATCATCTGGTCGAGCTTGTAGAGCGTCAGGCCGATGCGGTGATCGGTCATCCGATTCTGGGGGAAGTTGTAGGTGCGAATGCGTTCGCTGCGGTCTCCCGAGCCGATGAGGGTCCGCCGCTGCTCCGCACGGGCCTGATGCTGCTGGTCGGTCCTTAATTCCAGCAGCTTCGAGCGGAGCACGCGCATGGCCTTGGCCCGATTTTTGTGCTGGCTCTTTTCGTCCTGAATGCGGACCACCAGCCCCGTCGGCTTGTGGGTGATGCGGACCGCCGATTCGGTCTTGTTGACCTTCTGCCCGCCGGGGCCGCCGGCGCGCATGGTGTCGATTTCGAGGTCTTCGTCCTTGATTTCGACGTCAACTTCCGTGGCTTCGGGCATCACGGCCACGGTCGCCGCACTGGTGTGGACGCGTCCCTGAGCTTCCGTTTCGGGGACGCGCTGGACGCGGTGGCCGCCGCTTTCAAACTGCAATTGATGGAAAGACGCTTCGCCGGTGATGGTCAAAACGACTTCTTTGAGCCCGCCCATGTCCGAATTGGACATGTCGATGATTTCGTACTTCCAACCCTGTTTTTCGACGTAGCGGGTATACATGTTGAAGAGGTCGTTGGCGAACAGCGCCGCCTCTTCCCCGCCAGTACCGGCCCGGATTTCCATGATCAGACTCCCGCGGGTGAGCGAGTCCCCGGCGGTGACCATGTCTTCCAAGTCGGTCCGCAGCACGTCGTACCGCTGCTTGAGGGTGTCGTACTCTTCCTGGGCGTAGGCGCGCTCGTCGTCATCGGCGGCGCCGGAGACCATTTCCTGAGCCGTCTGCATGTTGGCTTCAAGCTGGTTGAACTCGCGGATGGCGAGGGCGATCTTGCCGACTCCCCCGTGCTCGCGCTGCAGTTCGACCATTTTCGACGTGTCCGCGAGCACGTCGGGATCCTGCAGCAGCCGCTCGATCTCTTCGTAGCGGGTCAGTTTGGCCTGCAGCGTGGGGAACAGCATGATCGAACTCAACCGGGCAAAGACCAGAGAACAGGGCACCGCCACGGCAGATGTGACCATGGCAACAGGCACGACACGGGGGACAAGCTCGCCGCGAAGCGGCATTCCCGTCGAGGACCGCGGCGGGCAGTTTCACCGCGCGGTCCCAACCCCGTCGATCTTCCTGGGCGGCTGACCCCGCTACTTGCCTTCCTCGGCCGGTTTGCCGCCGCGGGCAGCCCAGTTGTACTTCTTCTGGAACTTTTCCACGCGACCGGCCGTGTCGACGAACTTCTGCTTGCCGGTGAAGAAGGGGTGCGATGCGGCGCTGATGTCCACCGTCACCAGGGGCAATTCCCGCCCTTCGTACTGCACCTTCTTCTCAGTGCGGATGGTCGACCGCATGAGAAACTGCGTTCCGGTCGAAGAGTCCTGGAACACCACTTCTTGATACTTGGGGTGAATGCCGTCTTTCATCGCCGTTCCTGCCACCTTCCCATCACGGAACCCTTCCGCGGAGGCGGATAGAAGCCAGCCCCGACGGAGAATCGCACAGTGTATGCAGGGCCGAGCGTTCTGGCAAGTGGTGGGGAACGTCAATTTCTGAGGTGGGTAGTGTCCTAAATGGCAAGTTTCGTCAGCCGATCAGCATTTCTTCTTGCGGCGAAACGTCGACTTGCACGGCCAAGGACGGTCACGGGTCATATCACCCGTAGATGGTGGGGCATCTTTGGCTAACGCGAGGATTCGCTGAATTTCGATCTGCTCGGTCTTGTTGAATGAACGGAGCGCCGTTCTTGGCCCGCGCGGATTTAGAAATCGCTCCGCCAAAGCCGGATAGTTGTTATCGAGAAGCGGTCCTTTCTCTTCCAGCAGCAGAAAATGCTCAAAGATGATGAGCGGGCCGCGTCCCAGTCTCCCGACGACGCTCGCGCCGATCCCAATCCAGTTGATCTTGCGGTCGATGCCATGAGACCTGGCTTCGGCGCAAATCCCGCCAATTCCGATGACGTTCTCGAATGAGCGGCTTCGGACTGTCCCCATGCAATCCTCGATCCCGAAGACGCCGCCTTCGTTCGGGTCATAGGGATGCGTGCGTTTGTAGACTAACGTTGTCATGCCGCCAGACTACCAACGAAAGAGCCCCGGGTCATCACCGTGGCTTTTGGGAAAGTGTCCTTAGTTCAACTGCCATCGCTTCGCTGGGTTTGCCACCCGACATTGTGAACACCGCGTCGGGCCGACCGCGAAGAGACGATTAACTAGCGATCAGGCACGGCGGAATCTTCCAGTTCCAAGAGTGCCGCCAAGGGAATGCCCGCCCAATCCGGGCGGCTGTTGAGTTCGTAGGCCAGCTCGTACACCAGCTTCTCCAACAGCGACACTTCCAGCAGCCAGCGGAGTTCTTCCGCGTCGGACGGCAGCCACGCTCGGCCCCGGGTCGCCTCAAGATACCCGCGAACAAACTCCGCGGCGGTCCACACGTACCAGGCATCGAGCCATGAACGACGCACCGGATCTGCGTCTCCCGCCACGCCGGGGATCAGTCCCATCGCGTCGGTGTGGCAGGCGTAGTGAAACGAGCGGAGCATCCCGGCG